>JADLEG010000183.1 GCA_020846275.1 Alphaproteobacteria bacterium
TAAGCCATCAGATCAAACGGCTTCCTTGAGCTCCTTGGCAGCCCGGAACGCCACTTTCTTGCTGGCCTTGATCTTGATCGCCTCGCCCGTGGCGGGGTTGCGGCCCATGCGGGCGGCCCGCTTGCGGACCTGCAGGATGCCGAGGGCCGGCATGCGGATGCGCTCGCCCTTCTTCAGGCTCTTGGTGATCAGCGCCACCAGGTCATTCAACACGGCCTCGGAAGTCTTCTTCGGCATTTCGTGCTTCTCGGCCAGCGCGGCCGCGAGATGCTTCAGCGTGACGGTCGTGGGCGTTGGTGTCTTCTGGGCCATCAATGTCGTCCTTGGTTGATGCCAGCGAACTGGCGACGCCCCTCGAATGACACAGTGTCGTGGGACGCGCAAGACGCCGCGGTGGATTTCAGGGGGTAGAAAGCCAATAAAATCGGGCATGGAAGCGATTCGCGACACGGGCGAGCGACGCGGCGAAAGCGATTCGCCCCCGAATTGCCACAGCGCCACCGCGCGGCACGGCTCAGCGTCGAATTGAACCGCAGGTGAGAATCGTGGTGAAATTCGCCGGTTAGTGGGGATTTTAGACGTTCCGTGCGCGACGTGGATCGCGAGGGAGGCTTGCATGGCCATAGTATCGAAAGTGCTCGCCACGCTGGCGCTGGGCGCCGGCCTCGTGGCCTGGAGCACAACGCAGTCCGACGCCCAGGACAGTACGCTGCTTGGCGCGGGCGCCGGCGCGGGCGGTGGCGCCGGCATCGGCTTCGCCCTGGGCGGACCGGTCGGCGCGGTCGTTGGCGGGCTGGTCGGCGCGGGAGTCGGCGCGGGATCGGGCCATGTCATCGGCAAGAAGGACAAGGCGACATCATCCTCCGCCGCACCGGCCGGCAGCGGCAGCGAGCTGACTGCCGCCGTGCAGGGCGAACTGAATGCGGCCGGATACGATGCCGGCCCGGCCGACGGGCGTTACGGACCGCGCACCGGCAACGCGATTCGCGCCTATCAGTACAACAACGGCCTGGCGCAGGACGGGCAGCCCTCCGTCGCGCTGCTCGACCATCTGCGCGCCAAGCGGGGCGGCGCGCCGCCCGTTGCCGCGCCGGCGCAGCCCGCCGCCTATGCCCCGCCACCGCCGGCCTATCAGCCGGCGCCGCCGCCTGCAGCCACCGGCGCAGCCGCACCGGCGCTCCCCGCCCTGCCGGGCGCGCAGGGCCAGGCCGCCGCCGGCGCTTCCGCCAACTGCAAGCCCTACCAGAGCAAGATGACCGTGGACGGCAAGGAGACGGTCAAGACCGGCACCGCCTGCCTGCAGGCGGATGGCACCTGGAAGCCGGTCAACTGACCCTCAGGCGCTGGTCGCGCGCCCGCCGTCGCACAGCAGCGTCTGCCCGGTGACGAAGTCGGCGCCGGCGCAGAAGAACAGGATCACGTCGGCGATGTCCTGGGGCGTGGCCATGCGCTTGAGCGCCGTGCGCTCGACGCTTGCCTGCTTGCGCTGATCGGCCCAGGGCTTGGTCCAGGGCGTGTCGACCAAGCCGGGCGCCACGGCGTTGACGCGGACCTCCGGCGCCAGCGCGATCGCCAGATTGCGCGTCAGGTTGACGACGCCGGCCTTGCTGGCGGCATAGGCCAGGCTGCTGCCCACGCCGCCGAACCCCGCGATCGAGGCCAAATTGACGATCGCCCCCCGCGAAGCCTTCAGATGCGGGGTTGCCGCGCGCACGCAGCGGAACAATCCCACCAGGTTGGTCTGGAGGATTCGGCTCCAGAAATCCTCGTCCAGCCGGTCGAGATCGGCGAACGGCACCGGATCGCGCGAGACCGGGGTGCCGGCGTTGTTGACCAGATAGTCGAGCCGGCCCAGCGCCGCCACCGCCGCGCCCACGATGCCCGAAGCCGCGCGCGCGTCCGCGACGTTGCCGGGCGCGCCGACCACGTCATGCCCCGCGGCGCGCAGGCGCGCGATCTCGCGCGGACCCGCCGGATCGTCGGGCAGATGGTTCAGCGCCACGCGCGCGCCACAGCCCGCCAGGCGCTCGACCGTCGCGAGCCCGATGCCCGACGCGCCGCCGGTCACCAGCGCGGCCTTGCCGGAAAGGTCCGCCTTCATCAGGGTCATCGCGCGGTCTCCTAGGGGGTTCCGCGCAGGCCGAGCTCGGCCCGCACCTCGGCGGGGCTTGCCACCTCGACGCCCATCAGCCGCACGATCTTGACCGCCTTCTCGACCAGCGCCGCGTTGTTCTTCGCCAGCACGCCGCGCTCGATGTAGAGGTTGTCCTCCAGCCCGACGCGGACATGCCCGCCCAGCAACACGGTCTGGGCCACCATCGGAAACTGCATGCGCGAGATGCCGAACGACGCCCAGTGCGCGCCCGGCGGAACGAGCGTGCTCATGTAGGCCATGGCCTGCGGCGTCGCCGGCGCGCCCCAGGCCACGCCCAGCACGATCTGGAACAGCGCGGGCGGCGCGATCAGCCCGTCCTCGACCAGGCGCCGCGCAAGCTGGAGATGCCCGACATCGAACACCTCGAGTTCGGGCTTGGTGCCGGCGTCGCGAATCGCCTTGGCCATCTGCCGGAGATGCGCGGGCGTGTTCATGAACACGAACTCGCCCATGTTCATGGTGGCGCAGTCCAGGCTGCAGATCTCGGGCTTCAGCTCGACCACATGCGCCACGCGGTCGAGCGGCGGCGCCACGGTCGAGCCAGGCGCGCCGCGGCAGGGATCCGCCTGATCCGGAACATAGCGCCCGCCCGCGCCGCAGGTTAGGTTGATGACGATCCGGCTGTTGCTCGCGCGGATGCGTTCGACCACCTCACGGTAGAGGCGGATGTCGCGGCTGGGCTTGCCGGTCTTGGGGTCGCGCACATGGATATGCGCGATCGCCGCGCCGGCCTCGCCGGCCTCGATCGCGGCGGTAGCGATCTGCTCCGGCGTCACCGGGATGGCCGGATGCTTGCCGACCGTATCGCCGCCGCCGGTCACGGCGCAGGTGATGAACACTTTCTCGCGCATGGGCGCTTCCCCCTCAGGCTTGTTCGTCGAACGCTAGCACGTAGCTCAATAGCCCCGCTTGGGATCGACCCGGTTCTTCAGCTTCCGGCCCGCCGTCAGCCGCGCCAGGTTCTCGAAGGCCAGGTCGAAGGTCAGCGGGATATAGCGGTCGCGATCGTCGGACGAGCAATGCGGCATGATCACGAGGTTGGGCGTCGACCAGAGCGGGGAATCCGGCGGAAGCGGCTCGGGATCGAACACGTCGAGGATCGCGCCGCTCAGCGCGCCCGCGACCAGCGCATCGCGCAGCGCGGCGTAGTCCACCACGCCGGCCCGGCCGATATTGACCAGGCCGGCGCCCGGCTTCGCCTGATCCAGGACCGCGCGGCTGACGAGATTGCGGGTATCCGGGGTCAGCGGCGCCGAGACATAGATGCAGTCCGCCTTGGCCACGGCCGCGCCCAGCCCCTCGACGCCCACCACCTCGTCGGCGAAGCGATGCGGCTTGCCGCTGCGGCGCACGCCGATGACCCGCATCCCCATCCGCTTGGCCTCGCGTGCCGCGGCGGCGCCCATATCGCCCAACCCGACGATCGTGACCGTGGTGCCGGCGATCGACGGGGTGAAGATCGAGTCCCAGCGCGCGGCATGCTGGTTGCCGACCATCTGCGGCAGGCGGCTGTTCAGCATCAAAAGCGCCATGGCGGCGAATTCGCCGGTCTTCTGCATGTGCACGCCGCTGTTGTTGGTCAGCGCCACCCGCCGCGGCAGCCAGTCCAGCGGCAGCAGGCGCTCTATGCCCGCGCCGATGATGTGGATCCAGCGCAGCCGCGGCAGCCCCCGGGCAAGGTCGGACAGCAGGAATTTCGGGTCGCGGACGATGTCGCTCGACGTCACCAGCCCGTCGGCGCCCGCCAGCGTGTCCATGTCCTGGAGATCGTAGCCGAGAGTCAGCTTCGCCTCGGCCGGCACGTTGGCGCGCGCGGCGGCGGCGTCGATCAGCTCGCGCGTGAATTGGAACACCGGCTTGCGGTTCCGGCGCGTCTCGAAGTGCAGTTGAACCATCGGGCGTTTCCTTGTCGCGTCAGGCGATGACGGCGCGGGCGTCGACGGCGATCGCGCCCTGCCCCGCTTCGCGGACGATCAGCGGATTGATGTCGAGCTCGGCCAGCCGGTCGCCCAGCGCCTGGGCCAGGCGACCCAGCCGGACCAGCGCATCGACGGCGGCCGCGACATCCAGCGGGGGCTTGCCGCGATAGCCCTGCAGCAGACGGAAGACGCGGAGCCGCCGCAGCATCGCCTCGGCGGTCGCGGCGTCGACCGGCGCAAGCGCGAGTTGCGTATCCTCCAGCAGCTCCACCAGCACCCCGCCCGCGCCGACCATCACGACCGGGCCGAATTGCGGATCGCGTTTCACGCCGAGGATCAGCTCGGCCCCGCCAGCGACCATCTCGGCGACCAGGCAATGCCTTGCGTCCGGGTCCTGGCGGCGCAGCGCGCCCGCCACGGCATCGTAGGCCGCGCCGACCTGCGCGCGATCGGCGAGTCCGGTTTTCACCAGCCCGGCGTCGCTCTTGTGCACGATGCGCGCGCTGACTCCCTTCAGCACGACCGGATAGCCGATCGCGTCGGCCGCTTTGATGGCTTCCTCGCGCGTCGCGACGGTCTGCTCGCGGGGCGTGCGCATTCCGGCTTTGGCCAGCAAGGCTTTCGCTTCGGGCTCGCTCAGATAGCCCGCGCGCGGAGGGTCGATCGACAGGGCGGGTTGCGGTGCGCTCGCAGCCGCGGAAACCGCCGGTGGACGAACATCGCGATAGGCTCGGAGCATCCGCAGCCCGTCATCGACCCGGTCGCAGACCGGCACGCCCTCGCCGCGGATCACGCGCCTGACCTCGGTTGCGACCGAGCCGGGCGTCACGATGACGAAGCCGGGCTTGCCGCAAGCGGCGACGCCCCGAGCCAGCGCGGCCGCGGTCGCTTCGTAGTTGGGGCTTGTGGTCAGCGGCACCATGACGACCCCCACCGAAGGATCGGCCGCGACGATGCGCAGGATGTCCTCGCCCACCTTGTCGCCGCCGCCGACCTCCTGCTTGCGCGTGCCCAGGTCGACCGGATTGCCCAGGTGGCTCGGCAGCATGTGCTGGGCGAGCGCCGATCGCGTGGCAGCGGCGAAGGTTGCGACCGGCAGCCTGAAATCGGCCATGCGGTCCAGCACCACGCCGTTGATCCCGCCCGACGAGGAGACGATGCCGACATCGCCCGCCGGGCAGGGGCCGAAGCGCACCGCCATGTCCGCCGCCAGGATCATCGTATCGGGATCGTCGCACAGCACTGCGCCTTCCTGCCGGCAGGCCGCGCGGAACACGGGGTACGCGCCGGCCATGCTGGCGGTATGCGAGCGCGCCGCCGCCTCGCCCGCGGCGCTGCGGCCGGTCTTCAGCACAAAGACCGGCTTCGCCGCCAAGCGCGCCCGGCGCAGCAGTCCAAGAAAGCGCCGCCCGTCCTTCAGCCCCTCGATATGCAGGCAGATCGCCTTTGTGTCGGGATCGCCGATCATGTGCTCGAGGAAGTCGCACAGCTCAAGATCGGCCTGGTTGCCGACCGAGACGAGCTGGCTGAACCCGATGCCGGCGTCGTGCGCGCGGTTGAACACCGACAGCATCAGCGCGCCGCTCTGGGTGACGAAACCGATCGCGCCGCGATGCAGCTTTTCGACCTCGAGCACCCGGGCCGAGGTCAGCGCCATGCCGTTCAGCACGTTGATGATGCCCAGGCAGTTCGGGCCCACCAGCCGCATGCCGCTGCGCCGCGCGATATCGACCAGGGTCTTCTGCGCGTCTACCCCCCCGCCCTCGACCTCGGCAAAGCCGCTGGTGATGATCAGGCAGCTGCCGACGCCGGCCTCGGCGCATTCGCGGACCGCATCCACCGCCTTGTCGGCCGGGATGGCGATGATCGCCACGTCGATCGGCGGCGCGTCGGCGACGCGGGCGTAGCATTTCCTGCCCTGCACCACGTCGCGGCGCGGGTTGATCGGGATGACCTCGCCCGCATAGCCGTGCAGGGCCAGGTAGTACATGATGCGCCCGGCCCACTTGCCGCGGTCGTCGGATGCCCCGAACACCCCGACCGAGCGGGGCGCCAGGATGCGGCCGACCGGCAGCCGCGACGCCGCCGCCTCAGATGAACGCGGCATGGCCAGTGATCTCGCGTCCCGCGATCAGGCGGTTGATGCCGGACGTGCCGTCGATCACCGTCAACATGCGGCAATCGCGCCAGCAGCGCTCGACCCCCGCCTCCTCCGACAAGCCCATCGCGCCCATCACGTCCATGGCGGCATCGCACGCGCGCACCGATGCCTCGGTGGCGAACACCTTCGCCATCGACGCCTCGCGCGCGCAATGCTCGCCCGCGTCCATCATCCACAGCGGCTGCAGGCACAAGAGCCGCGCCGCCGCGACCTCGGCTGACGCGTTGGCCAGCGAAACCTGGATCGCCTGGAACTTCGCGATCGGCCGGCCGAAGGCGACGCGGTCGCGCGTGTAACGCGTGGCGATCTCCAGCGCGTGGGCGGCGATGCCCACGGCCGTCAGCCCGATGAAGGGCCGCGACGCCTCGATGCCGCGCCCGAAGGCGGCCAGCGCCGTGCCCGGCTCGGCCAGCATGTTGTCGCGCGGGACCTTGGCGCCGGCGAATTCCAGCTCGACATAAGAGACGTTGCGCAGGCCGACGGACGGCACCTCGCGGCTGGTCCAGGGCGATACGCCGCGTTCCACCACCAGGCGGGTATGGCGCGCCTTGGGCGGCAGGTTCGGCTCGACCACCATCAAGGTCATCAGGTCGGCGATGCCGCCGAACTTGATCCATTTCTTCTTGCCGGTGACGGTATAGAAGTCGGGCCCCGGCACGCCCTCGCAGGTGAAGCCGCGCGTGTCGGAGCCCGCCTGCGGCTCGGTGATCGCGGCGGTCGAGATGAAGTCGCCCGCCAGCAGCTTGCCGAGCCAGCGCCGCTTCTGCTCGGCCGTGCCCACGCGGGCGATCAGGCGCGGCGGGACGATCTCGCCCAGCACCACCGGGCTCGGCCCCAGGGCCTCGAGCAGCAGCCCGTAGTCGAGGAAACTCATGCCGGCACCGCCCTGGTCCGGCGAGATCGTGCTGCCCAGGTAACCGAGCGGCGCCAGGCCCTTATAGATGCGCGAGACCTGATCGCGCGTCAGCTTCACGCCGGGCGGCGCCTCGGCCGCGATCGGGACGACGACGCGCTGGACGGTCTCGCGCGCCCGCTCCCGGAGTTCCTGCTGTGCCTTGCTGAGGGCGAAATCCATGACAGGCGTTTCCTCTATTTGCCCTTGAACACGGGCTTGCGTTTCTCGCGCCAGGCGCGCGGGCCTTCCTTGAAATCCTCGGACGCGGCCACGATCTTGCGCCAGCGCTCCTCGACCAGCGCGGCGCGGTCCGGCGAATCGCGCCATTGCGCCAGCACCCCCTCCTTGATCGCGCGCACCGGCAAGGGGGCGGCCCCCGCCATCTTGTCGGCGATCCGCGCGACCTCGGCGTCGAACGTGGCGTCCGGATAGACGAACGACACCAGGTTGAAGTCATAGGCCTGCTTGGCGGTCACATCGTCGCCGAACAGGATGATGTCGAGCGTGCGGTTGCGGCCGAGATAGTGCGCCAGGCGCACCATCCCCATGCCCCAGTTCGGGCTCATGCCGAGATAGACGTCGCCCGCGCGGAATTTCGCCGACTCGGCGGCGACGCGGATGTCGGCGGGCCAGGCCAGCGCCGTGCCGCCGCCGATGCACCAGCCCTGGACCGCCGAGATCACCGGCTTGGGGAAGCTCTCGATCCGTTCGATCAGGCCGCGGCCGACCTCGCGCCAGCGATCGGAGGTTCCCTCGTCATGCTCGGCTTCGGCCTTCAGGTCGGCCCCGGCGCAGAAGGCGCGCGTGCCGGCGCCGCGGATCACCACCGCCCGCGTCGCGTCGCGCGTCTCGATGTCATCGAACGCCCTGGCCAGGCCTTGCAGCAGCGAGAACGTCAGCAGGTTGAGCGGTGGGCGGTTCAACGTCAGCGTCGTGACGCCGCCCTTGTGGTCGATCAGCAGTTCCTTCGCGTCGCTCATTTCTTCAACTCCGACAGCGCGCCCAGCCGGTTGAGCGCCAATGCGATCACCACCGTCAGCAAGACCACCATCGAGGACACCGCCGCCATGGTCGGGTCGATGCGGTCGCTGACGTAATTGAAGATGCGGACCGGCAGCGTCTGGTGGGCGGGCCCGGTCATGAACAGCGTGACGGTGATCTCGGAGAACGAGATCAGGAAGCAGAACAGGAAAGCCGCGATCATCCCGCGCAGGCACAAGGGGACGGTCACCAGCATCACCGCCCGCCAGCGCCTGGCGCCCAGGCTCATCGCCGCCCATTCCAGTTCGGGCCCGTGCTCCTGGATCGACGCCTGCAAGGTGCGCACGGCGAATGGCATTACCAGGACCACGTGCGCCAGCAGAAGCGCGGTGAAGCTGCCATAGAGGCCGATCCGGTTGATGAACTGCAGCATGGCGATGCCGAAGACCACCGCCGGCACGACCAGCGGCGCGGTGAAGAGGCCCATCAGCACCGCCGATCCCGGCGGCTTCCACCGCACCAGCCCGTAGGCGGCGCAGAAGCCGACCGCGACGGCCACAAGCGCGGCCAGGAGCCCCAGCCGCAGGCTGAGCAGCGCGGCATCGACATAGGCGCTGTAGGAGAACACCTCGTAATACCAGCGCAGCGAGAACTGCGTGATCGGGATGCGGAACAGCATGGTCGGCGTGAACGACATCCACACCACCAGCACGATCGGCGCCAGGATGTAGACGATCATCAGCACGTTGAGGGCGGTCAGCGCGCGCTTCATCTGAGCCGCCCCCCGACCCACTGCGCCAGCGCGATGCAGCCCAGCGTGACCGTCAGCATGGCGACCGCCAGGGCCCCGCCGAACGGCCAGTTCAGCTCCTCCAGGTTGACCTGGTAGGCGACGAAGGACAGCACGCGGGCGCGGGTGCCGCCGAGCAGCGCCGGCGCGGCGAAGGCGGCCATGTTCATCGTGAAGTTGATGATCGCGCCGGCGATGAGCGCCGGCAAGGTCAACGGCAGGGTGATACGCAGGAAAACGGTCCCAGGCCGGGCTCCCAGCGTCATCGCCGCCCAGCGCAGGTTGTCGTCGATGCCCTTCAGCGCCGCCCACAGCGGCAGCAGCACGAACAGGAAATGCCCGGGCAGCAAGCCGATGACGATCCCCAGCTCGTTGAACATCAGGCGCAGCGGCGCGTCGATCAGCCCGGCCGCGCGCAGGCCCGTGTTGATGACGCCGCTGTTGCCGAGGATCAGGGTCCAGCCGAACGACTTGACCACGGTGTTCACCAGCCAGGGCGACATGTAGACCAGGATCGCCCAGGTCTGCCCGCGCGGGCTGAGCTCCGCCAGCCACAGCGCCACGGGATAGGCGAGCAGGACCGACAGCAGCGTGATGATGACGCTGACCCGCAGCGTCCGCAGCAGCACGGTCGCGTAGTAGTCGTCGAACAGCCGCGCGTAGTTGCCGAGGATCCAGTGCGCGCGGTCGATGCCCTGCGGCGTGTTCGGGTGGAAGCTGATGACGATGCTGTCGAACAGCGGCGCCAGGTAGGCGGCGACCATCAGCACGACGGCCGGCGCCAGGAACAGCCATCCCGCGCCGCCCAGCCGCGCGGCCAGCGATGCGCGCGGAAAGCCAGGCCCGGCAAGCGCCGCCGCGGTCATAGCGCGACCGCCGCGACATCGCCCGCGTGCCAGGAAACCCGCACGCTCTGCCCCACGCCAAGCGTCCGGCCGCGCAAGGGCGGCGATTGCACCGCCAAGGCCCGGGCCCCGAGCGCGACGCGATAGTTCACCAGGTTGCCGAGATGCGAGACATGATCGACCCGCCCGACCAGGCCGGACGCGGTCGCCTCGGCCGCCTCGATGCACACCCGCTCCGGGCGCAGCACCAGCCAGGCGGTCTGGCCGACCGCGCAGTTCGCCGGCGCCGCGACATCGAAGCTGCCGATGCCGTCCACCGCGACACGGGCCTGTCCCTCGGCACGCGCCTCGACGCGCCCCTCCCACTCGTTCACCGGCCCCAGGAATCCGGCGACGAAACGGTTGGCCGGCCGCTCGTAGAGCTCGGTCGGCGCGCCAAGCTGCTCCACCTTGCCCGCCCGCATGACGGCGACGCGGTCCGACAGCGCGAAGGCCTCGTGGATGTCGTGGGTCACCAGCACGGTAGTGATGCCGACCCGCCGCTGCAGCTCCAGCAGCTCGGCGCGCATGTCCTCGCGCAGGCGCGCGTCGAGGTTCGACAGCGGCTCGTCGAGCAGCAGCAGGTCCGGCTCGGTAACGATGGCGCGGGCCAGCGCCACGCGCTGCTGCTGGCCGCCCGACAATTCGCTCGGCCGCCGCGCCTCGTAGCCGTCGAGCCGCACCGTGCCCAGCGCGCGCGCGACGCGCGCCGTGCGCTCCTCGCGCGCCACGCCCTGCATCGACAGGCCGAAGGCGACGTTCTGGGCAACGCTCATGTGCGGGAACAAGGCGTAGTTCTGGAACACCAGCCCGACGCGGCGCGTCCAGATCGGGGCGGCCGTCACGTCGCGACCGCCGATCGCGATGCGCCCGCCATCCGGCACCAGGATGCCCGAGACCATCCGCAGCAGCGTCGTCTTGCCGCAGCCCGACGGGCCGAGGACGGTGAAGAACTCGCCCGGACGCACCGACAGGTCGACGCCGGCCACCGCCACGCTCAGACCGAAGCGCTTGATCAGCCCCGCGACGTCAAGCCCCGCCTGCGGCCGGGCACGCCCTTCCTGCGGCATCGAATCGGGCCGGAGGGATTATTTCGGCGCGATCTCGCGCTCGAAGACCTTGATCCATTCCGGCCGCGCCTTGTTCACGACGTCGTAGTCGATCTTCTCCATCTTGGCCAACTCGGCGGCGGGGATCGGATTGCCGGTCACTTCCTTGTTCATCACCGTGTTGCCATATCCCTGCGCGCGGGCCTGCTGCACCTCGGTCGACAGCCACCAGTTAAGGAAGGCGCGCGCGCCCTGCGGGTTAGGCGCGTTCTTCATGATGCCCGCGGCCGTGCCGGTGAACATGACCGGCTTCGGCGTCACGTAGCTGACCGGAATGCCGCGCTTGCCGAGCTCGGCCGCGGTCGAGGAAGTGTAGAAGCCGACCGCGGCCGACCCGTCCTCGAGGAACTGGCCCATGCGGGCAAAGGTCGTCGGCCATTCCACGATTCCGGGCGCCAGCGCCTTCAGCGCCTTCACGCCGGGATCGATGTTGTTTTCGTTGCCGCCATTCAGCCGCGCCAGGATGATCATGACGTAGAGGCCATAGGTCGTGTTGGCCGGGGGCAGGACCATCGCGCCCTTGAACTCGGGCCGCGTCAGCTCCGACCATTCCGCCTTGGGCGGCGCCCAGCCCTTCTTCTTGAAGGTCTCGTGGTTGTAGATCAGCGAGAACACGTCGCCATAGGTCATGATGCCGTTCGGATTGAACTTCGCGGCATCCACGAGCTTGTCGATGTTCGGGATCTCCTTGGCGTCGATCGGCACGAAGATGCCCTGGTCGTTGCCGGCCAGGAACGGCAGCAGGTCGGTCTGCACGACGTCGACCTGGGGCTTGTCCTTCTGCGCGATCGCCGCGGCAATGATCTCGGGGCCGGTCGCCTTGGGCACCAGCACGACCTTGTAGCCGGTGGCGGCGGTGAATTTCTGGTTCCAGCCCTCCTTCTCGAGAAACTGCTGGACCGTGCCGCCCCAGGTCAGGAAGTAGACGGTCTTGTCGTCCTGCGCCGCCGCCCCGCCGGCCATCGCCGCCATCGCGGCCAGCAGCGCCGCCGCGCACGCGCCGATCCGCCCCAAGCCCCAATTGCCGAATGCCATGACTGCCCCCTCGAATTCCACCGCGTAACCAAGACGGCAATTGCCGTGCCGTCCCGTCGACCGCGCGCAAGAGCGAAAGCCCGATCTTAGCGGCAGGGGCGCGTCGTCAGCAACCGGCGGGCTTGGGCCGCAGCGCGTATCTAGAGCCGATACTTTCCCGGGCGGTCAGCCGCCGTCGAGCGGCCGCACCGTGACCGCCACGTCCAGGCTGTGCGTACCGCCCCCCAGGATGACCCCGCGCAGCGGCGTCACGTCCGAGAAATCGCGGCCATAGGCGACGACGATATGCTCGTCGCGCACGACAAGGTCGTTGGTTGGATCGAAATCCACCCAGCCCAGCGCCTCGCCGCACCAGGCCGACACCCAGGCATGGCTGGCGTCGGCGCCGCGAAGCCCGGCCGCATCGGCCGGCGGATAGGTGCGGATGTAGCCCGATGCGTAGCGCGCGGGCAGGCCAAGCCCCCGCAGCCCGGCAATCATCAGGTGGGCGAAGTCCTGGCACACCCCGCGCCGCGTCTCCATCACGCGGGCCACCGGCGTCGAGATGTCGGTCGAACCCGGCACGTAGGCGAACTCGCGCCGAATGCGGGCCGTCAGGTCCCGCAGGCCGGCGACGATGCCCCGCCCCGGCGCAAAGGATTGCGCGGCGAAGGCGGTCGATGCCGGCTCGCGCCCGGCCTGCGGCGAGTTGTAGGCGAATTCGGCCACCTCCGGCCGCGCGGGGAACCCGTCCGCGCCGATCGACGCCGCGACCTGCGCCCAGGCCTCGCCTTCCGGCAGGTCCGCCGGATCGGCGCGCGCGACATCAACATCGGCGTCCAGGGTCACGCTGAACGTGTCGTGTCCCGCCTCGATCGCGACGTGGTGGACCGCATTGCCGAAATGGTCGCGGAACGCCACGTTGCGCGACGGTTCGGGCGCGATCCCCAGGCGATAGTCGAGCAGACGCTGCCCGATCACCGCCAGCGGCGTCAGTCGCAGCAGGTGCAGGCCAAGGTCGACCGTCGCGCCATAGGCGTAGCGCGTCTCGTGGCGGACGGCGTAGCGCGTCATGCCGGCAAGGTCTCGCGCGCGGGGCGCGGCGCGAAGCCGAGCGGATGGGCCGTCACGACGTGCGAGAAATAGGTGTGGGTGATCATCTCGGACAGCGCCGTCAGGTCGCCGGCGATGCGGTCGAGCATCTCGACGACGGGCCCGACCGGCATGGCGTCCTGCACCTTCTCCACGCTCTCGACCGAGAAGTCCATCACCGTGCGGATCAACTCGCGCACCAAGGTGCGCGCCGCCTCGAAGCCCGGCGACGGGGCCAGGGTCTCGATGAAATCGCGCAGGCGCACGATCTGGAACATCAGCGCCCGCGGGTTGCTGGCGTCCGCCACCACCAAGTCGAGCGCGCGCGCGGGGTGCAGCTCGGTCGGATAGCGGGTGCGGTACGTGATGGTGGAATCGCAGAGTTCGAGCGCCAGGCGCAGCCCGATCTCGAGCTGGGCCGCCGGGCCGCGCAGCACCGGCGCCAGCGTGTTGGCGATCGCCATGCCGCGTTCGATCCGCCGGCCGATGTCGAGAAAGCGCCACCCCGCGCCGCGCGTCATGTTCTCGGCCGCCAGCCCGGCGAAGGCGGCGATGCCGCGGATCAGGTCATCAAGCGCATCGAGCAGCCGGTCCATGTCGCCGTCGGCCGCGACCAGCTGCCCGCGCACCTCGTCGAGCAGATGGTTGAGGGTACGCCACATGTCGAGCGACAGGCGGTCGCGCACCGTGAACGTCAGGCGCCGGATCGCGTCCAGGCAATCCTGCACCACGCCCTCCGGCGCCGTCGCGGCCTTGGCGATGCCGCCGGCGAAATTGCGGCCGTCCACGGGCGAACCGGCGATGGTCGCGCTGATCCACCCGTTGCGCTGCATGGCGCCGGCCAGGCGCGCAAGCTCGGCCATGTCGCGCGGGCCGAGCCCGCCGCCGGTCAGCCGGTTCATCACCGCGCGGAATACGCGCGCGGCGGCGTCCAGGCGCTCGACATAGCGGCCGAGCCAGAACAGGTCGTCGGCGACGCGGCTTTGCAGCGCGCCGGCGGACCGGTGCGCCCTGGCCGGCGTCATCGGCGCCGAGGGCGTGCGGACATCCTGTTCCTCCGTGGTCAGCACCCAGACGTCCTTGGCGACGCCGCCATGCAGCAGGCGGCTGCGGTACATGTCGTCGGCCTCGACCACGCGGGCCACGCCGCCGGGCATCACCGACCATTCGGACCCGTTCCACAACGCCACCACGCGCAGCACGATCGGGCGCGGCGACAGTCCGTCCTTGCCAAGATTGGGCGCGACGCCGTGCACCACGCGCTCCAGCGCCACGAAGGCCTCGGGGTCGGCCGTCAGCCGGGCCAGCAGCCCCGCCTGCTCGTCGCGCGACAACCCGGCCGGGTCGACCGGCTTCTGGCCGGGATCGAAGGTCGGGCGGATCACGTAGGAGCCGAGCGACGCGCGAACGGCGTCGATCGCCGCCTTCTGCCCGCACCACCACGTCGTCACCGCCGGCAGCTTCAGCTCCTCGCCGAGCAGCCGGCGCGCCAGCGAGGGAAGGAACGGCGCGATCGCCGGCGTCTCGACCAGCGCCGATCCCGGCAGGTTCAGGATCGCAACCTTGCCGGCGCGCGCGGCATCGACCAGCCCGGCGACGCCCAGCGCCGAATCCTCGCGCAGCTCCAGGGGGTCGCAATACTCGCCGTCGACCCGGCGGTAGATCACGTCGACGCGCAGCAGCCCTTCCAGCGTCTTCAGGTACACGACATTGTCGCGGACCGTCAGGTCCGAGCCTTGCGCCAGGGTGATGCTGAGCTCGCGCGCCAGGTAGACATGCTCGAAATAGGCGTCGTTGTAAGGGCCGGGCGTCAGCAGCACGGCGCGCGAATCGTCGCCGTGATGCATTCCCAGGCGCTGCAGGCTCGCCTGCCACACATCCAGGAAGGGCTGCAGCCGGCGCATCGGGTAGACGCGGAAGGCCTCGGGAAAGGTTCGCGCCAGCAGGCGGCGGTTGCGCAACGCGTAGCCGACGCCCGACGGCGCCTGGGTGCGATCGGCGAACACGCGCCAGCCTCCGTCCGGCATGCGCACCAGGTCGGCGGCATAGACCTGCAGGTGCCCGGCGCCGCCGGCCTGGCCGACATGGCGCATCGGGCGCAGGAACGCGGGGTTGGCATAGACGAGATAGGGCGGGACCAGACGGTCGGCGATCAGGCGCTGCTCGCCGTAGAGATCGGCCAGCACGAGGTCGAGCAGGCGGGCGCGCTGCGCCAGACCCTCGGCAATGACCCGCCACTCGTCCTCGGGCAGGATCAGCGGCAGCAGGTCGATCGACCACGGCGCGCGCTTCGGCTCCCGGCCATAGATGGCGACGAACTCGTCGGCATGCGCCAAGTGCGCGCCGGCGCGCGCCTGCTTCTCGGCGAGCTGCGCCGGCGGCATGCCCCAGACCGTCGCCATGATGTTGCGCCAATGCGGCCGCAGCGCACCCTGGCCGGTTGCCATCTCGTCGTAGGCCGTGCTCATCGCCTGTCCGCGCGGGCCCTGCCCGTCCTGGCCGAAGTGGCTGATTCGCGTGGACAAAGTGTCGCCGATCGGCCCGCCAAATTCCAGCGCAGGCGCCAAAGCCGCCTGCCGCTAGGTCGCGTGGCGCAGGTCCAGCGTGACGGGGTGCTCGCCGGCCGGAACGGCGATTCGCGCCTCGTAGGATGCCGGCGTATGCCCGATCGCGAAGAAGCGCGCCCGCCGGCGCGTCTCGGCCTCGTTGGCATTGACCGGAAACCGATCGAAATTGCGCCCGCCGGGATGGGCGACATGGTAGGTGCAGCCGCCGACCGCGCGCCCGTTCCAGGTGTCGAACAGGTCGAACACCAGGGGCGCATCGACCGGGATCGTCGGGTGCAGCGCGCGCGGCGGCTGCCAAGCGCGATAGCGCAGCCCGGCGACATACTCGCCTCTCCGCCCGGTTGCGCGCAGCGGCACCGTGCGCCCGTTGCAGACCAGCACGTGGCGCTCCTCGGTGGCGCCGCTCAGCTTCACCTGCATGCGCTCGACCGAACTGTCGACGTAGCGCACCGTGCCGCCGGCGCCGGCATCCTCGCCCAGCACGTTCCACGGCTCCAGCGCGTGGCGCAGCTCGATCTCGATGCCGCGATAGGCCGCCTGGCCGATCAGTGGAAAGCGGAACTCGTGATGCGCGGCGAACCACTGCGGATCGAGCGCGTAGCCGGCGCGCCGCAGATCGTCGAGTACGTCGGCGAAGTCGTTGGCGACGAAATAGGGCAGCATGAACTCGTCGTGCAGCCGCGTGCCGTAGCGCATCAGCCGGCGGTCATAGGGCTGGCGCCAGAACGTCGCCAGCAGCGCGCGCAGCAGCAGTTGCTGCGCCAGGCTCATGCGCGCGTGCGGCGGCATCTCGAAGGCGCGCAGTTCCAGCAGGCCGCGACGGCCGGCGGCGCCGTCGGGCGAGTACAGCTTGTCGATGCAGAACTCGGCGCGGTGCGTGTTGCCGGTCACGTCCACCAGCACGTCGCGCAAGGCACGGTCGACCAGCCAGGGCGGCGGCGTCTCGGCGCGCTCCAGCGCCTTGAAGGCCAGCTCGAGCTGGTAGGTGGCGTCGTCGCGACCCTCATCGACACGCGGATGCTGGCTGGTCGCGCCGATGAACAGCCCCGAGAACAGGTAGGACAGCGAGGGATGGTTGTGCCAGTAGCCGACCAGGCTCCTTAGCAGGTCCGGCCGGCGCAGCAGCGGCGAGTCCGCCGGGGTGGAACCGCCGATCACGATGTGGTTGCCGCCGCCGGTGCCGACATGCCGGCCGTCCAGCATGAACTTCTCGGTCACCAGCCGCGTCGCGCGCGCCTCCTCGTAGACCGTGGTCGTATTGCGGACCAGTTCGTCCCAGGAGTCGGCGGGATGGACGTTGACCTCGATCACGCCCGGATCCGGCGTCACCGAGAAATGGTTGAGCCGCGGGTCGAAGGGCGGCGGGTAGCCCTCGAGAATCACCTTCTCCCCGCGATCGCCCGCCACATCCTCGACCGCGGCGAGGAGGTCGAGATAGTCCTCGGCCATCTCGACGGGCGGCATGAAGAGATGCAGCAGCCCGTTGCGCACCTCGGCGCACAGCGCGGTCCGCACGACATCGCTGGCCGACCAGCCCTGCAATGGCTTCAGCGGCGCCTGCTCGCGCCGTCCCTGCGGCGCCGCGTTGGGACGCACACCGTTTCGCGGCTCGCCGCGAGGCGCCTGAAATGCCTGGCGCGGCGGCAAGCCCCCGCGCGGCGCCATCGGGTCGGTCGGGTAGACATAGGGGTAGTCGCTTTCCTGGACCCAGGGCAGCGAGTCGAGCGGCAGGCGATAACCCATCGGCGAGTCGCCGGGGATGAGGAACATGGTGTCGGAGCGGAAGAACCATCGCCCGCTGCGCCAGTAACGCTGGCCATTCGTGCCCGCGCGGGCCAACGGCAAGGCGTAGCCGACGATCGCGTCCAGCCCCTGCTCGAACACCCGCGCCAGGCGCTCGCGCTCCAGAGGGTCGTGCAACTCGCTCTTCAGCGGGTCGACGTTGACCGGCAGCCGGCGCTCCTTCCACAGGTAGTACCAGGCGTCCTCGTAGCCCGCCGTGCAAAACGCGGGGTCGACCTGCAGCCGCTCGGCCAGTTGCGAAATGAAGCCGCGCGCGTCGTCGTGCGTCAGCCGGCCGTTGGTGTCCTCGTCCGACGCGAACAGGCGCTTGTCGCGCCAGACCGGCTCGCCATCGCGCCGCCAGTGGCAGCCCAGCGCCCAGCGCGGCAATTGCTCGCCCGGATACCACTTGCCCTGGCCGTAGTGCAGCAGGTAGCCGCCGGCGAAACGGTCGGCCAGGCGACGCAGCAGGCGGCCGGCATAGCGCCGCTTGGTGGGGCCCAGCGCGTGGGTGGTCCACTCGGCGCCGTCCGGGTCGTCGGCGGCGACGAAGGTCGGCTCGCCGCCCATGGTCAGCCGCATGTCGGCCGCCGCGATGTCGGCGTCCACCTTGCGGCCGAGCGCCAGCAGGCCCTGCCACTTCGCATCGCTGTAGGGCCTGGTGATCCGCGGCGCCTCGTCGATCCGCGTCACCGACATGCGGAAATCGAGGGTCGATTTCGCCTTCTCGATCGAGCCGGTGATGGGCGCGGCGCTGCCGGGCTCGGGCGAGCACGCCAGCGGAATATGCCCCTCGCCTGCCATCAGTCCGGACGTGGGATCGAGCCCGATCCAGCCGGCGCCGGGCAGGTAGACCTCGCACCACGCATGCAGGTCGGTGAAATCGGCGATCGGGCCGACGGGGCCGTCAAGCGGCTTCTCGTCGGCGACGAGCTGGATCAGGTAGCCGGACACGAAGCGCGCGGCCAGGCCAAGATGGCGCAGCATCTGCACCAGCAGCCAGCCGCTGTCGCGGCACGAGCCCTCGCGCTTCGCCAGCGTTTCCTCGGGCGTCTGCACGCCGGGCTCCAGACGCACGATGTAGCCGACGTCGCGCTGCACGCGCTGGTTCAGCTCGACCAGGAAATCGATCGTCCGCCGCGGCCGGCGATCGACGCCGTCGAGGTAGCGCTGGAGCAACGGCCCCGGCTCGGCCGCCCGCCGGAACGGCGCCAGCTCCTCGTCCAGCACGTGGTCGTATTCGAACGGACAGGTCTCGGCCGCCGGCTCGAGGAAGAAATCGAACGGATTGATCACCGCCATGTCGGCGATCAGGTCGACCGTGAAGCAGAGCCGGTCCGTCCTTTCCGGGAACACGAACCGCGCCAGGTAGTTGGCCTGGGGATCCTGCTGCCAGTTGATGAAGTGCTGGGCTGGCTCGGCCTTCAGCGAATAGGCGAGGATCGGGGTCCTGGAATGCGGGGTCGGCCGCAAGCGCACCACCTGCGGCCCGACGCCGACCAGCCGGTCGTAGCGATATTCCGTGCGGTGATGCAGCGCGACATGGATTCCCACGTGGCGGGGCTCCCCTCAACCTGACGACTTAGGTCCAGGGTAGCAATTCCGAGGCCATTGCGCCTTTCCGACACACGGGCGGAACCCCGGCCACCGGGTGCCCAAATTTAAGGCGCTTTGGAACGGACCTGTGACACAATACCGCCTCGGGCTGATAGGCTGCGGCACAACGTCAAGAAAGAGGGATCCGATCCATGGCCGAACGCATCGTCTTTCGTACCGGAGAAGCACTCGTGGCCGGCGGGCCGCCGAACACCGCCGCCGAACCGGAGGTCGTGATCGGTGCGCTGGACGGACCCGTGGGCACGGCGATCGCCACCCAGCTTGCCGGCCAGGTGAAAGGTCACAGCCGGGTCTTCGCCATCCTGAACATCGACGTCCAGGTTCGCCCCGTGACCTTGATGGTCAGCAAGGTGACGGTGCAAGGGCCGAAGGCGCTCAAGTACACCAACATCCTCATGGGCACGGTGCAGGCCGCCATGGCCAACGGCGTGCTGGACGCCGTTCGCGCCGGCGACATTCCCAAGGACCAGGTCAACGATCTCGGCATCATCTGCGCGGTATGGCTGGCGCCGCAGATCGTCGACGTCGCGGACCTCGACCACCGCAAGCTGTTCGACATCCATCGCGAGGCCATGGCCAAGGCGATCCGAAAGGCGATGCGCCACGAGCCCACGATCGACTGGCTGTTGGCCAACCAGGACAAGATCACGCACAAGTATTTCCAGATGGGCCTCGACAAGCAGATCTGACCGGGGCCGCCGGCCAACTGCCGCGGTCGGTTCGAGCATGATAGGGCTCCGGAATTCCCCGGGGCCCTTTTTTGTTTTCACGTGGAACCACGGCCAAGTTCAGCCGTTTTATGGTGGGTGTTTGCGGCTTTCAGTATCTCAATAGTACCTTGCAATAATACCGGCGTTTTCCTACGCATCTATTTTGGTTTAGCAAAGACCCTCCCGCACGCTTCTTTGTCCTACCTTTACATTCCTGTCAGCTGACTTTACAAGCCGCGAGATGCGCGACCCCGGATTCCTTGGCGATCGCGCAGCTTTTCTTCATGTGGCCTGGATATTGCTCCTCTCGGCTCGGGGGCGTTCTCGGAGCCGCACGGAGTAGCAAATGTCGCTTTACAGACTTAGCGGAGGATTCATCGGAGCCATTCTGGGTATTGCATGCCTTGCCGGTACGGCATCGGCCCTGCCCAGCCAGACGACCTTCACCGCCGCGGGGCTCGGCAGCATCGGGGATTGGACCCTGGTGGGAACACCGGAGACCTTCGGTTCAGGCGGCGGCAACGGCGCATTCTCGTCGGGCGGCCTGGCCAATTTCGAGTTGCGCCTTGGCGACTATCGCAACATCTTCGGCGTCGCGCTGACCAACAGCACCGGCCTGGTGCCGATCTTCGACACCTCGTCCGATGCGGCCGGCGCCAGCGAAGCCTTCGCGCCGCCGGCCAATCCGTTCGTCTTCTACTTCCAGACGATCTGCAGCAGCTGCTCGAGCGATGACGGCATCATCTTCTCGGACGGCGACCGGACGAACGACGGGCTGGCCCAGCTCGACATGGCGATCTACCAGCAGGGCAGCATCTTCGCCTTCTTCTTCGACGATGGCGGCCCGGATGGCGGAATCCTCTGCGGGATCGGCATCGGCTGCAACGACGACAACGACTTCAACGACATGGTCGTGACGGTCAGCGCCAACAGCGTGCCCGAGCCGATGACGCTCGGTCTCCTGGGCGCCGGCCTGCTGGGCCTCGGCTTCGCCGGGCGCCGCCGCCGCAGCTAGCACAGCTCCCTCGGGGACAAACAGAACGGCCGCCCTTCCGGCGGCCGTTCCTCGCCGCGGTGACAGGCGTCTCAATCGTCCAGCAGTGCGAAAATCGCATTGGGTGCCGGTTTCACGGCGACCGTCGCGCCGGGCTCCTGGCGCCCCTCCTCCAGACACTCGACCACGATCTCGGTGCCTCCGACGTCAACCAGGATGATGCTGCTCGATCCCTGGAAGGCGCTGCGCACCACCCGGCCGTGCCCCGCGCCGTCTGCGCGCTTTGCCCCCGCCTCGATCGTCAGCAGCGTGGCGCGAACGGCCACGGTGCAGCGCGCGCCGGCGGCGCGGTCGTCGCGCCACCCCCGCGCGTTCAGCGTGCCGAGCGCCGTGTCGACATGGACGACCTGCCCCGTCCGGCCGCGCACGGTGCCGTCCAGCAGGTTCTGGATGCCGACGAATTCGGCGGCGAAGCGCGTCCGCGGCCGGCGATAGACATCCTCGGGCGGGCCCGCCTGCTCGATCTTCCCCGCGCGCATGACGACGACGCGATCGCCCAGGGTCATCGCCTCGAGCTGGTCATGCGTCACGTAGATCGACGTGAACGGCACCTTCTGGCGCAGGGCCAGCAATTCCATGCGCATGCGCTCGCGCAGCCGCGCGTCGAGATTCGACAGGGGCTCGTCGAACAGGATCGCCCGCGGCTTTCCCACCATGGCGCGCGCGAGCGAGATGCGCTGCTGTTGGCCCCCCGAAAGCTCGTGGATGTAGCGTCCGCCGATGCCGCCGAGGCCGACCCAGTCGAGCATCGCCGTGGCCTTTGCGGCGATCTCGGCCTTCGAGAGCCCGCTGGACAGGAGCGGATAGGCGATGTTTTCCGCGACCGTCATGTGCGGCCACAGGGCATAGCTCTGGAAGACCATGCCCAGCCGGCGTTCCTCGGGCGGCACTTCCGTGCGGCGGGCATGATCGAAGGCGACCGTGTCGCCGATCATGATACGGCCTTCGTCGGGCGTGATCAGCCCTGCGATCGATCGCAGCACCGTGGTCTTGCCGCATCCGCTGGGTCCGAGCAGCACGGTGCATTGGCCGGCCGGGAACGCCAGGCTGAAGTCGTCGAGCGCTTTCACCTCCGACTGGCGTCCGTAGACTTTGCTGAGGCCCGATACCGACAGGTCGACAAGCTTGTCCATCTATTCCTGCATGGTCTTCTTGGGGAAACGGATCATCGGCTCTTCCTCCGCGGTCATGCCGCGCTGAACCGGGCAAACTTCCACAGCAGCGCCACCGGCAACAGGCCCAGCACCATCAGCAACAGCGAATAGACGGCGAGCTCCGGGTAGAACCCGTTGGACCACACGTCCATCAGCCCGACCGACAGCACGATCGTGCCGGGGTTGTAGAGCAGGATCACCAGCGAGATCTCGCGCAGGATCACCACGTAGATCAGCAGCCAGCTTCCCAGCAGCGCCGGGCGCATCAGCGGGATGTCGATCCGGCGCAGCGTCGCCAGCCAGGAATGGCCGGAGACCCGGGACGCATCCTCCAGGTCGGCGTGGATGCCGTGCAGCGCGCTGCCGACGAACTGCATGGCGATCGGGATATGCGCGGTGACATAGGCGAGCAGCAGTATCCACAGCGTGCCGTAGAGCCCGCCGGGTATGGCGATCCAGGCGCCCAGGATACCCAGGCCCAGCGCGATGCCCGGGATTCCCAGCGGCAGAACCAGCGCATACTCGACCACGCGGGACAGGCGCCCGCGCAGGCGGATGACGTACCAGGCCAGCGCGATCGCCAGCAGCACGCAAACCGTGGCGCCCAGCACCGCCAGGAACAGGCTGTGGCGGGCGGACGGCCACACCTGCGGATACTTGAACAGGATGTAGCTGAAGTTATCGAGCGTGAAGTTCTTGGGCGTGAAGGCGTAGGGCGCCCAGTACTTCATGAAGGCCATCGAGCTGACCGCGAGCATCGGGATGACCGAGGAGCTGAGCGCGAAGACCATGGCGACGACCGCCAGCGGATAGCGCATCCGGCCCAGCCGGAACGGGATCGTCGTCGCACCCTTGCCGCCCAGCAGCGTGAACCGGCCACCGCGCGACAGCGCCCGGCGCTGGAAATAGATGCACACCAGGCCGAAGGCGACCAGCAGAAGTCCCTGCGCCGCCGCCATGCCCGGGCGCGGCGGGAACGAGTTCGAGTTCTGCCAGATCAGGCTGGGCAGCAGGTAGATGCGCGACTTCAGGCCGACCGTGGCGGGGATGATGAAATCCCCCGCGCTCATGATCAGGACCAGCAGCAGCGCGGCCAGCAGCGCCGGGCGCTGCAGCGGCAGGATGATCGTCGCGAGCAGCCGCAGCCGCCCCGCGCCGGAGACGCGCGCCGCCTCCTCGACCGCCGGATCGCTGTTGCTCAAGCCCGCCGCCACCAGCAGGTAGACATAGGGCGTCAGGAACAGGCCGGTGATCCAGACGATGCCGGCCATGGTGTTGACGTTGACCAGCGTCGTCTTCGACCCCATCGCCAGCGAGGCGATGATGTTGACGAAGCCGGCGTTCGGGTCGGCGATCGCGATCCAGCCGATCACCAGGATGAAGGGCGGCACCAGCATCGGCAGCACGGCCAGGATGCCGATCCAGCGTCCGCCCGGCATGTCGGTCCGGACCGCGACGACCGCCAGCCCCACCCCCACCACCATCGCGAGCGCGGACGACCCCGCGGCATAGATGACGGTGTTGATCAGGGCATCGCGGCTGCGGCCGGATTCGAACAGCGCGGCGAGCCATTGCAGGGTCAGCTCGCTGCCGATGTCGTCCTTGGAAATGCTGCGCAGGACGACGGAGACGACCGGATAGCTGACCATCACAACGGTCAGCACGCAGATCATGCCGAGGACCAGCTGGTCCCAGGACAGGGATCGCCGCCACATCGGCACGGCTCCGGTCGTCCCCGCGGGTGAGGCTACTTAACGTGCTTGTCCCATTCGGCCAGCAGTTCCTGGGTCTTGCCAATGATCATCTTGTAGTCCGGCTGGACGAAGCTGTGCACCTTGCCGAGCTCGGCCAGCGATCCGGCCTTCGGCGCGCTCGCCTCGGGATGGGTCGGGATCGTGGCGCCGGCGACATTGATCAGCGTCTGGCCCTCGCCCGAGCAGGCGAAGTCGCAGAACAGCCGCGCCGCGTTGGGATGGGGGGCCTTGCTGAAAACCGAGATGTTGCCGCCGAACAACACGGTGTTCTTGGGCACCACGCCGCCGATCGGCGCGCCGGTGTCGGCGAGCTGGATGACGCCGAAAGAGTTCGTCACGCCCATGTCGATCTCGCCCGATACGATCGCCTGCGACATGGCGTTGGTGCTGGCGTAGAGCTTGGGCTTGTTGGCGCCGAAGCCCTGCAGGTAGGAAGGCCCATAGAGCTGGCTGACCATGACCTGCCAGGCCAGCGTGGTCGCGGTCACGTGCGGGTCGAGCGAGCCGAAGCGCCCTTTCCACTTGGGATCCAGCAGGTCCTTCCAGTCCTTCGGCGCATCGGCGGGCTTCACCGTGTTGGTGTTCCACCCGAGCTGCGCCATGTACATGCGGATCAGCGTGTACTGCGGCGCCTTGTAGGCCGCGTCGATCTTGGCACGCTCGGGCGAGTCATAGGCGGCCAGGTACGGCACCAGCAGGCTGAGCGCCGGCTCCTCGATGATCAGCGCATCGGCCTGCGGGCGCCCGGCCGATTCCTCGGTCTGCACCCGCGTCGCGACGTCGGCCGATCCCGCGCGGTAGACCGACACCTCGATCCCGTATTTCTTCTTGAACGCCTCGGCGGCGGCGTTGTTGGGACCGGTCGAGGCCGAGCTGTACAGGCTGACCGTGCCCTCTTTCTTGGCCGCCTCGACTAGCTTGGGATCGCTGGCGGCGCCGGCGGGGAAGGACGGCAGCACCGATCCCGCCGCCGCGGCCGATGCGCCAAGCTTCAAGAGGGTTCTGCGGTCGATGCCGGAGGATTGAGAAAATTCCGTCTTCATCGTGATCTCCCCTGTGAGCTTTCGACTATGGTTGGCGTCTTCCCTGTTTCAGTCTGCGCGCGACGATCTCGCCGATCGACGTCACCCGGTCGGCGACGTCCAGCCCGGCGGACGCGAAGGCTTTCATCTTGTTCTGCGGCCGGCTGCGCTCGTCGTCGCCCACAACCGCCCCGGCATGGCCCATGCGTGCGTCGGGCGGGCTGCCCTGGCCGGTAATATAGGCTACGACCGGGGTGCGCATCGTCGCGGCATAGGCAGCCGCGGGATATTCCAGCCCGCCGCCCGGCTCGCCGACCAGGATCACCAGGTCGGTGTCCGGGTCCGCCTCGAACAGACGCAATACATCCACGTAGCTGGTGCCGATCACCCGGTCGCCGCCCAGGCACACGACCGTGGATTCGCCCAGGCCGTGCTGGTGGATCTCGTCGATCACTTCATAGGTCAACGTGCCGCTCTTCGAGACGATGCCGATCCGCCCGGGCCGCAGGTTCGCGTCGTTGAGGTCGGCCATGTTGGCCTGCCCCGGGCTTACGGCGCCGGCGGAGTTGGGGCCGAGGATCCGCGTGCCGCGCGCCTTGGCATAGGCGCACATCCGGATGGCGTCGTGGACCGGGATGTTCTCGATATAGAGGACCGCGAGCGCGATGCCGGCATCCACGATCTCATAGAGCCCGTCGACCACATAGGCCGGCGCGATGCAGCTCATCACCGCGTCGCCGCCGGTCGCCGCGACGGCTTCACGCATCGTGTCGAACACGGGAAGCCCGGCGATCGTGGTGCCGCCTTTTCCCGGCGTGACGCCGCCCACAACCGGCGTGCCGCCCGCCGCCATGCGTTCCGCGAACAGCCGCCCGGTCTGGCCGGTGATGCCCTGGACCAGGATCTTGCTCTTCCGGTCGACCAGGATGCTCATCGCACCGGCCCGCTGGCAGGCGTCATGGACCGGGTCAAGGCCAGTACGCGCTCGGTCGCCGCGCGCAGCGAGGGGCTGTAGAAGCAGCCGGCCGATTCCACGATCCGCTGCGAAGTCTCCTGCTTCACGCCGCGCATGCGCACGACCACCCGCTCGCGGCCCGGGGCGCCGGGTCGCTGCAGCGCCTGCACCAGCGCCTCCGCCAGCGCGTCGGTCGAGCGGAGCTGGTAGAAGGCGTTGATGAAATAGACATCGGCGTCCAGCATGAACAGCGCGCCGATAACCTCGGCGGTGTGGGCCACGCCGCGCGCCAGCGCGCCGTGCAGCTCGATGACGCCCGCGATGCCGACGCCGTGCAGCGAAACCTGGTCGTAGGTCGCCATGGTCAGCCCGGCGCCGTTGCCGAGGATGGCGACGCTCGGCCGCGCCGGCGCCGGCACCCGCTCGCGATTGTCGACCCCGATCGCGCCGAGCTCGCGGCAGCGCCGCATGAAGGCGCTGTCGGTGGCCCAGGCAACCGGTGCCGATCGGGCGGGGTGGCGCGACACCGCGTCGTCGTCCAGCACGATCTTGGCGTCGGCCGCCAGCAGCTGCCCCGAGCTTGTTGCGACCAGCGGATTGATCTCGGCCAGCTCGGCGTCCTCGTCGACCAGCGTCTCGTAAAGGCCCCGGGCCAGCGCCTCGAACTGCCGGTCGAGCGCCGGGTCCAGCGCCAGCGCGCGCTTCAATCCCTGGATCTGGAAACCGGCCAGCCCGATCAGCGGATCGACATCGACGCTGACGATGGCGGAGCGCGGCACCTGCTCGATGTCGACGCCGCCGGCGGCGCTCGCCATCATCGTCACCTGGCCCCGGTCGCGATTGACGAAGGCGGCCAGGTAGTACTCGTGCCGGATCGCCAGCTTCTGCTCGACGTAGACGGCGTGCACCGCTTCGTTGCCGAGCTTCGCGCCTTGCAACCGGCCGGCCGCCTGTTCGAGCTCGCCGCGTCCGCCGGCCATCAGGATGCCGCCTCGCTTGCCGCGACCGCCTGCGAGCACCTGCGCCTTCACGACCCAGCCGGTTTCGGAAGGCGGGCATTGCGGCCAGATCGCGCCGGCGGGAATCGGCACGCGATGCTTGGCCAGCAGCGCCTTGCCTTCGTATTCGAGCAGCTTCATGTCGCCCTGCGCCCCCGCCGCACCGGCCGCTAGCGGCCCTTGAACGGCCCCGCTGGCCGCTTCTCGGCGAACGCGCGCGCGCTTTCCTTGAAGTCCTCGGTCTGGTGCAGCTTCAGCGGGATGGTTTGCAGATAGGCCTCGCGCTCCGCCTGGTCCATGTACCAGCGCCTTGTGCGCACCGTGGCGCGGACGCTGAGCGGCGGATTGGCCACGATCTGCCGCGCCAGCTCCAGCGCAACGCTCAGGTGCTGACCTTTGGGCGCCACGCGGTCGACGATGCCCGCCTTCAAGGCTTCTTCCGCCGTGAAGAACCGCCCGGTCAGCACGGCCTCGGTGGCGAAGGACCGCGCGCCGCGAAAGTTCAGCAGCGCCCAGTAGCGCGAGGCCGCGAGGCCGCGCGAGGTCTCGGTCACCTGGAATCGCGTGCCCTCCTCCGCGACCACCAGCTCGCTTTCCAGCACCATGCCGAGGCCGAGGCCGACCGCGAAGCCATGCGGCGCGGCAATGACCGGCTTCCAGTTGATGGCGCGCGTCAGCAGGTCGGACGCATGGGCGCCCCAGCCCTGCGACCCGCCGTGCTTCTTCAGGTCCGCCTCGCTGCGGAGCTGGCGCTGGTGCACGTCGGCGCCGCTGGAGAAGGCGCGACCCTCGCCGCACAGGATGGCGACGTCGGCCGCTTCGTCGATGTCGAAATCGTGCAGCACGCGCGCCAGGCGCATCACCATGAAGTCGTTGAAGGCGTTGAGCTTCTCCGGACGGTTGAAGGTAATGGTCGCGATCCGGTCGCGGCAGGAATACTGGATCAGGTCATCGCTGTCGGGCTGCGGCACGGGAACCCCTTTGTCGGTGCTGCGCGGCGGGCGCCGCGACAGATGGTAGCAACGCGGACGAACTTACTCGTAGGGCACGAGCGGATCGTACTGCAGGTCGATCCATTCGGACGTGAAATTTGGCTCGCGCCGCTCCCGGAAGGCGCGCGGTCCTTCGCGCGCGTCCCGGTGGAACATCAGCTCCACGTTCGCCAGTATCTGCGCCTCGAACCCCTTGACCGGGTCGAGCCCCAGCCCCTGGTTGCGCGCGTTCTTGATGGCGCCATAGGCCTGGGTGGGGCCTTTCGACAGCTTGTGGGCGAATTCCATCGCGCGCTTTTCGATCTGCTCCAGCGGCACGACCTCGGTCACCAGGCCCAGGCGCAGCGCCTCCTCCATCTCGACGAAGCGGCCGAGCAGCAGCAACTCGGTGGCGCGGCCCAATCCCACGAAGCGCGGCAGGAGATAGGTCGATCCGCCGCCCAGGCCGCGGTTCACGTAGACGGCGCCGTACTTGGCCTTGGGATCGCTGAAGCGGAAATCGCAGGCCAAGGCGACATCAAGCCCCGCCCCCACCGCGTAGCCCTGGACGATGCCGACGATCGGCTTGCGCAGGGTCAGCATGTCGAGCACGGCGCGCGGGAAGCCGGTCCGCAGCCGGGTGTGCAGGTCCGGCGGGCCATACTTGAAGCGGTCCTCCGGCGACAGGTCGTCGCCCGAGCAGAACGCCCGCCCCTCGCCGCGCACCACAAGCGCGCGGACGGCATTGTCGCGGCGCGCCCGCTCGATCAGGTCGACCAGGCGCAGGATCATCTCGGGATACAGCGCATTGAGCTTGTTCGGTCGGTCGAGCGTGATGATGCCAACCGCACCATCGACATCGTAGCGAACGCGATGTTCGGAATCGGACTCGGTCATCGAAGCTCCTGACTGCCTGCGGCGGAACGCCGGGCCGCGATGTTAATGCACCATCCCCATGCAAGCCAAGCGATGCGAGTACGCGGCGCGCAGATCGCCCGCCCCTGCAAGGATCGGCGCATCGGCCGGGCGTGGCGGCAGGCGCTACGCAGGGACGGGCAAGCCTCGCATTGATGCTCGTTTGGCGGTTGCCGGCAACACCGCGTGGTGCGGTTCGCCGTTACATTTGCCACGCAGAAAAAACGCCGTCAGCGGCAAGCACGGCAAACGTCGGTCGCGTTGCCGCCCGGCTCAGGTCCAGCCGCCGTCCACGACGAAGTTCTGCGCCGTGCAGTTCTCGCTGTCGTCGGCGGCGAGCCACAGCACCATGCGCGCGATGTCCGCCGGGTAGAGCTTGCGCTTCAGGCACTGGTTTTCCATCAGCTGCCGCTCGCCGTCGGCGTCGAGCCACAGCTTCACCTGGCGCTCGGTCATGATCCAGCCCGGCACAACGGTATTGACGCGGATGTTGTCGGGGCCGAAGTCGCGCGCGAGGCCGCGGGTGATGCCATGGACCGCGGCCTTGCTGGCCGTGTAGGCGGGATAGCCGCCCTCGGCGTTCATCCACGAGATCGAGCCGAAATTGATGATCGATCCGCCGCCGGCCTGCTTCATCTGCGG
The DNA here is from genome assembly GCA_020846275.1 of Alphaproteobacteria bacterium. Lineage (GTDB taxonomy): Bacteria > Pseudomonadota > Alphaproteobacteria > JAEULC01 > JAEULC01 > JAEULC01. The sequence goes on from JADLEG010000183.1 coordinate 29,142, forward strand.
GATCGCCGCCTGGGCGGCGAAAAACTGGTGGCGCAGGTTGGTGGCGATGCGCTCGTCCCAATAGGGCACGGTCACGTCTTCGACCTTGTGGCGGTCGTCGTTGGCGGCGTTGTTGACCAGCGCGCGGATCGGGCCCAGTTCGCGCCCCACGCGCGCGATCGCCGCGCGCAGCGCCTCGATGTCCCTGAGGTCGCATTCAATGAACTGCGGCCGCGCATGGCCCGCCGCGGCGATGCGCTCGGCCAGCTCGCGCGCGGCGGCGGCCGCGATGTCGACGAAGGCCACGCGGGAGCCCTGCGCCGCGAAATGCTCGACGATGCCGGCGCCGATGCCCGATCCGCCGCCGGTGACGAACACGACGCGGTCGCGCAGGCTGGGATAGATGGCGTACGGGGCCATGCCTTCTCCTCCATACGGATCGACGGCGAGGCTATTCGGCGGCGTCGGCCATGGCCAGCGGCTCGGCGCCGCGACGCCGGCGCGCCGCCACCGCCTGGCGCACGTCGCGCTCGGACTGGGCGAGCAGGCGCTCCATCGCCCGGCGCGCCCGCTGCGGCTGGCGATTGCGGATCGCGGTCAGCACGTCGCGATGCAGCGGCAGCGAATGCCGCTGGCCGCGCGGATTGTCGTTCGACAGGCGAAAGCTCATCAGCAGCGCGGTTTCGATCAGCATGCCCAGGGAACCGATCATCTCGTTGCCGGTCAGGCGCAGGATCGACTGGTGGAACCGGCGATCCGGCTCCTCGAACTTCTCGCCGTCGTCCCCGGCCGCGTCCATGCCGCGATAGGCGTGCTCCATGCGCCGAACGCCGGCATCGTCGGCGCGTTCCGCGGCGAGCGCCGCGGCCGCCGGCTCGATCACCCGGCGCAGCTGGAAGACGTCGCGGATATGGGTCTCGATCAACCCCGTGGAGAAGCGCCAGACCAGGACATCGGGATCGAGGAAGTTCCATTCCTCGCGGGGGCGCACGCGCGTGCCGGTCTTGGGCTGCGAGGCGATCAGGCCCTTGGCCGCCAGCACCTTGATCGCCTCGCGCAGCGCGGTGCGGCTGACGCCAAGCTGCACGCTCCAAACGGCCTCGCTGGGCAAGGGCGTGTCCGGGCGCAGTTCGCCCTGGACGATGCGCCGGCCGATCGCATGCGCGATGCGCCCGTGCAGGCTGCGTTGCGAGAAGGTGCGGCGGGGGCGCGCGTGGGGGGCGGGGCGGGGCGCGATGGGGTTGTCCTCCCAATCCTCATACGATATGAGTAGTTATTGCCGCGAACAAAAAGCCCGTCAAGCAACGGAAACAGGGATGCCGCCTTCCGCAGACTCCGCGAGACGCCCGACGGCCGCCGAGGCCGTGGTGACGCTTGTGGCCGGCCCCAGCACCCTGGCGGTCGCACCGGCGGCCGGCGGCGCCATCGCGTGCTATCGCACCGAGGCCGCGGGCGGCGCCATCGACTGGCTGCGGCCGGCAACGCCGGCGGCGATCGCGGCCGGCCAGTCGGACGCAATGGGCTGCTTTCCGCTGGTTCCGTTCTCGAACCGCGTGCGCGACGGACGATTCCGCTTCCGCGGCCGCGCGGTGGCGATGCCGGCCAACGTGCCCGGCCAGGCCCATGTCGAGCATGGCCACGGCTGGCAGCGGCCCTGGCGCGTCGTCGCCAAGGAACCGCGGATGCTGGCAATCGAGTACACGCACCAGGCGGACGCCTGGCCCTTCACCTATCGTGCCCGCCAGACCTTCCGCCTGGCCGAGGATATGCTCGACGTGACGATCGGCGCGCGCAATCTGGGCGACGCGCCGATGCCGGTCGGGCTGGGGTTGCATCCCTATTTCCCCCGCACGGCCACGACGCGGCTGACGGCCGCGGTCCAGCGGATGTGGGCGACGGACCACGAGGTGATGCCGACCGCGCTGGTCGACCTGCCGGCCGAGCGGCGCCTGGACGACGGCGTGGCGGTGGACAGGGTCGCGATGGACAACGCGTTCACCGGCTGGGCCGGGCGGGCGACGATCGAATGGCCGGACAGCGGTGCCGTACTGACGATGACGGCGGCGGCGCCGCTGTCGTTCCTGGTCGTCTACACGCCGCCGGGTGAGGCCTATTTCTGCGTCGAGCCGGTCAGCAACTGCACGGACGCATTCAACCTGGCCGAATCCGGCCGCGACGACACGGGCATGATCGTGCTCGCGCCCGGCGCGTCGCTGCACACCAACGTCCGCTTCGCGATCAAGATCAACCGGAACTGAAAAGGGAAGGAGAATCCGATGTCCAAGGCGCTCAACGCACTACGCAACGCCGGCTTCGGGCTGGCGCTGGGGCTGGCGGCGACCGGCGCGCCCGCCTGGTCCGCGACCAACACCGTCGTCATCTACAACGCCGTCAGCACCAAGCTGATCCAGGCCTTCGCCGAGGAGTTCCAGAAGCAGAACCCGGGCGTCAAGGCCGAGATCATCAGCGGCGGCAGCGGCGAATTGCTGACCCGCATCAAGGCCGAGCGCGCCAATCCGCGCGGCGACGTGCTGGTCGGCCCGGATGCCGACGTGTTCGACGCCGAGATCGACCTGTTCGAAGCGTATGATTCCAAGGAGAAGGCCGGCTTCGACAAGGCCGCCGTGCATCCCCAGGGCAAGTACTACGGTTTCTCCACCAACTTCCAGGCCTTCATCGTCAACACCAAGATGATGCCGCTGGACAAGGCGCCGAAGAGCTGGGCCGACCTCGCGAAGCCGGAATTCAAGGGCAAGATCCTGATGGCCAACCCGGCCCAGTCCGGCTCGGCCTATTCGCAGATGCACCAGATCCTGATGCTCTATGGCTGGGACGTGATGGGGAAGATCATCCAGAACGCCACCTTCGTGCCCAGCTCGAAGCTGGCGTTCCAGAACGTAGCCAAGGGCGAGATCGCGGTCGGGCTGACCAGCGAGTTCAACATCCTGGTATCGAAGCTCGAGGGCAACCCGGTCGACTTCGTCTATCCCAGCGACGGGACCGCGCTGATCAACGACGCCAACGGCATCATCAAGGGCGGGCCGAACGGCGAGAACGCGCGGAAGTTCATCGACTACGTCAGTTCGAAGCAGGCCCACACGATCCTGGTCGACCTCGACAAGCGGCGCTCCGCCCGGCTCGACGTAGCACCGCCTCCCGGCCTGCCGGACGCCAAGGGCATCAAGACCTTCGCCTACGACTCGGCCGGCGCCGCCAAGAACCGCACCGAGGAGCTCGAGAAGTTCGACAAGCTCTTCTCGGCGAAATAGTTTCCTCTCTCCTTTGAGCGGGGAGCCCCGGCACGGGCTCCCCGCGCTCTTTTCACCGATCGCGCCTGGACCAGACGCATGCTGTCCGTCCGCGAGCTGACCAAGACCTTCGGCGCGCCACCCGACCGGCTGGTGGCCGTCGACCGCGTGAGCCTGGACGTCAACGACGGCGAATTCTTCACGATGCTGGGGCCCTCCGGCTGCGGCAAGACGACGACGCTGCGGATGATCGCCGGGCTCGAGCAGGCGACGTCCGGCTCGATCATGTTCGACGGCCAGGACTACACGCGCGTGCCGCCCCAGCGCCGCAACATCGGCATGGTGTTCCAGTCCTACGCGCTGTTCCCGCATCTCAGCGTGTTCGAGAACGTGGCCTATGGCCTGCGGCCGCGCGGCGTGGCGCGTGAAGAGATCGCGAGCCGGACCGACGAGGTGCTGCGCGCGCTGCAGCTCGACCGGTATCGCGACCGCCTGCCGGCCACGCTGTCGGGCGGGCAGCAGCAGCGCGTGTCGATCGCCCGCGCGCTGGTCTACCGCCCCTCGATGCTGCTGCTCGACGAACCGCTGGCCAACCTGGACGCCAAGCTGCGCGTGCAGATGCGCGAGGAGATCCGGCGCATCCAGCGCGAGTTCGGGATTCTGTCGCTCTACGTCACGCACGACCAGGAAGAGGCGATGGCGATCTCCGATCGCCTGGCGCTGTTCAACGCGGGCCGGCTGGTCCAGCTCGGCCGCCCGCGCGATGTCTATCGCCACCCGGCCTCGCTGTTCGCCGCCGAGTTCATCGGCCGGGCCAACCTCCTGCGCGCCAAGGTACTGGACCGCGCCGCCGGCGCGGCGAAGGTCATGCTGCCCGGCGGCGGCATGGTCGCGGTCCCGCGCGTCGTGGCGCTCGGCGACGCCGAGACGGCGCGCGTGCCGCCGGATGCCGACGCGCTGCTGATGGCACGGCCGGAATCGATGAAGCTCGGCCCGATCGAGGGCCGCATGCCCGGAAGGATCCTCCGCGCGCAGGATCTGGGCGGGACGAACCGATATATCATTGCGGCCGAGGCGGCGCTGGGCGAGCTGACGGTCGAGGCCGCGCGCTCGGCGCCGGAATACGGCGAGGGTGCGTCGGTCGGGCTGGCGCTCAACGCCGAGGAATGCGTGCTGTTCATCCGGCCGGACCCGCGATGACCGATCGGCGCATGCCCGGCCAGGCCTTGCCGCTCGTCCTCGGCACCTGCGCGGTCGTCATCGCCCTGCTGTTCCTGGTCTACCCGATCGGCAGCGCGACGCTGGGCGCCTTCCTGCGCAACGGCAAGCCGCTCGCGATCGAGAACCTGACCCTGGCCAATTTCGAGCGCTTCCTGACCTCCGGCAGCTACCAGCGCGCGTTCTGGCATTCGGTCGTGACGGGCGCGGCGTCGACCATCGTCGCCACCGCCCTGTCGCTGCCGATGGCCTATGCCGTCGCCCGCGCCGCCATGCCGCTGCGCTCGCTGGTGCTGGCGCTGTCGGTGCTGCCGCTGATCTCGCCGCCCTTCATCGGCGCCTATGCCTGGGTGATCCTGCTCGGCAACAACGGCATCATCAGCAACCTGCTGCGCGACTATGTCGGCCTCGGCCTGCCGTCGATCTACGGGCCGTTCGGCGTGACCGTGGCCCTGGCGCTGAGCTACTTCCCCTACACCTTTCTGGTGCTGCAGGGCGCGATGGCGGCGGTCGACACCAGCATCGAGGAGGCCGCCACCATCGCCGGCGCGTCGCGCTGGCGCGTGCTGCGCACGGTCACCTTTCCGATGATCCTGCCCTCGATCGCCGCCGGCATGCTGATCGTGTTCATCAAGGCGATCGGCGATTTCGGCGTGCCGGCGATCCTCGGCGGCGAATACCAGGTCCTGCCGACGCTGATCTACTACCAGATCCACGGCTTCTTCAACCTGAACGCAGCGGCGGCCATCGCCATGGTGAACGTAGCCCTGACCGTGCTGGCGCTCGGCGCCCTGGCCTGGATCAACCGCACGCGCGGCGTCGCGACGGTGACCGGCACGGCACGGCGCGCGGCGCGGCCCCTGCCGGCGGGACTGCGCTGGAGCGCCATCGCCTATGTCTGGCTCGTGCTCCTGGTCGCCAACCTGCCGCAGCTCGTGGTGGTGTTGTACTCCTTCTCCGAGCGCTGGGGCGACACGCTGCTGCCCTCGGTCTACGGGCTCGAGAATTATCGCCGGGTGATGGGCGAGCTTGGCACCGTCGTGTGGAATACGGTGGTGCTGGCCGGCGCGGCCACGATCCTGTGCCTGGCGTTCGGGGCGGTGGCCGCGCACGCGACCGCGCGCGGGCGGATCTACGGGCGATGGGCGGTCGATCTGATCATCATGGTGCCGTTCGTCCTGCCCGGGCTGGTGATCGGCGTTGCCTACCTGACCGCCTTCAACGAAGGGCCGCTGGTGCTGACCGGCACGGCGGCGATCCTGATCCTGGCCTATTTCACGCGGCGCGTGGCCTTCGTGTTCCGCTCGGCCAGCGCCGCCATCACCCAGGTCGACCGCCGGCTCGAGGAGGCCTCGACGATCTGCGGTGCGGACTGGGCGATGACGATGCGCCGCGTCGTGCTGCCCCTGATCGCGCCGGCGCTGTTGGCCGGGGGCATCCTGGTCTTCGCCACGCTGATCGGCGAGATCAGCGTCACGGTGCTGCTGTATTCCGCGCGCTGGAAGACCATCACCATCGCGATCTACGAGTACCTGCTGGGCAACGACATCGCCAAGGCGAGCGCGCTCGGCACCGTGACGATCGTGCTGACGCTGATCCTGGTCGCCGGCGCCAGCAGGCTCGCCGGGCGCAACATGGCCGACATGTTCCGCTAGAGGCCGGTGACCCGCTTGAGGTCGTCGACCAGTCCCGGCGTCGCGGCCAGGACCGAATTGCCCCTGGTCATGCCGTCGCCGGCCAGGAAATCGCTGAAGCGCCCGCCTGCCTCCTCGACCAGCAGCATGCCGGCCAGCACGTCCCAGCTGTTCAGGTGGAGTTCGCAATAGGCGTCGAGGCAACCCTCGGCGACGCGCGCGAGGCCGAGCGCGGCCGAACCGACCTGGCGCACGTCGCAGCCCGCGTCGAGCAGCCGGCGCGCCAGGTCGAGGTTGTCGGCAACCGGCCGGCGCTCGGCATAGCCGTACTCGATCATCGCCTGGTCCAGCGCGCCGACATCGCTGACGCGGATCGGCGCTTCGTCGCGAAACGAACCGCCGCCCTTCCGGGCCGTGTAGATCGCACCTGTCACCGGCTCCGCGATCGCGCCGACCACCGGCCGGCCGTCCACGCAGAAGGCGATCGACACCGCGAAGGACGGCAGGCCGCGCGCGAAGTTGTTGGTGCCGTCGATCGGGTCCACGACCCACAGAAGCGGCGCGCTGGCGCCGCCGCCTTCCTCGCCCAGGAAACCGTCCCCTGGAAACTCGCGTGATATCCGCTCGCGGATCAACCGTTCGACCGCCAGGTCGGCGGCGGTGACGAAGTCGCGCCGCCCCTTGGCCTGCACGTTCATCCGCGCCGGGTCGCGGCGATGCTCGAGCGCCAGGGCGGCGCATTCCCGGGCCAGCGCCGTGGCGGTGGCCATGCGCCGGGCAATGTCGCGATCGGAGATCGTCATGGATGGTCCCGCGGGGTGGCTACCAGCGAAATACTGCCCGGCAGCCTTGTCGACAAGCTGGAAAGCGGGACGCGGATGCGCCGATGGCGCAGCAGGCGCCGCACCGGCCCCCGCCACAGCAGGGCCTGATCGTGCCGCAGCCCGACGCGCGCCGAGTCCAGGTCGGCGCCGACGCGCAGGCTGGTCGGAAGCGTTGCCAGCCCGGGCACCTCGAAACTCCAGCATTGCGGCACGACGTAGCGGAACTGGGGCGCGATCGCGATGGTCGAAACCTGCCCCCGCCAGCCGATCCTTCCACCCAGGAAGGCCGCCGTGGCAGCGCCCACGCGCGCGCCCTCGATCGCCGCGAACCCGCTGCTTTCCACCGCCCGCAGCAGGTTGCCGGCGGCAAAAACGCAAGGCGCACTGGTGCGGCCGATCTGGTCGACCTGGGGTCCGCCGGTGGCGGGGTCCAGGGTCAGCCCGGCCGAGCGCGCCAGGGGCGAATCCGGCACGAAGTCGCCGGAGAACACGACGGCATCGCAAGGAATCACGCGGCGTCCCTCCGGCGATTCGATCTCGACGCCACTCACACAGGTTTCGCCGTGGATGTCCGAGATGCGCGTCGTGGCATGGATCGGCACGCCGGCAATGCAGCGGACCAGGGTCGCCACGGGCGCATAGGACATCGGCCGGTCTTCCGCCTCGACCATCGCCACGACGCTCAATCCGGCATGGCGCGCGGTCAGCAGCACCGAGAACGCGACATGCTCGGTGCCGACCACCACCAGGCGCTTGCCGTGCAGCGGCACGCCGCGTGCGATCATCTGCTGCAACTGGCCCGTGGTCAGGATGCCGCGTTCCGGCCGTCGCCCGGGAACCAGCCGTGCCGTCCGGGGCCGTTCGCGGATGCCGGTCGCCAGGATCACCGCCTTGGCGTGGACCGTCGCGGCGCCGGCGCCAGACGACAGGATCTCCAGGCGGGGACCGGCGTGCAACGCCTGCACCGTCGTGCCGGTGCGGATCTGCACGCGCGCGGGGTCCAGGGCGCCGATCAGCCGGCGGACAAGGCCCGGGCCGGTTTCCAGGCGGCGCGTGTATTCCCAGCCGAAGCCGGGATGGCGGCAGAAGCGCGGCAGGCCGCCCGGCGCATCGTCGCGATCGATGACCAGCACCGAGCGAACCCCGCCGTCGATCGCCGCGCGCGCGGCCGCCAGCCCGGCCGGGCCCGCGCCGACGATGGCACAATCGGTCTCGATCGCGCTCATTCCGCCGCCCGCCGGCTGGCATGCTCGAACGCGGCCTGCACGCGGGCGCCGCAGAAGAACCCCTGGCAGCGCCCGAACATCGCGCGGGTGCGGCGCTTCAGCGCCTTCAGCGTGCGCGGGGCCAGCGGCGAGGCGAGCGCGTCGCGGATCTCGCCCATGCTGACGCCCTCGCAATGGCAGACCATCTCGCCATAGGCGGGATCGCGGGCGACGCGCGCCGCGTCGCGCCATGGGCGCTCGCCGCCCTCGAGAAGCGAGGGAACGCGAACCGGCGCGAGCTCCGCCTTGCGTTCCGCCCGCAGCATGCCATCGAACGCCAGCGCGGCGACATGTTCCGCGATGCCCAGCGCGCCCGAAAGCCCCGTCGACCGGATGCCGCCGACGGTGATCCAGCGCCGGTCGCGATGGGCGGCGATGCGGTATTCCGGCCGCTCGGTCGCGGGCCGGACCCCGCAATAGATCGCCGTCACGTCGTGATCGAGCAGCGCCGGCATCATGGCGCGCGCCGCGGCGTCAAGCTTCGCCAGCCCGTCGCGCGTGACGCGCCAGTCATCCGGGTCGTCGATGTCCTCGGCGGTCGGGCCGAGCAGCACGTTGCCGAACGCCGTCGGCGCCATGAGCACCCCGCGATAGGTGGGCGAAGGGACCGGCTTCAGGATCACGTCGAGCAGGGGCCGCGCGCTCTTGTCGAAAACCATGAACTCGCCGCGGCGCGGCCGGATCGCGAAGTCCGCCAGTCCCGCCAGGGCATCGACCTTGTCGCCCCACAACCCGCCGCAATTCACCACGAGGCCGCAGGCGACCGCGCCCGTGGCGGTGGACAGCGTCCAGCCGGCCTCCTCGCGCAAGGCGCTCGACACGGCGCTCGACGAGCGGAACTCGACGCCATTGGTCACGGCATCCAGCGCATAGGCATAGGGTGTCGAGAACGGGTCGACGATCGCTTCCTCGGGCTCCCACATCGCGGCCAGCGCGCCGGGCGCGAGCGACGGCACCCGGCGGTAGATCGCGTCGCGATCGACCAGTTCGGCCGAGCGATAGCCGGCGGCGACCGTGGCGCGATGCATCTCCGCCAGGCTCGCGGCCTGTGCCTCGTTCCAGGCGACGGTCAGACTGCCGACCGACAGGATCGGCAGGCCCATCGCCGGCGCCTCGGCGCGGTAGCGCTGGTGGCCGCGCGTGACGAGCCGGTTCTCCAGCGTGCCGAACGGCGTGTCCGAGCCGGTCGACAGGATCGCCGAGTTGCCCTTGCTGGCGCCGTCGCCGAGGTCGCTGCGCGCTTCGATCAGGATTGTCCGCAGGCGATAGCGCGAAAACTCGCGGGCGACGGCGCAGCCCACCACCCCGGCGCCGACGACCGCGACGTCGTAACGCTCGCTCACGGCGCGAACGCCTCCACGCGGCGCCAGCACAAGGTGCGGTACTCCGGCAGGTCGCCGCGAATGCCGACGTGATGCGCCTGCACCTCGCACCACAGCGCCTCGCGAACCGCTAGGACGGGCGCCAGCGCGCGCGCCAGCTCCATGTCCACGCCGCCATGGCGGGCAAGAAGCCGCGCGGCCTGGCGGTCGTCCAGCCCGAACAGGACGATGATCTGCGCCAGGTCGACGGCGGGATCGCCGTAGCCGGCGTATTCCCAATCGACGACATAGGCGCGCGGCCCGGCCATGATGAAGTTCTCGGGGATGAGGTCGGCGTGGATCAGGCAGCGCGGCGTCAAGGCCGGCGCCGCCGCGAGCAGCGCTTCCGCCAGACGTCTCCGCTCCGCTGCGAACGCGGTTGCCGGCAAGCCGGCCAGGTTGCCGCGACAGATCGCGACCGGGTCGAACCGGTTGAGGTCCATGGGCGCCGGATAGGCATGGACGCGGCGCAGCGCCTCGGCCACCAAGTCCAGATCGGCATCGGCGATCGGGTCTTCGTGGCGCAAGGTGCGCCCCTCGATGAAGGCCGTCACCAGCATGCCGTCGCCCTGGTGGATCACCGTCGGCGCGACGCCCGCGTCGGCCGCCAGGCGCGCGCAGCGCGCCTCGTTCTCGCGCCGCACGAAGTGGTGCGGCAGGTCGATCCCCACGCGCGCGAAATAGGTTTCGCCGCCCGCCGTCACCCGGAAGTTCTGGTTGGTGCGCCCGCCCGGCCAGGGCTCGATGCGGGGGACGCCGCGCCAGCACGGCAGGGCGCGAAGGCGATCGGCGGCGCCGATGGCGGAACTGTCCATGGTCAGGGCTGGATGATCTCGATCCGCGTGCCGGCCAGTCCGGCCGCGAAATCCGGCGGCGCCGCGTCGGTGACAAGGTGATCGATCTCGCCGGGGGGCACGGCGTTCAGCCGCGCGGACCAGCCCAGCTTGGGCCCGATCGCCAGCGCGGCGCAGCGCCGGGACTGCGCGGCCATGCAGCGCGCGACGGCCGCGTCGTCGGGATGCGCGAAGCTCAAGCCGCCCTTGGCGTCGAAGGCGTCGCACGACAGCAGCGCGAGATCGGCATTGAACTGGCGGATCATCGACTCGGCGAACATGCCGCCGGTCGCCAGCGACGTGCGCCGCACGAAGCCTCCGAGCAGGCAGACCGTGATGCGCGGGTTCTCGACCAGTATATGCGCGACATTCACGGCGGAGGTCACGATGAACAGTTCGTACTCGGCCATGGCGAGCGCGCGCGCGAGCGCCGTCACGGTCGAGCCGTCGTTGAGGAACAGCGTGTTGCCGGGTTCGATCAGGCCCAGCGCGGCCTCCGCGACCCGGCGCTTCTCGTCGACATGCTTCTGCTCGCGCACCGTCAGCGCTTCTTCCGCCGGGCGGACGGCGCGCATCGCGGCACCGCCATAGCTGCGATCCAGCACGCCCTCGCGCGCGAGCGCCTCCAGATCCCGCCGGATCGTCACCGGCGACGCGCCCAGCACCTCGCTCAATTCCGCCACCGAAACGGCGCCGCGGGCCGCCAGCTCGCGCTTCAGCACATGGCGCCGCGCGATCGGATTGCGCCGGGCGGTCGTTGCTGCCTCGGTCATTGCGGATACCCACGGCGGGTGATTGCCATGCCTGCTGATATCATTTCGATCACTAACGTTCAAAAAAAATATATAGACAATCATTATTATGATCGATAGCGTTTCGATCGGAGCAGGGGGAGAGGGCTCATGCAAAAGCGGAATCGGTTCGCCATTGCCGTTGCTTGCTTGGCGGGCGCCTGGTGCGCCTTTCCCGGGGGAGCGAACGCGAGCAGCTGTCCGACGGTCGCCGATCCCAAGGGCGTCAAGACGAAATTTCCGCAGCAGGCCGAGCGCGCCGAACTGGAGCAGGCCGGCCACAAGCTCGCGCTTGCCGAGAACCCGCTATTCAAGGGTCTGGTCCAGAGCGGCGCCTTGCCGCCGGTCGACCAGCGCCTGCCGGCGGAGCCGCTGGTCCTGCTTCCCTACGAGGAATGCGGCAAGTACGGCGGCACGCTGCGCGGCCTGTCGCGCGCGCTGGAATCCGGCACTTCGGAGATCCTGAGCTGGCGCCAGGTCAACCTGGTGCGCCTCAGCGACGATCTGACGACGCTGGTGCCGAACGTCGCCAAGTCCTGGACCTGGTCCGACGACCGCAAGTCGATCACCTTCGTGCTGCGCAAGGGCCATCGCTGGTCGGACGGCAAGCCGTTCACCACCGACGACGTGATGTTCTATTTCGAGGACATCATCAAGAACAAGGACCTGCATCCCTCGACGCCGTCGCCCTGGGCGGCCGGCGGCAAGCCGGTGGAGGTGGAGAAGATCGATGACGTCACGTTCAAGCTGACCTTCGCCGCGCCGCTTCCCAGCCTGCTGCACTACCTGGCGACGGGCGGTTCGTTCTTCGAGGTGTGGGCGCCGAAGCACTACTACACGGCCTATCACATCCGCTACAACCCGAAGGCCGATGAAGAAGCCAAGGCGGCCGGCGCCGAGAACTGGGTCAAGCGGTTCAAGCAGCTCTGGGACAAGTGGAAGGACGCCGAGACCATCAATCCCGCCGCGGTCAAGCGGCCGACGCTCGAGAGCCATATCCTCGAGGTCGAGACCAACACCCAGCGGCGCGCCTTCATCGCCAACCCCTACTATTTCAAGGTCGACAGCGCGGGTAACCAGCTTCCCTACATCGACCGGCACAACGAGCGCTTCCTCGAGAAGGAGGTCGGTCTGCTGGCCGTGCTGAACGGCGAGATCGACCAGAAGGCGCAGGGGCTCGGCCTCGAGAACTACGCGGTACTGAAGGAGAACGAGGCCAAGGGCGCCTATCGGCTGACCATGCCGCCGGGTGCGGCAGGCGATCCGATCGCGTTCAACATCACGCACACCGACCCGGTCCTGCGCCAGATCTTCGCCGACGTGCGGTGGCGGCAGGCGATGTCGCTGGCGCTCAACCGGGCCGAGATGAACGAAACCTTGTGGTACGGGCTCGGCCGGCCGCAGCAAGCCCTGCCCCTGGGCGTTCCGTTCGTCACCGACGCGGATCGCGACTACATGATCCGGCACGATCCGAAGAAGGCGAACCAGCTTCTCGACGAGATGGGCCTTAAGCGCGGCGCGAACAACATGCGCGTGCGGCCCGACGGCAAGCCGCTGACCCTGCTGTGGGAGTACACGACGCAATTCGCCTCGCCCGGCTATGTCCAACTCGTACAGGGCTACTGGCGCGCCGTCGGCGTGGAAGTGAACCTGAAGGAGATCACCACGGCGCTGACGCGGCAGAAGGCCAGGGCCGGCGACGCCGACATCAACATGGAATGGGACATCCCCTTCGAACCCAACCTGATCAGCCAGGTCGAGCTGTATACGCCGCCGTATCGCGGGGAATCGCCGCTGTTCGGCGCCGCCTGGCGCGAATGGCACAGCTCGAAGGGCGCCAAGGGCCAGGAGCCGCCGGCCTGGGCGAAGCGGCTCTACCAGCTCGAGGACGAATGGAGCACGATCGTGCCCGGCAGCCCGCGCTACATGGAGATCGGGCGCGAGATGGTGAAGCTGAACCTGGAGAACATGACGATCATCGGCACCGTCGCGAACCTGCCGGGGCCGACCATCGTGTCGCGCAAGCTCGCCAACGTGCACGACTGGACGATCCAGCACTACAACTACGCGCGCACCTATCCGTTTCGTCCCGACCAGTGGTACTACAAGCAGTAGCCGCGTCCTGGCCGCGCCGGCCGGGGCCGGCGTCGGGAGCTGAGCGATGATCCGATTGCTGGCGCAGCGGCTGCTCTACATGGCGCTGACGCTGTGGCTTGTCTCCGTGGTCGCCTTCGTGCTGATCCAGCTTCCGCCGGGCGACTATGCCGAGACCTACCTGACCGAGAAGCAGCAGTCCGGCGCGGCGGTCAGCCAGGAAGAGCTGCAGAACATGCGCCAACTCCTGGGCATCGACCGCCCGTGGCACGCACAGTACCTCTCCTGGGCCACGGGCATCGTGACGCGGGGCGATTTCGGCTACTCGTTCGAATGGCGCCGACCGGTGACCGAGGTGATCGGCGAGCGGCTGCCGCTGACCCTCGTCATCGCGTCCTGCACCCTCGTCTTCATGTATGCCGTATCGCTGCCGATCGGCATCTACTCCGCGGTGCGGCAGTACTCGATCGCCGACCACGCCTTCTCGCTGGTCGGCTATGTCGGCCTGGCGACGCCGAACTTCCTGCTCGCCCTGGTGCTGATGTACATGGGCCAGCAATGGTTCGGCCAGAGCGTCGGCGGGCTGTTCTCGCCGCAATACGCGGAAGCGCCGTGGAGCCTCGACAGGCTGGTCGACCTCGCCGCCCATCTCTGGGTTCCGATCGTCGTCCTCGGCATGGCGGGCACCGCCAACCTGATCCGCTCGATGCGCGCGCTGATGCTGGACGAGCTGGGCAAGATGTACGTGGTCGCCGCCCGCGCGTCCGGGCTTTCGCCGCTGCGGCTGCTGCTCAAGTACCCGGTGCGCATGGCCATCAACCCGATCGTGGCAACGCTGGGATGGCGCCTCACCTTCGTCATCTCCGGCGCGCCGATCGTGGGCGTCGTGATGGCCCTGCCCGACACCGGCCCGCTGTTCCTGCACGCGCTGCTGAACCAGGACATGCAGCTTGCCGGCGCCATGGTGTTCATCTACTGCGCGCTGACCATCCTCGGCACGTTCGTCTCGGACCTGCTGCTGGTCGTGGTCGACCCGCGCATCAAGATGTCCTGAGGCCGCAATGGTCGCCGCCGCCACGCCGATCGCCTCGCGGATCAAGCGTCCCGACATAGCGTCGCAATGGCAGCTCATGTGGTGGCGCTTCAAGCGGCATCACATGGCGATCGCCGGCGCGTCGGTGCTGGCGGTGTTCGTCGCCGTCGCCCTGCTGGCCGAGTTCCTGGCGCCCTGCGCGCCGCTGACGCGCAATCCGCGCTACCTCTCCGGGGCCCCAATGCTGGTGCATGTCCTCGACGCCCAGGGCGGACTCCATTCGCCGTTCGTCCACGCGCGGTCGAGCAAGCGCGACCCGGTGACCCTGCGGCAGCTTGCCGTTGTCGACGAATCGCGCCCCTGGCCGATCGAATTCTTCGTTCGTGGCGACCCCTACCGGTTCTGGGGCCTGGTCGAAACCGATCTGCACCTGTTCGGCGTGAAGGGCGGCTTCATCCATCTGTTCGGCACCGACCATCTCGGCCGCGACCTTTTCACCCGCTGCATGTACGCGACGCGCGTCTCGCTGTCGGTCGCGGTGATCGGCGTGCTGGTGTCGTTCGTGCTGGGCGCGGTGATCGGGGGCATCGCCGGGTATTTCGGCGGCGCCATCGACGTGTTCGTCATGCGGCTGATCGAGTTCATCCGCTCGGTCCCGACACTGCCGCTCTGGCTGTCGCTGACGGCTGCCTTGCCGCGCGACTGGACGTCGCTGCAGATCTACGTGGCGGTCACGGTGATCCTGGGCCTGCTCGGCTGGACCCATCTGGCGCGCACCGTGCGTAGCAAGCTCCTGTCGCTGCGCGAGGAGGACTTCGTGGTGGCGGCGCGGCTTGCCGGCTGCACCGACACGCGGCTGATCGGCCGGCATTTGCTGCCCGCCTTCCTCAGCTACCTGATCGTCGATCTAACCATCGCCTTCCCCGAGATCCTGTTGGCCGAAACCTCGCTCAGCTTCCTCGGCCTGGGGCTGCGCGAGCCGGCGGAAAGCTGGGGCGTGCTGCTCTACGCGGCGCAGAACATCCGCTCGATCGCCCATATGCCCTGGCTCTTGATTCCCGGCCTGTTCGTGATCGTCGCGGCGCTTGCCTTCAACTTCGTCGGCGACGGCATGCGCGACGCGGCCGATCCCTACGCGAAGTAGGCCGAAGCGGTGGGGACCGACGCGCTCCTGGAGATCCAGGACCTTCGCATCGACCTGCGCGCCGAGGGCGGATCGGTTCCCGTGATCGATGGGGTCAGCCTTTCGCTTCGACCCGGAAAGGTGCTGGCGATCGTCGGCGAAAGCGGATCCGGCAAGAGCGTGACCGCGCAGTCGATCCTGCGCCTGCTGCCGCGGCAGATGCCGATCGTCGGCGGGCGCATCCTGTTCCGGCTCGACCCGTCCGCGCCGCCGGTCGACCTGGCGGCGGTCGAACCGGACGGGGCCGTGATCCAGTCGATCCGCGGCAACCGCATCGCCATGATCTTCCAGGAGCCGATGAGCTCGTTCTCGCCGGTGCACACGATCGGCAGCCAGATCGGCGACGTGCTGCGGCTGCATCGCGGCCTCAACGGGCAGGCGCTGCGCGATGCGATGGCCGAGCTGCTGCGCAAGGTCGGGATTCCCGACCCGGCGCGCGCGATCGACCGCTATCCGCACGAGTATTCCGGCGGCATGCGCCAGCGTGCGATGATCGCCAAGGCGCTGGCGTGCAATCCCGCGCTCTTGATCGCCGACGAGCCGACGACGGCGCTCGACGTCACGATCCAGGCCCAGGTCCTGGACCTGATGCGCGGGCTCAAGGCCGAGCTCGGCATGGCCATGATCTTCATCACCCACGATCTCGGCATCGTGGCGCAGATGGCCGACGATGTGGCGATCATGTACACCGGGCGGATCGTGGAACAGGGGCCGGTGCGCGCCATCTTCCGCCAGCCCCAGCACCCCTACACGCAGAACCTGCTGCGCGCCGTGCCGCGGCTGGGCGGGGTCGGGGGCTGGCGCAGCCTGAAGCCGATCCAGGGCAGCGTGCCGAACCTCTACGCCATGCCCGCGGGCTGCACGTTCCATCCCCGCTGCGGCCGGTTCATCGCCGGGACGTGCGACGTGATCGCGCCAGCCACCACCGGCCTCGCCGGTGGGCACAGCGTGAGCTGCCATCTCTACCGGGATGCGCCGGCCGGGGCGGTCGCATGACGGCGCTGATCGAACTCGACGACGTCAAGGTGCACTATGGCGTGCGCAAGGGTGTCTTCGCGCGCCGCCTGGTGGGCGTCGTCCATGCGGTCGATGGCGTCAGCATCACGATCGACCGCGGCGAGACGCTCGGCCTGGTCGGCGAGAGCGGCTCGGGCAAGACCACGCTCGGCCGGGCGATTCTGCGCGTGGTGGAGCCGACCCACGGGCGCGTGCTCTTCCATCGCGACGGCAAGCCGGTCGACCTGCGCGGCCTGGAGCGGGCGGAGATGCGGCGCATGTGGCGGCACATGCAATTGATCTTCCAGGATCCCTACGCCTCGCTGAATCCGCGCATGACCGTGCGCGACATCATCGCCGAGCCGCTGGTCGCCAACGGGATCGGCAACGCGGCGGAGATCGCCGATCGCGTGGCGGACATGGTGCGCCGCGTCGGCCTGTCGCTGGAGCATCTCGGCCGATACCCGCACGCCTTCAGCGGCGGCCAGCGCCAGCGCATCTCGATCGCCCGCGCGCTGGTGCTGCGGCCCGAGTTCATCGTCTGCGACGAGCCGGTCTCCGCCCTCGACGTCTCGATCCAGGCGCAGATCCTGAACCTGCTGAAGGAACTGCAGGAAGAACTCGGCCTGACCTACCTGTTCATCGCCCACGACCTGGCGGCCGTGTCCTACGTCAGCGACCGCGTCGCCGTCATGTATCTCGGCCAGATCGTCGAGCTGGCGCCGACGTCGCAGCTCTACTACGCGCCACGCCATCCCTATACCGAGGCGCTGATGTCGGCGATCCCGGTCGCGGACCCCGACCGCGCGATGCGCCCGCAGCTGCTGCCGGGCGAGCGCCCGGATCCGGCGAACCCGCCGTCCGGCTGCCGCTTCCATACGCGCTGCCCCTACGCCGATGCGGCCTGCCGGAACGATCCGCCCGCGCTCGTCGAACGCGCGGCGGGGCACTGGGTCGCCTGCCACCACGCCGATCGACTGACCCTGCGCGGCGCGACGGTCGATGCCGCCGTGCCGCAACCAGCCCTTTCCACGACAGCCTGAGGATACGCGCCTACAAATGTACAACGTACTGCTGATCACCGCCGACCAATGGCGGGCGGAATGCCTGTCCGGTCTCGGCCATCCGACGGTCAAGACGCCCAATCTCGATGCCCTGGCGGCGGACGGGGTGCTGTTCCGCGAGCACTACACCCAGTGCACGCCCTGCGGGCCCAGCCGCACCTCGCTGCTCACCGGCATGTACATGATGAACCACCGGTCGGTGCGCAACGGCACACCGCTCGACTCGCGCTTCACCACTCTCGCGCTCGAGATGCGCAAGCTGGGCTATGCGCCGTCGCTGATCGGCTATACCGATATCAGCCTGGATCCGCGCGGCCGCGACCGCAACGACCCTGCGCTGAAGACCTATGCCGGCACCTTGCCCGGCTTCACGCAGCTCGTGCCCGGCAGCGAGGGCGAAAGCGCCTGGCGCAAGCATCTCACGCGCAAGGGATACCACTTCCCGCCCGAGCCCGACGCGGCCTATGTGCCTGTTTCCGGCTATGCGCGCGGGCCGGGCTGGGGCCCGACCTTCGCCCCGGCGCCGTTCAAGGCCGAGGACGGCGACACGGCCTTCACGACCGACCAGGCGATCGAGTTCATCGCCAACGAGCGCAAGCCGTGGTTTCTGCATCTGAGCCTGCTGCGGCCGCATCCGCCCTTCATCGCGCCCGAGCCTTACAACGCCATGTACGATCCGGCCAAGGTGCCCGGCTTCAACGGGCTTGCCTCGCGCGACGAGGAGGCGCTGCAGCATCCCTACATGGCCTACATGATGCGCGACTTCCGCGACCACAAGCGCGACGGCCACGCGCGCGGCCTGCACAAGCCCGAGGATCGCGCCAAGCGGCAGCTCCGCGCCACCTACTACGGCCTGATCACCGAGGTCGACCATCATCTCGGCCGGCTGCTGAACGCGGTTCGCCAGGCGGGGGCTTACGACAACACGCTGGTGATCTTCACGACCGACCACGGCGAGCAGCTGTGGGATCACTGGGCGCTGGGCAAGGAGTTCTATTTCGACCAGAGCTTCCACATTCCCCTGATCGTGCGCCTGCCCGGCGCCGATGCCGATCGCGCGCGCGGCCGCGTGGTGGACGACTTCAGCCAGAGCATCGACCTCATGCCGACGATTCTCGATTGCCTGGGCGGGCGGCCCCCGGTGCAGTGCGACGGCGCCTCGCTGAAGCCGTGGGTTCTGGGCGAAACGCCGGCGAACTGGCGCCAGGAGGTGTTCTTCGAGCTCGACTTCCGCGACGTCGGCGACCCGGCGCCGGAGCGCGAGCTGGGGATCACGCTCGACGAATGTTCGCTGGCGGTGGTGCGCGACCGCCGGCACAAATACGTCCATTTCGCCGCCTTGCCGGCGCTGCTGTTCGACATGGCCGCCGACCCGCAGGAGCACCGGAACTGCCTGGCCGATCCGGCGTACGCGCCGGCGGCGCTGCAGATGGCGCAGAAGATGCTGAACTGGCGCCTGGCCATGGCGGACCGCACCATGACCGGGATGAAGCTGTCCTCGAAGGGGCTGCTGGAATGCCCGCCGGAACGACGGGTCGGCGCGCCGCGACCGCCCGCGGCTTGAACCGCCGCGAGGGGCGCGCATGAGGATCACCGCTGTCCGCGCCACGGCGGTGGCCGTTCCGGTGCGCCATCCCCGCGTCAGGCTCTGGTACCAGCGCACGCATGTGCCGCGCACGATCGTGGAGGTCGAAACCGACGCCGGCATTGCGGGAATCGGCGAGACGCGCGGGCGGTGGTCGGCCGCGACGATCAACGATCGCCTGCGTCCGCGCCTGATCGGCCTCGACCCGCTCGACCGCGAAGCTGCGCGCGCGCGCTGCGTCGTCGCGCACGAGGATTTCGGCTTTCCCGAGGACGCGGCCGACCGCATCGCCTTTGCCGGGGTGGAGCTGGCCCTTTGGGATATCGCGGGGAAGACTGCCGGCAAGCCGCTCTACGACCTGCTGGGCGGCAAGGTCCGCGACGCCGCCGCATTCGCCGCCTATGGCTATCCGATCGACCCCGCGAGCGGCATTGGCGAGGACGCCATCCCGGCGACGCTCGCCGCACTCGCCGCCGAGTCGATCGCGGCCAGCGGCGCGCGGCTCTACGAGTTCAAGATCGGCCGCCATTCCGTCACGACCGACATCGCCACGGTGAACGCGATGCGGCGCGCCCTGGGGCCGGACGTCGCGATCCATGTCGATGCGAACATGAACTATACGATGGACGATGCCCGCCGCTTCCTCGCAGGGGTTGCGGGGGCCGACCTCGGGAATTTCGAGGAACCGGTCGAGAGCCTTGCCGACATGGAGGTGCTGCGGGCCGAGTTCGGCGTGCCCGTCTCGACCCATTGCACGCGGTTGGATGTCGTCCGCCGCTTTGCGCGCATCGACGCGGTCGTCAGCGACCTGCCCTATCACGGCGGCATCGACGGTATACGCGCGCTGATGCGCGACGTGGCGGCTGCCGGGCGCGGGTTCTGGCTGCGCTCGACCTGGGAGCTGGGCATCTCCTGGGCGGCCGTTTGCCACCTGGGCGTCGCCTGCCGCGAGATCACCCGCGGCGCGCAAGGGTTGCTGAATCTGGTCGGCGACGACTTGGTCCTGGGCGAGCCCTGGTCGGTCAAGAGCGGCGGAGTCGTCCCGCCGCCGACACCCGGGCTGGGAGTCGAACTCGACCGGACCGCCCTGGCTCGATTCGCTGTTCCGGGCAGCCCGCACGACAGCTTTGCCTAGCCGTCCGAGCCACTGGCCCCGGAACCTTCATCGCGACTTGGACGATGCGCCCTGCACCCGTTACCTCCCGCTGATCTGGACATGTCATTGAATCCACCGGTCGTACGAAAGGCCGGAAGTTTCAACGAAACTGTCAGCGCTCCCGGGTGCGTCGCACCCAATTCATTCAGCCAGAAATGCGACCTGTATAAGAATTGTTTATAGTGGCAGCATATGCCCAGCAACGGCGAGCCGCGCAAATCCTCTTGGATACGGCTGCAACGCAGAACGGATGAAGGAGATAGGCAGAATGCTGACACCTACTCGCGCAAGGCGGCACATCGGGCTCGGCCTGCTGGCCTTGGCCTTGTCGGTCGGGCCGGCCGTGGGACCGGCCGTTGCCCAGAAGCTTGTGCTTTATACCGCCAGCAACGAAGAGATCGAAAAATCGGTCATGGCCGCCTTCGCCAAGGCTCACCCCGAAATCAAGGTCGAGGCGATCAATCTTTCGACGGGCCCGGTGGTACAGCGCGCGATCGCCGAGAAGGCCAACCCCCAGGCCGACGTGATCTGGATGATCAACGACGTTGCGCTGAACCAGCTCAAGGCGGCGGGGGTGTTCGAGCCCTACGAACCGAAAGGCGCCAAGGTGCCCGACGATTTCCGCGATCCCGACGGGTTCTGGCTGGCCCACAACGCGACCATCATGGCCATGGGGGTCAACACGAAGCTGCTGAAAGAGAAGAACCTGCCGATGCCGGCGGTGTGGCAGGACCTGACCAATCCGGCCTACAAGGGCACGATCAGCGTCGCAGCGGCGACCAAGTCCGGCACCGGCCTAACCATCGCCGCGACGATGTACGATGCCTTCGGCTGGGACTTCCTCGACAAGCTTCACGCCAATGTCTTCCAGTATCAATCCAGCGGGGGCGCGCCGGCCCGCCAGGCCGCCGCGGGCGAGGTCGTAATCGGCCTGACGTATGACACCGCGATCGTGCAGCAAGTGCGTGCCGGCCAGCCGATCGAGATGGTCTACGGCGGCTGGTCGCCCAACATCCTGGAGGGCGCGGGCCTCGTTGCCAAAGGACCGAACCCGAAGGAAGGCAAGGTGTTCATGGACTTCCTGTTCGGGCCGGATGCCGGCCAGGCGTTTGCCCCCTATGTCGGCATCGGCGCGGCGCCCGGCGTGACGAACGTCGACCTCAGCAAGGTCAAGATGTGGAAGATGAAGAAACCGATCGACGCCGACGCGTTCAAGCGCGAATGGGCCGCCAAGTACGAAAAATAGGACAGGTCGGGTAAGCTAGGTGCCGCCGCGCCGATTCCAGGCGGCGCAGCGGCACCGTTTACGGCGAAGACGCGGGACCAGGCCGTGACCCAGGTTAGACTCCGTAACATCACCAAGCGGTTTGGGGCCACCGTGGCGGTCGCCGACGTGACGCTCGATATCGCGTCGGGCGAATTCATCTGTCTGTTGGGCGCCAGCGGCTGCGGCAAGACGACGCTGCTGCGCATCCTGGGCGGCTTTGCCCGGCCCGATTCCGGCGAAGTTCTGGCCAACGGCAAGCGCGTCGACACCCTGCCGCCGAACCAGCGCGAGGTCGGGTTCGTCTTTCAATCCTACGCTCTGTTCCCGACAAAGACCGTGGCGGAGAATATCGGCTTCGGCTTGGCGATCCGGCGCCGCTCCAAGGACGAAATTGCTCGCCGCGTGGCGGAGCTATGCGACCTGACGCGGCTCCGCGGGATGGAAGGCCGCTATCCGCATGAACTTTCCGGTGGCCAGCAGCAGCGCGTCGCCCTGGCGCGCGCCCTGGCCCCCGAGCCGTCGATACTCTTGCTGGACGAGCCCCTGTCGGCGCTGGATGCGAAGATTCGCGCCCATCTGCGGACCGAGATCAGAGGCATCGTCGACCGATTGAAAGTCACCACCGTCTATGTGACGCACGACCAGGAAGAGGCCCTGGCGATCGCCGATCGCGTGGCGGTCATGGACGCGGGCAGGATTTTGCAGGTCGACTCGCCGATGAATGTCTACCTGCACCCCGCGCAGCGCTTCGTGGCCGATTTTGTGGGCATCAACAATGCCCTGCCGGGGCGCCCCTTGGGCGCGGCCAGCGTCGAGGTGAACGGCTTCGCGCTCGATACGACGGTGCCAGAGCCGCTGCGCGGCGCCACGTCGATCCTGGTCTGCATTCGCCCCGAGCATGTGATTCTCGCGGCCCCCGGCGCGGCACCGCCCGGCGGCACCGGAACTCTTGCAGCCGTCACCTTTGCCGGCGCCACCGTTCGCGTGCGCTTGGCCGTGCCAGGCGGCCACGAACTGCTCGCCGATGTGCCGACGCACGAATGGCAGGCGCTGGGAATCGCGCAAGGCGACACCGTGAACTGGCGCGTGCGGCCGGGAACGCCGGTGCTGCTGCCTGGCGGCAACGGTTAGTCGGGCATGGGCATTGCCGCTCGCCATCTGCCGGGATACGCCGTCACCGCCGCGGTGGGCCTGCTGCTGTTCGTGTTCATCGCGTTGCCGATCGGCTTGGTCTTGGTCGAGAGCGTCCGCCTCGCCGGACCGATTCCGCTCGCGGAGATGTCGCGCATCACCCAGGGCGGCCTCGACCGGCTCGACCCCGATGATCGTCAACGCCAGATGACGCGGTGGATTGCAACGCTGAAGCCGGACGAGCGCACAGCGGCGGTTGCGGCGGCGATCGAGCTGTTGGGCCATCGGGTCCCATGGGATCGCAATGCGCCCTTCGACGACCAGGCCGTAGCAGCGGCCGCCGCCGTCGACGCCATGAGCGCCGCCGACCGCAAGAAATTCGATGCGATCTATCCCCTGGCGGTTGCCACCGTGCACAAGCGCATCCCGCTGGCATTCCGCCTGCGGGACAAGATTTCGCCGGAAGAGTTCGATGTCCTGCGCGAGGGGGTCCGCCAGGGCTATGGGCTCGACCACTATGTCGAGGTCCTGACATCGCCGCGCCTGCACAAGGCGTTCCGCAACAGCCTCGTCCTCTCCTCGACGGTGTCCGTCCTGACGACCGTGCTGGGCTTCGCGATCGCCTACGGCATCAATCGCAATGCGATCTTCTGGCCGCGACTGGTGCGTTACCTGGCGATGGTTCCGCTTGTGTCACCGCCGGTCGTGATCGCCACCGCCGCCATCCTGTTGTTCGGCCGCAACGGCGCCATCACCAAAGGGCTGCTGCAGGATCATCTGGGTTGGATCAATGCGGACACGGCGAACCTCTACGGCTGGAGCGGTGTGATCCTGGCGCAGATATTGGGTCACCTTCCGGCCGCGTTCATCGTGCTCGACAATGTCCTTTCCAAGCACGATGGCCGGATCGAGGAAGCGGCGGCCGGCCAAGGCGCCGGCGCCTGGCAGGTATTCACCCAGGTGACGCTGCCGATGGCGCAGCCCGGCATTGTCCGCAGCCTGATCCTGGTCTTCATGCTGATCATGACCGATTTCGGGAATCCGCTGGTCATCGGCAAGGACATCCCGGTCCTTGCGGGGATCCTGTACGATGAAATGACCGGCTTCCAGAACACGCGGCTCGCCGCGGTGCTTGCGGTATGGCTGATCGTGCCGGCACTGTCGGTCTACGTGCTGGTCGAGCGTCTGGGCCGCCGCAAGCGTTATGCTTCGTCCGGCGGCGCCCCGCCGGAGTTGCCGGTGCCGGCGACAACCCGTGCGCTCCTTACGACGGTGGCCTGGTCCGTCGTGGGGATGATGGTCGTGCTTTACGGCTCCATCGTATTCGCCTCCTTCGTGAAAATCTGGCGCGTCGACAATTCATTCACCCTGGCCTGGTACACGTCCAGCGGCATTGCCGGCTTCGTGTCTGGCCAGCGCGGGGTTAGCGTCGTGCTGGACAGCATGAAAGTCGCCGCCATTGCCGCTCCCATCGGCGGCCTGCTCGCCGTCACCCTCGCGTATCTGGTCGAGCGCGTGCGCGCGCCCGGCAGCAATCTCTTGGGATTCGTTGCGCTGCTGCCGGCGGTCCTGCCGGGCGTCATCCTGGGCGTCGGCTATGTCGTGGCATTCAACCTGCCGTTCGGGATCAAGAGCATCGCGCTGACCGGCACAATGTGGATCCTGGTGATCAACATTCTGTTCGCCAATATCTTCATCGGGTACCTAGCGGGACGGGCGTTGCTGCAGCGCTACGACGAGTCGATCGACGAGGCCGCCGAGGCCCTCGGCGCATCGCTTTGGCAACGCTTCAGCAGGGTGACCTTACCGACCATGCGCCATGCGCTGATGCTGGGAACCCTGTATATTTTCGTCCATGGGCTGACCACGCTGTCCGCCGTGGTCTTCCTGGTAAGCCCGGCGCATCGCCTGGCGTCCGAGGCCATATTCGACACGGCGGACAAGGGGTACTACGGCGTGGCCAGCGCGCTCAGCGTCACAATCCTGGTGATCGCAGTGACCGTGATGGCCGCTATCCATCTGACCGAACGCTATGGGCCGGTTTGGGCGCGGGTCGGCGCCGCCGCGTCCGGCCGCACCTAGGGGCAGAGATGAACCGGCAGGAATGGCAGGAACGCAATGTCGGCGAGGACGGGCGCTCTTGGCTGGACCGCGACGCCGTTGCGTATCTGCACCAGGCCGGGTCGACGCCCTGCATCACGTCGATCCAGTCCGCCGACGGAGTGTGGCTGGAAGCCCATGGCGGCAAGCGCTATCTCGATCTCTACGGCAACAGCGTCCACCATGTCGGCTATCGTCATCCGCGGATGATCGCAGCGCTGACGGCCCAGCTGAACGAGCTGACCTTCGCGCCGCGGCGATTCACGAACGAGCCGGCAGTACGGCTGGCGGAAATGTTGTTGAAGCGTTGGCCGGGCGGCAGGGGCCAGGTGCTCCTCACAACGGGCGGATCCGATGCGATCGAGTTGGCGATGAAGATCGCCCGCGTCTCGACCGGCCGGTACAAGACCATCTCGTTCTACGATTCCTATCATGGGAACGGCTTCGGCGCGCTCAGCGTCGGCGGGAGGTACGCCGACCGCTCTCCGCGGTTGGGGCCGCTGCTCGAAGGCGCCCTGCACGTTCCGCCGTTCTACGCCCGCGATGACGCCTGGGATACGCCGGCCGAAGCGTCGCTGGATGCCATGCGCTACGTCTTCGCGCGCGAGCGCGACATAGCGGCGGTGATTGCCGAGCCGATCCGTTCGACCCCGCACATCCCGCCGGATTGGTATTGGCCGGAGGTCCGCAAGCTGTGCGATCAACATGGCGCGCTGCTGATTTTCGACGAGATCCCAACCGGGCTTGGCAAGATGGGCAAGCTGTTCACCAGTGAGCATGTCGGCGCCCGGCCCGACATGACCGTGCTGGGCAAGGCGCTGGGTGGCGGCGTCGTACCGGTCGCAGCCGTGATCGCGCGAAGCGACCTGAACTGCGCGACCGAGCTGTCCCTGGGCCACTACACGCACGAAAAGAATCCGTTTTGCGCGCGCGCCGCGCTGACCATGCTGCAGATCGTCGAGGACGAGGGACTCGTCGAGCATGCCGCCACGCTCGGCGCGCACGCGTTGACGCGCGTGGCGTCGATGTCCACACGCCAGCCCCTCGTGAAATGCGGCCGCGGTCGCGGATTGCTGTTCGCAATCGAACTGCAGTCGGCCGGCGCCGGGAAGCCGGTGAACGAGATCGTGCAATCCGTCTTTTGGCGCGTGCTGGATCGAGGAATAAATCTGTCGGCAAGCGAGGGCCGCGACCTCTCCATCACGGCACCTCTTGTCATTTCACGGGACCAGCTAGATCACGCCCTTGATCAGATCGAAGGCGCAATAGCGGAGGAATGGGGCGGATTGAATTCTGCAAGTCGACCTGGTCACCGTGGCGGGACCAGCTAGAGCGGGATGGCGGCACGCGGTTGCGATCCGACGGTGGCTCGGTATTGGCGAGGTTCGCTCGACATCCTCACAAGAGATCTTTCTCCGTCAGCGTTTGTTCCATTTTGGCATTCGTCCACGCTCGACCGAACGCCCTGCTTAGGTAGTGTTCGTATTCCGCGGAAAATGCATTCGCGTCCTTGGAAGGATAGTGCCGCGCCAGTGCCGCGGCGACGTCGGGCAATGTGGATAGGCCGAGATCGATTGCCCATCCCCACCCTGTCCTGCCAAACATTACATCGGCGACGGACGCTGGCGCTTCACACCGAACGATGTGATCGAGATCAACTCCTTTCGGGATGCTCGCCCCAGGAGTGCCGGCCTTCACGGTCGCTCTCGAAGGAACGCCCAACCTGTCTGCAACGCAGGCAAGAACGTCCCTGGATGTGATGGCATGATCGGCCAGGCGTCCCCACGACATGCTGAGCCAAAGCGAGCGACCTTTGCGCTGGTCCACGTAGATCCGACGCTTCCACCCGCCGAGCGGATTGCCCGGCTCGAAGGTCGCCGGACGCATACCCGCCCATCGAAATAGCACGTCCTTCCGTGTGATGCTGGCACCCGGGATCACAGCGCCAGCTTCGCGCAACAGCCTGTCGATGTCTTCATCGCCCGCCTCGACCTGATCGCTTGCACCGTCGATCGCCGTCTCGGAGGGGCCTATGATGTGGAAGTCCTTCCACGGCAAGCAGATGAACATATGGCCGATGGTGTTGCGGCTGACGATCCCGACGTCCCGGAAGGCAGGCGGAAGGCGAACGGCGAAGTGACAGCCCTTGTTTGGTGTGACCGTCGGCCCGGCATCGGCATCGGCAAGCCGATTGACGCCGTTTGACCAAGGCCCCGCCATATTGACGACGACGCGCGCGATCACCTGCGGACGGCTTTTCCCCGTCAAACTATCGACAAGAGTCAGACGCCATCCGCCCTCGCACGCCTCAGCGCCCGTCAGCGTCACATAGTTAAGCACGGTGGCGCCGTAGCCGGCAGCTTCGAGCGCATACTCGACGCACACACGTTCCGGCCAGTCAAACACCAACTCCGAATAAGAGGCAATTCCCACAAGATCGTTTCCGAGATACGGCGCCAGTGGATGAGATATGAGGCTCTGCTTCGAGGTTCGGCGATAGTTCAGCGGAACCGAGTACCCGCCCATGCCCTTGAGCATGGCGAAGGCGAAATCGAACTGCCAGGGCTTGACGGCGTCGGCCTCGCGCAGGGGAATGTGAAGGGTGACTGGCTTCAGGCGCCCCGGCAGCTCTTGGGACAGGCGCTCGCGCTCCCGCATCATATTGCGAGCAAGAAGCACATTACTCAGCTTCTCGCCGAGCGTCCGAGCGTCCTTGGCAATGGCGAGATAGTTGAGACCGCAATGAAACATGCGGCTGGACCGGGACGTACTCTCCGAGCCGAAATCGTTCCTCTCCACGAGGAGCACGTTGTAGCCGGCAGCAGCGAGCGTCTTGACAACCGCGCTGCCATTGATGCCGCCGCCGATAACCGCGGCATCGAACGATCGACCGTCTAGTTCGGCCAAGTTGTCGCGGGTCAGAAAGCTAGCCACGATTGTCACCGGCAGGAGTCGCGACGGCATCGGCCTCTTGCTTGCAGAGTTCGTAGGCGAGTCTGATGTCGATTGCTCCGAGGCCCGTCGGCAAGAAGTAGCCTCCGCTTCCGCCGCCAAAGCCATTCGCCTCCAGAACGGAGAGCAAGGACGAGGGGGTGACCTTTTCGAACGCCGCTATATTGCCGTCGCGTGAAAGGGCATCGAATTGCGGCAGGTCGTCGACGACGAACGTACTGTCGGCTGGAAGTCCTTGTGTATCGAACGACCTGCCCAAATCGACAAGACTGCAGAAGCAGGATTGATCGAGCCACTCGGCCTTAAGCAGCGTGCTCGAGGGACTAGGCGTGCTGGAAATTACGATGTCGGCATCGTGCACGCACTCCTGTAGAGATCCGTAGGCGTGAGCCTCACAACCCAATGCCTGGCGCGCGAAATCGGCAAATTGCGACGCGGTTTCCATTGATCGGCTATATGAAGCGACACTGCGGACTTCAAAACGTTGTGCGAAGAACGCGAGGTGAAGGCGGGCCTGTTCACCGCAGGCGACAAAGGCAATTCGATGGCTGTCTCGGCGAGCCAAGGCCAGTGCGGCGAGAAGGCTGACGCATGCAGTCCTTGTTGCCGTGATCCTTCTCGCATCGACGACTGCAAACGGCTTCGCGCTGTCCGTCTTGCTCAGTACGATGACTGAACCGCCCCGGCCGCCGGCCGACGGTCCCGAAGTCGTGCCAAGCCATTTGACCCCCGCAATGCCGACCTCTTCCAGTATCGCGGGGAAAGCCATGAAACGGACACCGTCCCGGGTCGAGATGGTAGGCCGGGGAGCAACGACGATGTCGCCGCGTGCTATTCCATGGAGCGTGTTCTCCGCGATCGGAATGACTGTGTCCGGAGTCAGTCGAAAAGCCTGAACGGCATCGTCGGAGATGAACTGCATTCTAGCCTTCGTAATCGTTCCACCCGCAAGTCTCGCGAGGCGCAACAGTCCGTTGAGTGTTCAATCTTCTACGATCTGCATCGGAAGCGGCGTGGGCATGAGCGGAGTTCTGCAGGAATGCGGCTCCCAATGAGGCAAGCCGAAGCGTCATGCGCGTTTTCGGACTCGGCGCGGCGGGAGGGCCGCTTGCTCCTGCTTGTATCGACGCAAGGCTTCCAGGGACGACCCCAGGTCGGCGAGAATGGAGTTTCGCAATTCCTCCGGGTCGCGACGTTCCGCTGCCTCTATGATGTCTTCGTGGCGCCGATGATCCCCGCGCCCCTTGTGCAATAGGGGATACATGTACCGCAAGGTCGGCCCGATTCTCAGCCAAAGAATGCGTGCAAATTCGAGGCGCAATGGCGATTCGGCACGCTGGTATATCAAGAAGTGGAATACCGAGTTCAGCTGAAGAACCTTCTGGTAGTCGCCAGCGTCGAGGGCAGCAAGAAAGGACTCTTGTGTATCCTTCAAATTCTGGACGTCGGTATCGGTGATCTTTTTCGCGGCGGCGATCGCCATGTCGCCTTCGAGCGTGCGCCTGATATCGAATATTTCCGCAATCTCGTCCAAGCCCCGTTCCGGAACAACGATCGCGCTTTTTTCGGTGACGCCCAGCACTCCGTCTGCCACGAGTCGCAATACGGCTTCGCGCACGGGCGTGACGCTCGCCCCCATCTCGACCGCCAACCGACGCACGTTGATACGCTCCTTCGGTGCGTACGAGCCGGCGATAATGGCCCCCACTAGCTGCCGGTGAATTTGCTCGGCGAGCGTGTCGCCCCGGGACAATGCTTCATAGTTCAAGATGTCCCCCACCCGATTCATTTGACTTGCCTTGACAGTCTCGATCTTCGGAAATATGATATATCAAATTGCGGCGGAATCAACGGCTTTCGTTTATCACGGAGTTCTCCCTTCATGGCAACCAATTGGAATGGCGTATTCCCTGCGATGGTGACCCCTTTCGCGGCGGATGGCAGGCTCGATAAGTCGCAGATCGCCGAGCTGGCCGACCTACTCTTGTCCGAAGGGGTTTCCGGCATCGTGATCGGCGGAAGCACCGGCGAATATTACTCGATGACCGTACCGGAAAGGATCGAGCTGTTCTCGATCGTCAAATCCCACGTTGCGGGGAAGGCGGTGCTCATTGCCGGCACCTCGTCGATCAACCATGCCGAAACGTTGCAGCTGACTTCCGAGGCAAAGCAGATCGGTTATGACGGCTGCATGGTACTCCCTCCCGTTTACTCGCTACCGACGCCTGTGGAGATCGTCAAGGCGTTTGAAGACGTCGCTGCAATCGGCCTTCCGGTGATGGTGTACAACAACCCGGCGCGCGCCGCCGTCGGCCTCACGCCGGACCTGGTCCAGAAGCTGGCGCGAATCAAGAACATCGTCGCCTACAAGGAAAGCTCGCGCGATCTCTATCCGATCGCGGAAATCTTCCACACGAACCGCGACCGCCTCTCGCTGTTTGCGGGCCTCGAGCCCTATGCCGGCGCCTTGCTCTCTCGCGGTGCCGTCGGCATCGTCTCGACAATTTCAAACGTGTGCGCCCGAGAGGTTGTCGCCTACTACGAAGCCTACAAGAACAATGATCGGGCGACGCTCGTGAGGGTGCAGCAGATCATCGATGAACTCTATGCCCTGATTCCGCGCGTGCGCATGTCGAACTATGCGTTTGTGAAGTGCGCGATGAAGGCCCTCGGGCGGCCGGGCGGCTTTCCTCGTCGTCCGCATTACCTCGCCGATGAAACGCTCCTCCAGGAGATCGGCAGCGAGATCAAGAAGATCTACGCCCGTGCCGGCATCGCGCCATTGGGATCCGTTTCAGAAATGCGCAAGGCGGTGTGATGCTATTGCGGCCCAGGTGAAGCGGCGCGCGGGCTCCAGTCGCCGCTCCTATCGTCATCGATCGGGATCGAGCATCGTGGTGGCGTGGCGCGGCCATCCGATCCGGACCTTTGTCCCTGCCGCCAAGCCGCCGATCTTGTCGCTGGTTAGGCAGGAGACAGTGACGTTGAGTCCATCGCCAACGTCGACCAGGAACTGGGTAATCTGCCCGGACAGGATCACTTCAGAGATCGCGCCCACCAGGACGTTATCTTCCTTCTCCTCCGGCTCGAGAAATCGCAGCCGCTCCGGTCGGACCATCCATCCGACCTCTCCGCGAACCGGTATGCAAGAGGAAGCAACCTTAATTGGGCCGAATTTGTCGTGGGCGATCACCGGATCGTCGCCTTGTCTATCGGCAACTCCTTGGAAAATATTCGTCGCGCCGAAGAAATCCGCGGAAAAGACCGAACTGGGGTTGGCATAGATTCGCCTTGGCGCGCCCACGTCCTTGATCTTGCCACCGCCCATCAGGCAGATCCGATCCGACATGGTGAGCGCCTCCTCCTGATCGTGCGTCACATAGATCATGGAAAGCCCGAGATCGTCGTGAATGCGTTTGATCTCGAACTGCATCTGCTGACGAAGCTTGCGATCCAGCGCGCCGAGCGGTTCATCCATGAGAATCAATGGAGGCCGATAGACAAGCGCCCTGGCGATCGCGATGCGCTGCTGCTGCCCGCCGGAGAGCTGCTTCGGCCTACGGTCTTCCACGCCAGGCAGCTTGATCAGTTCCAGCGCCTCGGCGACCCGCTCCTTGACCTCGACCTTCGGCATCTTTCGGATCCGGAGCGGAAACGCGATGTTCTCGAACACTGACAAGTGCGGCATCAGCGCAAAGTTCTGAAACACCATGCCGATGCCCCGCACGCGCGCCGGCAGGTAGGATATGTCGCGACCATCGAGAAACAGGGATCCGGAGGTCGGGAAAAGCGCGCCCGAGATGATGTTTAGCAGCGTCGTCTTGCCGGAACCGCTCGGGCCCAGCAACGTGACGAACTCTCCCTTGCCAATGTCCAGCGAGACGTCGCTCAGCGCTTCGACGGAACCGTAGCGCTTGGTCACATTGGCAATTCTCAAAATGGGCGTTTCGCTATTCATGCCGGGCCAACGACTCTCACTTGCTCCAAATCTCACCTCAACCGATCCAACCGCCGTCCCTGCCTAATTTTCCCGTTCCTCCGGCTTCTGAAAAGCCGCGTAGAATAGAATGATCGCGATCGATGTGAGCGCCAGCATCGTCGCGGCCGCCGCGATCTCCGGTGCCACTTCGACCTTGAGACTGCTGTACATTACGACCGGCAGCGTCGTCGCGCTCGTGCCGGCAATGAACCACGAGATAACGACCTCGTCGAACGAGATGAGGAACGCGAAGAGGAAAGCAGACGCCAGGGAATACCATATCTGCGGCACGACGACGCGCGTGTAGATGGCCATCGGCGTCGCACCCATCACCGCAGCGGCGGTCTCCACATTCTGGTCGATCTGTTTGAGGCCGGAGGTCACGACGACGATGACATAGGGAATGGTCAGGAGCGAATGCGCGAGCACCAAACCCGAGGTCGTGCCAATCAGTCCCAGTTGCGAAAAATAGAAATAGACCCCGAGCGCGATAACGATCGATGGCACCAGGATTGGGCTGAGGAGGATCACGCCCACCAGCTTCTGACCGGGGAATGCTCCTCGCACCAAGCCAAAGGCCGCAAGCGAGCCGATGAGCGTCGCCAGCATGGCCGTGCCACATCCGACGATCAGGCTCTCGACAAGCGAACCGGTCCAGACCGGCGACGAGAAGAACCGCTCGTACAGTTCAAAGGAAAATGTGCGCGGAGGAAACGTCAGCGATGTCGCGCCGCCGAACGAGATCGGTATCGTCAGGATGCTGGGAAGCGTTAGGAAAACATAGATGCAACCGATCAGAAGGGCGAAAAGCAACTCGCGCAGATTCCAGCCCGACGGTTCGAGCGGGCGGTTCATGTCAGCGGCTTCGATTGATCGGAAACTCGCGACAGTCCGAACACCAGCAGCCCGCTTGCCACGAGCAGCACCACCGCGACCGCCGACGACACGGTCCAGTTCAAGGTTTCGCGCGTGTAAAGGTCGATCAGGTTGGCAAGCATAATGTCCGTCCGGCCGCCCAGCAGGGCGGGGGTCACGAAGAACCCGAAGCCGATGATCATGCACATTAGGGCGCCGGCTAGGATAGCAGGTGAGCTGAGCGGCAGCGTCACCCGCAAGAAGATGGTCCAGGGCGTGGCGCCCATGATCTCCGCCGCCTTCGCGAGTGTGCGGTCTTGCATGAGAAGATTTGTCAGGACGGGAAACACCACGAACGGGAGCAAATGATTCGACATTCCGATGAGGACGCCAATCCCATTGAATATCAATGGAATCTCTGGATTCCCGCCCAATATCCAGCCGAGAACGCTGTTGATCAGCCCATTCCTTCCCAAGATGACCGTGAAGGAGTAGCTCTTCACCAGGATGCTGGTCCAGAATGGAAATAGGACCAGCACCAATCCGATTGCCCGCTTTCGCGCAGACAGCCGGGAAAGGTAAAGCGCGAGCACATAGCCCAATAGGACGCTTACCAGCGTGGCGAGGACCGCAATCTCGATACTCGTCCAGAGCACGCGCGAGAAAAGCGTGCTCGTGAGTAGCCAGCGGTACCCATCAAGCGAATAGCCGCCATGGCTCTGAAAGCTGAAGAGAACGATGTATCCGATCGGCACGGCGAAGATCGCGCCGAACAGCAAGATGGCGGGAGCGGCGAATTCCAGTCCTTGCCAGCGGCGAGGCCCCGACCACTCCGCCTTAGGGGGCGATGTGGTACCGAGGTTGCCTACGCTCTGGATCGACGCCATCTTCGCCGTCTAGGCGGATCATTGGACGCTCAGGTCAGCAGGAACTCCTGAAACCGCTGCTGAACGGCGGCGAATTCCACCGCCCACCAATCGTCGTTCTGAACGATATGATGCTTGCTCGACACGTCCGGCAGCCACTTCTTGCCTTCCGCACTGACCAGATCCATCGCACGCGGATTGCCAGGAAGGTAGCTGATCATTTCGGCGAATGCCGCCTGTCGATCCGGTCTGAGGCAGAACGCCACGAACCGCATGGCAACGTCTTTCCGCGGCGTGCCCTTCACGACACCGATATACTCGTGGCTGAGGAACGTCTGGTCCAGGTTGATTGCGAGCGGGGCCGGCGAACCGATGGTCGCCCTGACGCGGCCATTGGGCAGGTAGTCGAAGTCGACCTCGTTGGTGGTCAACAGCGTCACAAGCTGCGACGTCGAATCGGCCCATTTCGGCACGCTCGGCTTTAGCTTCTCGAGAGACTTGAGCGCCCGATTCACATCCAGCGGATAGAGGCGCGCCGGATCAACGCCGTCTGCCACGAGCGCGATCTCGAGCACGAAATCGGCACGAGCCCGCATCGAACGCTTTCCGGGGAATTTCTTTACGTCCCAGAACTGGGCGCAGTCCTTCGGCGCATTCTGCGCGTTATGCTTGCCGGCATTCCAACCAACGCCATAGGGCGTGTGATAGAAAGGGGCATAGTCCTTGCGTTCGCCGAGGACCAGGTCCTTGTCGGTGATGACAGCGGGATCCAAAGGCTCGAACAGCCCTTCTTTGGATCCTACCGGAAACCATGCGCCCCCTGCGTCGAACACGTCCCATTCGACGTTGCCCGCCGACACTTGCGCCTTCAAGCGGGCAAAATCCGGCACGCCGGAGAACACCACCTCGACGCCCGTTTCCTTGGTGAAGGGATCGGTGTAGGCCGCCTTGACCATGTCCTGATAGCTGCCGCCATAGGTCGGGAAGATCAGCCGCTTGTTCTGCGCCCGCGCGACCCTGGAGATGAACGGCATTGCCACAGCGGACGCTGAAGCCGCCAGAAATGCACGGCGATGCAAAGAGACATGGCCCCTTGTTTCCACGGTCATCTCCCGTCGAGTTGCGCACGCTTGGGTGCTGCCATAATTTGAGATATCATATTGCGAATAACATTTCCGGTCAAGCGCCGAATCGGTAACCGGGATGTCCGCGGTCGTGTTCGTAAAGACCATGCCCAAGCCCGTCGGTTGACGGTTGTAGTTTCGTCTGCCACGCGCGCGGGCCGCGCGCCGCGCAGACCAAATGGCCACTCCTCATCCGCAGGCCCGCGCCCAGGGTCTAATTGCCCGACGGCCTTCGCCTGGACATCGCTTGCTGAAATCTGCAGACCGCCGCCCAGCCGCGACGCCAAGCGGCTTGACAGGTCGTCAAACACAGAAATACGATATATCAAATTACGGTAGTTTCGATGAGCGGCTTCAATGACCGCGCGGCGCGCGCTGCAATCCAATTGTGGGCAAGCTTTGAAATGCTTGGCAGTCCGCATTTCAATGGTAGCGGTCGCCGCAGTCCGGAATATGACCAAGGCATTTGACGCTTGCGAAGCGCGGGGAAGCCGTCAATCACCCAGAGGGCCGTGGCGATGACCAGTTACCAAGTGCTCCTGACGCCGTTCAAACTACGCAATCTGACGTTGCGCAATCGCTTCGTAAGCACGGCGCACGCGCCGGCTTATGGCGTCAACTCGATGCCCGGCGAGCGCTATCGCCTCTATCATGTCGAGAAAGCGAAAGGAGGGATCGGCCTGACCATGATCGGCGGATCGACCGCCGTTTCACCTGACGCCGTCGCACCGTTCGGTCAGCTCACGCTGGCGGATGACCGCGCCATATCCGCCATCCGCGAGCTCGTTGAGGCCGTGCACAGCCACGGCGCAGCATGTTTCTGCCAAATCTCTCACCCAGGCCGGCGTGGCCGGTGGGATTCGGGATCTTGGCTCCCGCCGGTCGGCCCGTCTCATATCCGGGAACCCCAGCATCGGGCCTTTCCAAAGGAAATGGAGGACTGGGACTTCGAGCGCATTGTCAACGACTACGAAGCCGCGGCGCGCCGTTGCAGGGCAGCCGGACTAGACGGCGCCGAATTGCTGTTCGCCGGCGGGCATCTCCTGCTGCAGTTCCTCTCGCCCGCCGTGAACATGCGCACCGATCAATATGGCGGAAGCCTGGAAAATCGCCTGCGCTATGCATTTGAAGTGATCGCCGCAGCCCGCCGCGGGCTCGGGGATGATCTGGTGCTAGGGGTCCGCCTCACCGCGGACGAGTTCATTGCCGAAGGACTCAACCAAGCGGAATGTCTCGAGATCGCCAAGGCGATCGCCGCAACCGGCAATGTCGACTACCTGAGTGTCATGGCCAGTCAAACCTACGATTGGCGCTCGTCCACCTATTCGATTCCAAGCATGGCGTTTCCGCTTGCCCCGTATCTCTCGATGGCACGAGCCATCAAGGCGGCGGTGCCCGTCCCGGTCCTCCATGCCGGCCGCATTCTCGATCTCGCCACCGCTTCGCGCGCGATTGAGGAAGGCATGATCGACCTGGTTGCGATGACTCGAGCGCAGATCGCCGATCCTCACATGGTCCGCAAATTGGCCGAGCGCCGCCCGAACGACATTCGCCCGTGCGTCGGCGCCAACTACTGCATCAATCGCATCTACGCACATGCGGAAGCGTTGTGCCTGCAGAATCCGGCGACGGGGCGCGAGGCGACAATGCCACACGTGTTCACGCGCTCCGAAACGCCAAAGAACATCGTGGTGGTCGGAGGCGGCCCCGCGGGCCTGGAGGCGGCACGCGTCAGCGCCGAACGCGGGCACAAGGTCACCCTCATCGAAGCCGAACCCAAGGTCGGCGGCCAGATCAATGTCGCGACCAAGCTCGGTTGGCGGGACGCGCTTGCGACCATTCCGCAATGGCTCGAGGACCAGTGCCGCAAGCTCGGCGTCGACATGTGGCTGGGCTACACGGCCGATGTCGCGATGGTCGAGCGATTCAATCCCGACATCGTCATCGTCGCAACAGGCGGCTATCCCAACATCGGAGAGATCGATGGGGCGGAGCACGTGTTCAGCACCTGGGACATCTTGGGTGGCCGCGTAAAGCCCGGAGAACGTGTGCTGATGTTCGACGATCAGGGCTCCGACTCGGGCATGAGCTGCGCTGATTTCTTGTCTCAGAATGCTGGCCATCTGGAAGTGGTGACGCCCGAGCGACATCTTGGCATCGAGACCGGTTCGACAACCTATCCCGTCTACCTGGCGAATCTCTACAAGCGCGGCGCCGCGATTTCGCCTGATCTGCGGTTGCGCCGCGTAGAAACCAGAGGCAACGTCCTGCTAGCGGTGCTGCGCAATGAATACACGCTGAAGGAGGAAACCCGCGAGGTCGATCAGGTGGTCAGCGACCACGGGACGCTTCCCAACGCCGATCTCTATTTCGAGCTGAAGCCTCGCTCGATCAATCTTGGCGCGGTCGATTATCATGCCCTGGTAGCGGGCAAGCCGCAGACGCACGGCGCAAACCCTGAAGGCAAGTACTTTGTCTACAGAGTTGGCGATTCAGTCGCAGGCCGCAACATCCATGCCGCGCTGTTCGACAGTCTCAGGCTGTGCAAGGACTTCTAAGCTGCAGGGCGCATTGCTCGGACACCGATCGAAGCGCCGCACGAACGCTAGCAGAGCAGGGACCGGTTGGATTCCGCCATGCCTTAACTTGCGTGCCGGGCGCGATGCCACTACGAGTTCTCCGCGGCCGACAGCCTCGCCAACGTCGTGATGCGAGCGGCAGACGCAGAGGGTGCGGCATACTCGATCGTCCCAATGATCGCTGCCGTGCTACCATTTTCGTGCAGATCGGCGACGCACGCTCCCGCTTCGGCTTGGCGAACACCGGCAAGGAGACCGCCTGCGGTCTGGGGATCGAACAGGAGCGCCAGGGTGGCTGGGTCCGCTTCGCCGTCGATCAAGCCGCGGAGCGAAAGATTCTCGGGCAGCAGGGTCGATGCGATGCCCTGGCCGACCAGGGAAAGGGCTTCGGGCAAGACGGGAATGGCGGATAGGTCGAGCCGGGCATCGCAGCCGCTTGCCGCCAGCATCTCGCCGAGATGCCCCGCCAGGCCGAACCCCGACACATCGGTCATCGCGGTCGCCCCGTGGGCGATCAGGATCTCCGCCGCCCGGCGGTTCGACCGTCGCATCTCCGTCAGGGCCGCCTCAATCGCCCGCGCTGACGTTCGGCCACGCATGGCGCCCGCAAACAAAATCCCGGTGCCGAGGAGCTTGGTCAGGATCAGCGCGTCGCCCGGCTTGAGGCCGCCCTTGCGAAGGGCGGAACCGGGTGCCAGCTCGCCCGTGACCGAGAAGCCCAGCGCCAGTTCGGGGCCTTCGCTGGAGTGACCGCCGACCAGCGCGACGCCCTCGCGGTCCAGGCAGGCGCGGGCGCCGGCGAGCACCTGGAACAGCGCCTCCTCCACCTTCGCCGCCGGCCCCGGTGGCACCACGCCGATCGCCAAGGCATAGCGTGGCAAGCCGCCCATGGCGTAGACGTCGCCCAGCGCATGATTGGCGGCGCAGCCGCCACAACGCATTTCCGGCGGCGGAGAGGCGGTGCCCGCGGCCGGCCGCTGCTTCGCCATGCGCGCTGTCAGCCGCCCGGTGTCCTGGTACATCCGCATCCAGCGCCGGTCGATCCAGTCCTTGAGGGTCCAAACCCAGGCGCCCTCGGCCTTGAACCAGCCGCGCGACGCAACCGCACGGCGCTCGCCCGTGGAGATCAGGGCCAGGTGACGCTGCTGCGGCGTCCAGGGGCGCGGGGGGTTGCCGCGGGCACGCCGCCGCAGATTGGCCGCCAATGGCGGTCCCGCCCGTACGGCGAAAACGCCCGCCTTCGGGCGCGGCGTTTCCACCAGGGCCGCGCAATCGCCGGCGGCGAACACGTCCGCATCGCCGAGACTCTGCAGGGTCGGCCCGGCCGCGAGGAACCCCTGCGGGTCAAGCACCAGGCCGGTGTCGCGAAACCATGCCGGCGCCGCCGCGTGCGTGGTCACCAGCACCGCATCGGCCGGCAGGCTCGGGCCGTCCGCAAGGTCGATCAGGCCGGCCCGCAGCGCCCGCACCTTGCAGCCTTCATGCAGCGCCACGGCGCGGCTCTGCAGGATGCGGCGGAACGCGTCGCGGACCTTCGGGTCATGCGAGGCAAGGATCTCGCCGTCCGTGACCAGGGTGAAGGCGAACGCCGCGCGGTCCTGTCCCGCCGCGTCAGCATCCGCGAGCAGGCGCGAGCGCACGGATAGCAGCAGCTCGACTCCGCCCGCGCCGCCGCCCACGACTGCGATCCGCCGCGGCCCCGCAAGGTCCCGGCACCGGGACCGCAGCGTCTCGAACTTCGCCAGGAACGCGCCGATCGGCTTGACCGCGATTGCGCACTGGGCAGCGCCAGCGATCTGTTCCAGGGCCGGTTCGATGCCCACGTCGATCGACAACAGGTCATAGGCGATCGGCGGTCGCCCTTTCAGCAGCACGCGCTTTTCAGCACGGTCCAGCCCGACTGCCTCGGCGTGGATCAATCGCGCGCCGGCGACGGCGGTCAGGCGCAGGAGGTCGAGGCGTTTGCCCGCGGCGACGGGTTCACCGTCTACGCCAACGCGCAAGCCCTGCGGAATGCATCATGACCGCAGCCGCGGAGAAGCTGGTCCGCATGGCTAACCAGATATCGCGCTTCTTCACGTCCTCAGGCGAAACCCAGGCCATCGCCGACACGGCCGACCACATCGTCAAGTTCTGGGACCCGCGGATGCGCGCCCAACTGCTGGCACACGTGGACGCGGGTGGTACGGGGCTGGACCCTGTGGCGCTGCAAGCGGCCAAGGATTTGGCCAAACGAAGTTTGGCCAAAAAGCCGTTGCCCACGACCGCGTGCAACTAGGCCGGCGCGTAGCAATCGACCGATTGCAAGCTCAGCGCCCCAGGGGGCGTATCTCTTGTAGGTAGGATTGCGAGTAGGAAGGCTCTCTATATGCCAAAATATTGATTTGGCATGATAATTTTGATGAAATGGCGGAGAGGGTGGGATTCGAACCCACGGTACCGCTCACGCGGTACAACGGTTTTCGAGACCGCCCCGATCGACCACTCTGGCACCTCTCCGCGGGGCTCCGCCGGCCCGCCCCGATTGCAGGGGCCGGCCCGGGGCTGGCGAGCGGCGGAACCTAGCCAAGACCGCGCCCGCTCGCAAGCGCGATTGCCCTTTCGCCCTGGATTCTATAGACAACCGGCGCTGCCGCGGCCTTGGCGAGAGGCCCGCGGGGCCATTCCGGCCCCGTCCCGGCGCATGGACGCGAACCATGGACGACCAACAGCCCTTCGGCGATCCGGGCAGCAAGCTGTTGCCCGCGGGCCTGGCCGACGGCCTGCCGCCGGAGGCCGGGCACGAATCCATGCTGGTCGCTCGGCTGGTTGCCCGCTTCGCCGCCCAGGGCTATGCGCTGGTCAAGCCGCCGCTGGTCGAGTTCGAGGAATCGCTGCTGAGCGGCATCGGCGCGGCGCTGCGCCAGCACTGCTTCCGGCTGATGGACCCGGTCTCGCAGCGCATGATGGGAGTCCGCCCCGACATCACGCCGCAGGTCGCCCGCATCGCCCGCACACGGTTGGCCCGCGCGCCGCGGCCGCTGCGCCTGTGCTACGCGGGCGAGGTATTGCGGGTGCGCGGAACCCAGCTTCGTCCGACCCGGCAGTTCGAGCAGGTCGGCGCCGAGGTGATCGGCGCATCCTCGGCCGCCGCCGACGCCGAGGCGGTGGTGCTGGGGGCCGGCGCGCTGGAGGCGATCGGCGTCGCCGGCCTGTCGGTCGATCTGTGCGTGCCGACGCTGGTTCCGCAGCTTGCCGAGGCGCTGGGCCTCGCGCCGGGGCAGGTGACCGGCCTACGGGCGGCGCTCGACCGCAAGGACATCGCCGCGGTGGAGACCGCGCTGGCGGGAACCCATGCCCGGGCGATCCCCACGGTCACGGCCCTGCTGCGGGCAACCGGCGCGGCCGACCAGGCCCTGGCGGGGCTGCGCCGTCTCGACCTGCCCCCTGCCGCCGCGGCCGAGCGCGACCGGCTGACCGAGGTGGTGGAGTTGGTGCGCCGCGCCATGCCCGCGCTGACGCTGACGATCGATCCGGTCGAGATGCGCGGCTTCGAGTATGACATCGGCGTCAGCTTCACCTTTTTCGCCCGCGGCGTGCATGGCGAGCTGGGACGCGGCGGGCGCTACATGGCGGCCGGGGCCGAGCCGTCCACCGGCTTCACCCTGTTCATGGACGCGATCGCCCCTGCCCTGCCGCCGCCGCCCGCGCCGCGCCGCGCGTTTCTGCCGCTCGATACGCCGCAGCCGGTGGGCGCCGCGTTGCGCGCGGAGGGGTGGACAACCGTCGCCGGGCTGGACGCCGTAACCGACGCGCCGGCCGAGGCGCGCCGCCAGGGCTGCACCCATTGCTGGCGCGACGGGGCGGTGGTCGCGGTCTGACCGAGGTTACTTTATATCTGCATAGCTAGCCGAAAGGGGTTTGCCTGATGGCGAACGTGGCGGTTGTGGGCGCCCAGTGGGGCGACGAAGGCAAGGGCAAGATCGTCGATTGGCTGAGCGAACGCGCCGACGTGGTGGTGCGCTTCCAGGGCGGCCACAACGCCGGCCACACGCTGGTGATCGGCAACGCCACCTATAAGCTGAGCCTGCTGCCATCGGGCGTGGTGCGTCCGGGCAAGCTGGCGCTGATCGGCAACGGCGTGGTGGTCGATCCCTGGGCGCTGCTGGCGGAGATCGAGACGGTGCGCGGCCAGGGCGTGTCGGTCGGGCCCGAGAACCTGCGCGTCGCCGACAACGCGCCCTTGATCCTGCCGCTGCATTCCGAGCTCGACAAGGCGCGCGAGGCGGCGCAGGGCGGCGCGCACAAGATCGGCACGACCGGCCGCGGCATCGGTCCGGCCTACGAGGACAAGGTGGGCCGCCGCGCGATCCGCCTGTGCGACCTGGCCGACCCGGCGGGGCTGGAGGCGCGCATCGCCTCGCTGCTGGCGCACCACAACATCCTGCGCAAGGGCCTGGGCCTGCCGGAGGTGACGCCGGAGGCGCTGAAGGCGAAGCTGATGGAGATCGCCCCGCGCCTGCTGCCCTTCGCCGAGCCGGTGTGGCAGAGGCTGGACGGGCTGCGCCGCGCCGGTCGTCGCATCCTGTTCGAGGGCGCGCAGGCGATCATGCTCGACGTCGACCACGGCACCTATCCCTACGTCACCTCGTCCAACGCCGTGTCCGCCATGGCGGCGGTGGGATCGGGGCTGGGGCCACAGGCCGTGGGCTACGTGCTGGGGATCGTCAAGGCCTACACCACGCGCGTCGGCTCCGGCCCCTTCCCGACCGAACAGGCCAACCCCACGGGCGAGCGCCTGGGCGAGCGCGGGCGCGAGTTCGGCACGGTCACCGGGCGCAAGCGGCGCTGCGGCTGGTTCGACGCGGTGATGGTGCGCCAGGCGATCAAGATGGGTGGCATCGCCGGCATCGCGCTGACCAAGCTCGACGTGCTGGACGGATTCGACGAACTGCAGGTCTGCACGGCCTATCGGCTGGGCGGGACGGTGATGCACCACCTGCCCGCCGCCGCGGCGGCGCAGGCCAAGGTCAAGCCGGTCTACGAGACGCTGCCAGGCTGGAAAGAGAGTACGCGCGGCGCGCGGTCGTGGATCGACCTGCCGGCGCAGGCGGTGAAGTACATAAGGCGCATCGAGGAGCTGATCGAGTGCCCCGTGGCGCTGCTCTCCACCAGCCCCGACCGCGATGACACGATCATGGTCAAGGATCCCTACGCCGACTAGGGGCGGGTGAAGCAGGCCCGCCTGGACCCGATGCGGCACGACCGTACAGAACGGCGCCGCACCGGCCTGCTCCGCCGCCTGTGGCGCGCCATCAAGATCGCCGTCGTGGCGCTGGCAGCCCTGTGGGCTGGCGGCATCCTTGCCTACCGCTTCGTCGATCCGCCCATGACGCCGCTGATGCTGCTACGCCTGGGCGATGGCGTGGGGATCAATCACGCTTCGATCGGGCTTGGCCAGGTCGCGGCAAGCCTGCCGCGCGCGGTGATCGCGGCGGAGGACAACCGCTTCTGCCAGCACCACGGCATCGATTTCGCGGCGATCCAGGACGCGATCGACGAGCACGAGGAGGGGCGCGCGCTGCGCGGCGCCAGCACCATCACCATGCAGCTCGCGCGCAACTTGTTTCTCTGGCCGGGCGGCGGGTTCGCGCGCAAGGGCATCGAGGCCGCCACGGCGCTCGCGATCGACGTGGCCTGGCCCAAGCGCCGCCAGATCGAGGTCTACCTCAACATCGTGGAATGGGCGCCGGGCGTCTATGGCGCCGAGGCCGCCGCGCGCCACCATTTCCGCAAGCCGGCGGCGCAATTGACGGCACGCGAATCCGCGCTGCTGGCCGCGGTCCTGCCCAGCCCGCGGCGCTGGTCGGCGGGCCAGCCCGGCGGCTACGTGCAGAACCGCGCGGATATCATCCAGCAACGCGTCGGCCAACTGGGGCCGCTCTTGGCCTGCATCGGATAGCGCGGCTCAACCCGGCTCGACGACATCGCCGATATGGATATCGCCGCCGGCGAGGATCCGGCAGTTCAGGCCCGAGCGGTTGATTACGACCCCGTGATCGGGCGCCAGCGCCTCGAGGGTTTCAACCTCGAACAGCGTGATCGGCCGGCCCTCCTCGGGCTTGTTCGAGTAGAAACCGGTGCCGTCCTTGTAGCGGCCGCCCGCGACGCCCTGGCCGGCCAGCAGCGCGAGCGCCTGACGCGGCTGCATCGGCAGGCCCGCCCCTGCCGCCAGATGCAGATGCACCACGGCGCCGCG
The DNA here is from genome assembly GCA_020846275.1 of Alphaproteobacteria bacterium. GTDB lineage: Bacteria > Pseudomonadota > Alphaproteobacteria > JAEULC01 > JAEULC01 > JAEULC01. The sequence continues at coordinate 72,497 of JADLEG010000183.1, forward strand.
CCAAGAGCCATCCGTTGGCATTGCGCTTCTCCGGCCTCGGGACTCAGGAAGGGTTGAACGGCGTGTAGATGGTCTCGACCGAGTCGATAACCTGGCACAGGACATCGCCGGGCGCGGAACCGCCGACGGCGACGGCGATATGAACCAATCCCTCGGCTGTGGTCCAGGCGCGATGGACCAGCGCGGCAGGCTTGATCGCGCGCGTGCATGCATCCATCGATTCGAACGCCGTCGTGTCATAGGCGTCGTTGATCCAGCCTCTCTTCACGAGCCCCGCCCGAGCGCGCGCCAGCAGCCCCGCGCTCTGCCGCTTCGACTCGGCCTCGTTTCCGCGCGGCGTCAGAAAGCTGTACAGGATGACCGCGGGTCGCAGGCCGCCTTGGACCCGCGCGAAGAGGCCGTTGATCATCTCATCGCCGCGTTTCGGCGCACCCGATAGCTCCAGATCCTGCCAGCGCAGCCATCCGGGCGGCCGGCACACGCGCAGATTGAGATTGTGGAAGTTCGTTGGTATGAAGCGGTCGATTTCGGCCGGATAGACAAGCGTGAATTCGCGGTCCTTGTCCGCGATGTCGACAAGGCGGCCGTTGACATAGAGTTCCGCCCGGTAGCGCCCGGGACCAAGGCAGGAACCGACACGCGCAGAGTAGGATCGGTAGAGCGAGATCGAATCGCCAACGGACACCAGCGTGTCGTTGGCCGTCACGGGTCCGGTCACGCCCTGCAGCGTGTACCAGGTGTTCCACGCCTCGTCGTGGCCGTACCAGGCGACGGAAATCCGGTCGCGCTTGGAATCGAAGCCGGGCAATCGCGCGTCGAAAAGCACGCTGCCAGGCGTCACCGAAACATGAACGCCGCCGACCGTCATGGCCGGGGCCGGTCCTTGCGGCGCCGCTTCGCTGGCGCCGATAAACTGTTCCTTCAAGCGCCGAACCTCGTCCGCGAGCGCCTTGACCTTGTCGTCCGCCTCGGATGAATGGCGCGTCGCCAGCAGCAGCTCGAGATCTGTCGCCACCGAGGCCCGCAGCTTTGGCGGCATGGGGGGCTCGCCCTTGAGGGCGGCCATGTACATCGCATGCCCGCGTTCGATGTTGCCCTTGGCCAGCAAGGCCAATCCAAGATTGGCGCGCACAAGGGGAACGCTGGAAGTCAGCGCATCGCCGGCAAGGTCGATGCCGCGAAGGGCGCGCTCCAGCATCTCGATGCTGCCGTCGAGAAGCGCCTGGCCCTCGTCCAGATTGCCGGCGTGGTGTCGTTCAAGGGCATAGGCGGTCCTGTCGAACGCAGCGGACGAGAGAAGGGAAGCGGACTCCTCGAACCCCTTCTGGCGCATCGTGCGCAAGGCCCTGCTCTGGGCGCCGACAACCACCGGCAGGGCTGGGGGCTGCACCAGCGAAAAATAGGTATCCACGACCTCGTTCGAACCCTGCCGACCGCGCGCGATCGCCAATTCGCTCAGCGAGGCAACGAAGTCCGGGCGCAGCGCCGTCGCGCAGTAAAGCAGGTTGACAAGCTCGGGGTAGGGATCCTTCGCCGACCTTGCCGACGCGTGAACCACCTGGCCCAATACATGAGCCCTTGCATAGCTAAGCGCCGCCAGCTGGCGGGGGGAAAGCTGTTCCACCTCTTCTTTCTTCGCGATGCCCGCATCGACGGCGGTGACGCGACAGGTCTGGATCTGCTTCTCGGTGGTGTTTGCCTCCTCCGCTCGGCCGGGCCAGACCTGCGCATACACGCCGGACGCGATGCCGACAGCAACGAAGAGCACCCCGAACATCGCCAGTGTAAATGCCGGCCAGCCCCGGCCCATGCCGAGTCCCTGGCCAAACAGGTAGACGGCAACGGCGAAGACGGTGAGCGTGAACAGGAAGATTGTCGTCTTGTGGTGCATGGCGAGGCTGTCGCCGAGCGCCGCATCCCACAACGCGAAGGGCTCCCACATATTGTTGGACGTGTATTTCGAGAACACTTCGTAGATGATCCGGTTGGGAAACTCGGGATCACCCTCGATTCCCACAATGACATTGTCGACTCCGCTTTCGATGACCCCGCGCATCCTTTCGGGGAGGTATTGATCGAGGCTCTTCAGCTTTTCCCGATCCGCCTGGACGACCATGCTGGGCGCATCGGAGCCGAGATCGTCCAGGCGTTGCTGGATCGCCGCGCGCCGGGCGCGGCCTTCCATCGCGATCGAGAGATCATTGATGACGCTGGCCGAGAGCGTACCCCAGCGCGCCGAACGGACCGACATGTCCACCTCATGTTCGGCGGCGGCCTTCATCGCTGACTGCCCGGCGGACTCGGCGTCGCTGTAGCCCAGCCCCACCAGCGCGCTCAGAAGCACGGTAATGGCGATGCCGAGGATAAGCGCGCGCGAGAATCGGCCATCAACGTGGCGCTGGGGCAGGTGCACGCCGGGGAAGGTCCGGCTTTCGACATGGGCCGGCTCGAACTTGTGCCCCTCCCCTTCCGGCGCGGGGGCGCGGGCGCGGGTAAACCAGAACACGCAAGCCAGCACGCCCAGGCCTGCGACCCCGCCAACCCAGAAAAGCCCCCACCAGGTATCGCGCTCCAGATAGCCGACGCATCCCGCGGCGACGATCGCGGCGGCGATTCCTGCCCAGCACGAGGCCTGCTTCCGCCGTTCCTCGCGCATCAGGTCGGTCAAAGTGAAGACGACGAGCGCGAAGACGAAGCAGACCACCGCCGAGGCAAACAGCAGGACGCGCTGGTGCCCGATATGGATCTTGGTGTCGAGGCGCGACCACAGCGAGGTCGAATTGACGCTACCGTGGGATTCGCCCGGCGCGTTCTTGGCGGATTTCAGCGGATCGTCCCATCGGACCTCGAACCCGTGTCTCGCCAGCGTGGGCGCGATCCATCGGCGCAAGCTTTGATCGAGATTTCGGTTGCTGTCCGAATAGTCCCCTACGAAGTCGTAGAAGGGCCGGATGGCGCGCGCGGCGAGGAACTCTTCCTGGGCCTGCAGGTCGATCAGCCTCGCGCTGCCCGGGTCGGTCGCGCGCAACGCCTCGACGCCCTTCATCCGCGCTTTCCCGAGCCGCTCGTACTGCGCGGCCCGTTGGCCCAGGATCGCGCTGAGGATCGTCTCGTTCAAAAGCCGGTGCCGTTCGATGATCTCGAACAGCTGGCCCTGCGCGAGGCGCTGCATCAGCGCCTTCGTCTCCTGCTCGACCACGGCCGTGCGGAACGCGGCGAAGGCGCCGAGGACGGCCGTCAGCACCATCACGATCGCAAGCTTGGTGCGAAAGCCGTCCTTGTGCGCCTCTGCCTTCTCGGCGGGCGACGGATCGTCGTCCGGGTTCAGCTCCGCCATGCCCTGGTCCCCAGCGCGCCTGATCGTTTCGAAAGGGCGAGCGGAGGAAAGAATAGGGGCGGGCAGGAAGACCCGGCAATACTTGATTGGCGGGCACCGCGCGCGGCGGCGCCCCGCGGGTCGTGGGCTATTGCGGGGGCGGCTGGCTCAAGGAGCGCCGGCGACGCGCGGCCCGACTAGGCGTCGAGCTTCTCGCGCTGGGCGGCTGACTTGATCGCCTTCTGCAGCTTCTCGAACGCCCGGACCTCGATCTGGCGCACGCGTTCGCGCGAGATGCCGTATTCCTGGCTCAGGTCCTCCAGCGTGGCCGGCTCGTCCTTCAGCCGCCGCTGCTCGAGGATGTGACGCTCGCGCTGGTTCAGCGTCTTCATGGCTTCCGACAGAAGCTGCGCGCGCTTGTCGAGTTCCTCGCTGTCCGCCAGCCGCGTTTCCTGGCTTTCGGACGGATCGACCAGCCAGTCCTGCCACTCGCCCTCGCCTTCCTGGCGGACCGGCGCATTCAAGGAATGGTCGGGCGCGGCGAGGCGCCGGTTCATCTGCACCACGTCGTCCTCGGTCACGTCCAGGCGTTCGGCGATCTTCTTGACGCTCTCGGGCGGCAGGTCGCCCTCGTCGATCTCCTTCATCTGGCCTTTGAGCTTGCGCAGGTTGAAGAACAGCTTCTTCTGCGCCGCGGTCGTGCCCATCTTCACCAGCGACCAGGAATGCAGGATGTATTCCTGGATCGCCGCGCGGATCCACCACATCGCATAGGTCGCCAGCCGGAAGCCGCGGTCCGGCTCGAAGCGCTTGACCGCCTGCATCATGCCGACATTGCCCTCGGAGATCAGTTCGCTGATCGGCAGGCCGTAGCCGCGGTAGCCCATGGCGATCTTCGCCACCAGCCGCAGATGGCTGGTCACCAGCTTGTGCGCGGCCTCGGTGTCGTTGTGCTCACGCCACCGCTTGGCGAGCACGAACTCCTCCTCGGGGGTCAGCATGGGAAACCGGCGGATCTCCTGCAGATAGCGGGAGAGGCCGCCTTCCGACCCGATCGCGGGGAGCGCCCTTGCGCTACTCATCGGACTACCTCCTGCAACCTTGGACCCGGCCGCGCCGGCCGGGCCATGTCCGTAACGCTAGCCATAAATTCCTGACTAAGCGACTAAACTATATTTTATCTTCGGATGATTCAAAGGATTTCATCAACATATTGATATCGTTTGGTATCAACGACTCGAACTTGCAAGTCGTTCCCGTTCGCGGGTGCGAAAACCCCAGTACCGCCGCATGCAGCGCCTGCCGCCCCAGGGCGGCCGACGCCGCGGCTCCGGGCCCGGTCCGGCCTCGCCCATGCCGACCCGCGTAGACCGGGTCGCCCACAACCGGATGGCCGATCGCCGCCAGGTGGACCCTGATCTGGTGCGTACGGCCGGTGGCGAGCTTCAGCTCGACCAGGCTGGCAGCCCCGCCGCCCAGGCGCCGGATCACGCGATAGCGCGTCAGGGCCGGCTTCCCGCCCCTGCTAACGACGGCCATGCGCTTTCGGTTGCGCGGGTCGCGGCCGATCGCGCCGGCGATCTCGCCCGTGGCGCGCGTCGGCACGCCCCAGACCACCGCGCGATACAGCCGCTCGATGCTGCGCCCGGCGAACTGGCTGGACAGCGAGGCATGCGCCAGGTCGTTCTTGGCCGCCACCAGAAGGCCGCTGGTGTCCTTGTCCAGGCGATGGACGATGCCCGGACGCTTCACCCCGCCGATGCCGGAGAGACTGTCGCCGCAATGCGCCAGCAGCGCATTGACCAGGGTCCGGTCGGGATTGCCGGGGGCGGGGTGGACCACCATGCCGGGCGGCTTGTCGATAACGATCAGGTCGTCGTCCTCGTACACGATGTCGAGCGCCAGGTGCTGCGCGCCGGGCGCCGCGGACAAGGGATCGGGAACCAGGATGGCGAAACGCTGGCCCGGTTTGACCCGGTGGGAGGGGTTCGTTATCGTCGCCCCGCCGTCGCCGACGGCAACGACGCGACCCTCCTCGATCAAAGCCTTGACGCGGCTGCGCGACAGCGCCGCCACGCGCGCGGCGATCAGCCGGTCGAGCCGTTCCCCGGCGTCGGCGGGTCCGGCCGCAACCAGGTGCCGCGTGCCGCCCGTCGTCGAAACTTCCGTCATGCGCGTGCTGTCCTGCCCGGAGAGTGAACCCGATCGATGCTTGGGCTCAAGGTCCTTGTCGGCGTTTTGACCGTCCTGTTGATCGCGGGGTTCGGCGTGCTGGCGGGCGGCCTCATGATGCAGGCCAAGCGCGGCGGCGGCGACGCCGGGTTCGGCACCGCGGAGCTGACCCTGCCGCCGGGCGGCAAGGTGATGGAAACCGCCATCCAGGGCGACCGGGTGGTGCTGCGCGTCGCCCTGCCCGATGGCGAGGAGCGGCTGCACGTGTTCGATGTCGCCAGCGGCCGCGCGATCGGCACCATCGCCGTCAAGCGCGCCCCGTAGCATAGAAATCGAGGAGAGCAAGCCGCCATGGGCGCGAATTTCCGCAGCGACAACGTCGCCGGCATCGACCCGGCCATCCTGGAGGCGGTTGCCCGCGCCAACGCCGGCCCGTCCCTGCCCTACGGCAACGACGCAGTCACCCAGCGCGTCGAACAGCGCCTGGCCGAGGTCTTCGAAACCGACGTCGCGGTCTTCCCGGTCGCGACAGGGACCGCGGCCAACGCGCTATGCCTGGCCGCGGCGGTGCCGTCCTGGGGCGCGGTCTACTGCCACGCGGAATCGCACATCCTGCTGGACGAATGCAACGCGCCGGAGTTCTACACCGGCGGCGCGCGGCTGGTGCCACTGGCCGGCGCGCAGGGGCGCCTGGCGCCGGAATCACTGGCCGCGACCCTGGCGGCGGCGCCGACCGGCGTGCACCATGCCCAGCCGGCGGCCGTGAGCATCACCCAGCTCTCGGAATCCGGCACCGCCTATAAGCCCGACCACGTGGCGGCGATCGGCCAGATCTGCCGCGAACGCTGCCTCGTGCTGCACATGGACGGCTCGCGCTTCGCCAACGCGCTGGCGGGGCTGAACTGCAGCCCCGCCGACCTGACCTGGCGCGCCGGCGTCGACCTGCTGTCGTTCGGCGCCACCAAGAACGGCGCCATCGCGGCCGAGGCGATCGTCGTCTTCCGCAAGGACCTGGCGGCGAGCCTGGCCTATCGCCGCAAGCGCGCCGGGCACCTGTTCTCGAAGATGCGGTTCCTGTCGGCGCAGCTCGAGGCCTATCTCGACCAGGACCGCTGGCTCGACAACGCGCGCCACGCCAACGCCCAGGCCAAACGTCTGGCCCGGGGCCTGGGCGCGCTCAGCGGCGTCACCGTCACCCAGCCCGTCGACGGCAACGAAGTGTTCGCCGAGATGCCCACGCGGCTGGTCGCGGCGATCGAGGCCGAGGGCTTCGCGCTCGAGCCCTGGGCGCCCGCGACCGGCGACAAGCGCCTGATGCGCCTGGTCGCCGCCTTCGACACCGATCCCAAGGATGTCGAAGCGCTGATCGCCGCCGCCAACCGCCGCCAGGCGGCATGACGGTGCAGTTCGAGCCAAGAGGAAGGCCTGGTTCCAGCCACGCTTGATCCCGGTGGGCACCTAGGATACAGCTTACCCCGCAAGCCTCTGCTGTCGGTCCCCTTCGTCTAGAGGCCCAGGACGGCGCCCTCTCACGGCGCAAACACGGGTTCGAATCCCGTAGGGGACGCCA
>JADLEG010000184.1 GCA_020846275.1 Alphaproteobacteria bacterium
CGCCGTACGAACTTCGGAATCGAAAAGGACACGAGCAACTATTTCAAGTCTAGTGCCCCTTTGGAACCCGACGTTCGCCTCCGGTCTTGCGATCGAGAGATGGCGAACTTCGGGTTCGGGGCACTAGGCGCCGCCGTCCGGCTGAGCCGGCTGCGTCCGCGGCAGCAGGACCTCGATCGTCGTGCCCTTGCCGGGCGCCGACCGCACGCGGATGCGGCCGGCCGATCGCCGCAGCAGCTCGCGCACCTGGTACATGCCGATGCCGTAGCCGGTGGACTTGCTGCTGCGCAGCGGGCGGAACAGGTGCTCGCGCAGGAACCCCGGCTCCATGCCGGGGCCGGTATCGGCGATGGTGACGGCGGCCCAGGGACCGTCCGGCGCGACGGCGATGCGGACCTTGCCGTCGGGCGCCGCGGCCTCGGCCGCGTTGGCAATCAATTGGCGGAAGACGCTCTCCATCGCGCCGCGACCGGCGGTGGTCTCGACCGGGCCGTCGCCGAGATCGATCGTGATCGCCGACCCGCTGTCGCGGAAAGGCCGGGCGATCTCCTCGATCAGGGCGGGCAGGTTGATGACGGTGCTGGGATCGACATAGTCCTTGCGCAACTGCAGCAGCATCTGCTGCATCTTCCCGATCGAATCGCCGATCGTGAGCAGCATGTCGCGCTGGAATTCGGGATTGTCGCCGACCTGCTTGGCGTTCTCGACCATCAGCGAGAGCTGGTAGATGATCGACTTGATGTCGTGGGCGACGAAGGTGACCCGCTCGCTGAACTCCTTCAGCTCCTTCTGCTCGGCCAGCGCGATGGTGCCGCGATACTCGGCCAGGTAGCTGGCGATCTGGCGCACCAGGATGCCCAGCAGCACCTCGTCCTCGTCGTCGATCACGCGCGGGATGCGGCACTGGCGCAGCACGATGAAGCCCGAGAGCTGCTCGCCATGCGGCAGCGGCATGATCAGCCACACGTCGGTCAGGTCGATGCCCTGGTCGGACGGCGCCAGCCGCGCGAAGTCGTGGCCGCGCACCAGGCGTCCCGCCCGCAATTGGCGCAGCCACGCGGCGTCGTCGATGTTCTTTCCGGCCGCCGCGGCGTAGTTCCATTCCGCGCTCTGCACGAACAGGCCCGCCGTCTCGTCCCATTCCCACAGCGCGCCGCCGATGCTGTCGACCACGTCGGCCACCGACTTGATTAGGCGCTCCTGCAGCCCGGCCGTGCTCTCCTGCGCGCTGATCGTCGTGATGAAGCGCAGCCATTCCGAGCGGTAGTCGTATTTCAGGTCGTAGATCGCGGCAGCGATGGCGCTGCGCACCTTGGCGCGCAGGCTGCCGGACGACAGCACGGCCAAGAGCACGGCGAAGCCGGCGACGATGACGATGATCTGCAGCGGCTCGGCCAGCGACGTGCCGACGAACTGCACGTAGTAGGCGATCATCGCCACGACCAAAAGGTAGGCGCCACCCAGCACGGCGGCCGTCGAGAAGAAAACGAAGCTGCGCGACACGGCGTAGCGCGGCACCGGCCGGGTCAGCCGCGAGCAGGCGCTCAGGATCAGCGGCACGATCAGGAACATCACCAGCGCCCGGCTGCGGAACAACTCGGTGTTCTTGCCGTGATGCAGCGATTCGTGGATGGCGACGCTGAGGTCGAAGGTCAGCATCGCGACGACCGCGAAATTGAGGAACTTCAGGCGCCAGCGGAAGTCCTCGGTCGCGTTGCGGTAGAGGTTCTCGCACAGGATCAGGCCGAGGATCGGCACCAGCACCGTGAACGGCGCGCGCAGCGATCCGGCGCCGGGGAAGGGCGGGCGCTCGATGATGCCTTCGCCCGCGCGCCACGCGATCACGATGGCGTAGGCGGCGACCGCCAGGGCGAACAGCCAGGTTTCGAGCGCGGAGGCCGACCGGCGCAGCTCGAAGCCGGGCCGGCCGTAGGCCTGCAGCACGGCGAGCCAGCACAGCGAGGTGCCGAGCCACGCGCAGTCCAGAAGGTAGCGCGTCAACGGGGTCGGCGGCGCCAGGCGCACCAGCGGCAGGAACTCCGCCCCGGCGGCGATGCAGGTGATCCACAGGCCGTACTGGATCGGTCGCAGCTTGCGATGCGGGTCGGCCAGCGAGATCGCGACCACCAGCGCGCCGACGATGGTCAGGAACCCGACGATGTTGATGATGGCGACGCTGTCCAGCATGGCGTTGGTCGGGGAGCCGGCCGGCCGCGCGGGCCGCGGGCTACCGCACGCCTTTCGGCCAGAGCACCACCTCGATCGTCGAGAACAGCACGATGATGTCGAGCAGCAGGCTGTAGTTCTTGATGTAGTAGAGGTCGTAGGAGAGCTTCTCCTTGGCGTCCTCCACCGACGCGCCGTAGGGATAGTTGATCTGGGCCCAGCCGGTGATCCCCGGCCGCACCCGGTGGCGTTCGTTGAAGAACGGGATTTCCTTCTTCAGCCAGTCGACGAAATGCGGGCGTTCCGGGCGCGGCCCGATGAAGCTCATGTCGCCCTTCAGCACGTTGAAAACCTGCGGGATCTCGTCGATGCGCGTGCGGCGGATGAAGCGGCCGAGCCGCGTGATCCGCGGGTCGTCCTCGCCGGCCCATTGCGGGCCGCCCTTTTCCGCGTCCGCGCGCATGCTGCGGAACTTGTACAGGATGAAGGTACGGCCGTTGCGCCCGACGCGCTCCTGGCGGAACAGCGCGGGCCCGCGCGATTCCAGCGGGATCGCGATCGCGGTGACGATCAGGAAAGGCAGCGCGATGATCAGCAGCACCGAGCTGACCGCGATGTCGCCCAGGCGCTTCAAAAGATCGTTCAGCACGGAGCTGAGGCGAAACCCGTCGGAGAAGATCAGCCAGCCCGGCTGCAGCTCGTCGATCAGGATCTTGCGGCTCTCGCGCTCGAAGAACGACAAGTAGTCGGTCACGTAGGTGCCGGTCATCCGGCATTCCAGCAGGTCGTCGAACGGCACGCCGCGCCGGTCCTGCAGCGCCAGCACGATCTCCACGGCCCCGGTGTCCTTGATGGCGGCCACGATGCCCGTGCCCTGGATGCGGCGCACGTCGGGATGCCGCCATTCGCCCTCGCGCCATTCTTCGCGGATGTCCAGGCATCCGGCGATTTCGATCCGGCTCCAAGGGTTCGACTTGACGAGATCGATCACGCGCTGGGCGCGATCGCCGGCGCCGATGATCAGGATCTTGCGGTTGAGGTCGGCCGTGTTGACCGTGGCGCGCAGGATCATGCGCATGATGGCGGCGATGATCCAGCAGGCGAGCAGCGACACCAGCCCGACCACGGCGGGCGCGTAGGACACGGTGACGCGCACCGACTTGCTGACCACCAGGAAGAACAGCGCGACCGCCGGCAGGGTCAGGGTCAGCACCACGAAGGTGCGCACGAGGATCGTGCGCGGGTTGGCGATACTCTCGAAGCGGTAGAGCCCGACGCTCCACATCAGCGAGATTTGCAGCAGGGAAAGGTAGATCGCGTACAGATAGGGGTCGGGCCCGACGAGGCCCGACGGAAACCCGTACATGAAGCTGGTATTGACGACCTTGAGGTTCGCGTAGACGAACAACACGAACTCGACCAGCATGAACACGAAGATGATCGGGCTGACGTAATGACGGAAGATGCGCAGCATCGGCCGCCGCTCCTCAATTGGGCCTGGTCGGAAGCGATCGTGCGGAGGTGTCGCCCAGAGTGCCCCAGGCGCATTCCTTGCGCCCGCGGGTCGGCGGCGGCTTCCCCCCCTCAAGACCGGCAAAATTGGCGCAGGCGCAGGCCGGACGCAAGGGGCTCATGGCGTTACCGTTTCGGCGGGAAGGAAGGGGGCTATTAACCGGCGGTGGTTGCCGGGCGCGCGGCGCCCTCGACGCCTTCGAGGATGGCGTCGATCTGGTGCTGGTGGATCACGGCGTGGTGGCCGTTGATGATGCCGCTCGCCACGTCGATCAGCGCATGCAGGCGCCGCGCGGCGCTCTGCGCCACTGCCTCGATGCGCTCGGGCGCGCCGGCCTCGATGGCCGCGCCCAGCTCCCGCACGGCCGCGGCGACCGCTTCGTTCATCCGCTCGATCGTGCGGTCGAACGGTTCGCGGTGCTGCGACGGCGCGTTGTCGTAGGCCAGGATCGCCAGGTCGCGGTCGGCGAAGTTGCTGTCGTGGAAGTGCTCGGCATAGGTCTTCGGCCGCCAGGCGCGGATGTCGTCCAGGCATTCGGGCATCGACGGCGCCATCTCGATCAGCATCGCGATTTCGTTGAAATGGTTCAGGTAGTCGGTCGACAGCAAGGTCTCGGCATTGACGTTCTTGCCGCGCACGAGCAGGCGGAACGTCCCGGTCATCCGGTACGGGTTCGGCACGGGCGGAACGGAGGCGGCGGACACGGCCATGACCTGCGCGAAACCCTTTCCTCCGGCGGCGCGCCGGGCACCCGCCGATCGCTCGCCATACGAACATTGCAGGGTTAAATAACTGTAAAATAAGGGCCCCGGCACTGCTATGGTGGCGACCCCGTCCAGTGGAGCGAAGATGTTGGCAACGCGGCCAGATTTACCGATCCTGCGGGAGGCCCGCCCGGGCCCGGAGCGCGGCGGACCGCCGCGCAAGCCATGGCGCGGCGGCGCGGGAAGCGCGGGCGGCCCCGTCTTCAACGTCAGCACGGTCGTGCTCTGGCTGGTGGTGCTCAACCTGGCGGTGCACCTGGCGCGGTCGCTCCTGCCCGAGAATCTCGACGCGCGGCTGGTCTATTCGTTCGGGCTGGTCGCGGCGCGCTTCACCGGCGCGATGGCCTGGGGACCGGTCGACCCGCTGCCGCTGGTCACCTACCAGTTCCTCCATGGCGGGCTCGACCACCTGGGCATCAACATGCTGGCCCTGCTCGCCTTCGGGGTCGGGCTCGAGCGCTGGATCGGGCCGGGCCGGTTCCTCGTGCTCTACCTGCTCAGCGGCATTGCCGGCGGCATCGCCCAGATCCTGCTCTTCCCCGGCTCGCCCGTGCCCCTGCTGGGCGCCTCGGCGGCGATCTCCGGGTGTTTCGCGGCCATCCTGCGGCTGGTCGCCGGGACCGGGCGCGGCGCGGCGGGGGGCGGATTGCGCCAAGTCGGGCTGCTGGCGGTCATCTGGATCGTCAGTCAGCTCCTGTTCGGCCTGGTCGGGGCCGAAACCAGCCTCGGCGTGGTGGCTTGGTGGTCGCATATCGGCGGATTCGTCGTCGGCCTCGCGCTGATCCACGTGCTGGTGCCCCGCCCGCGTTGACGGGTGCGCGTTGACGGGTGCTGGGCCGTTCCGCTAGCCTCCGCTGCATGGCGCATCTGCACCACAACGGCGAGCGAGTTATTGGCGCGCGCGGGCGAATTACCCGCGCGCGGAAGGCGCTTTACCCGCTTCGCGCCGGCAACGGCGCTCCAATGACGTTGCAAAGGTCGCATGTGCCATGTCTTCGGACCGTTTCCATACCCAGGGCTTCTTCGAGCTAGCCGGGCCGGCCGAGCCCTCGTTCCTCTCGCGCGTCCTCCAGGTGCTTCAGATCCGCGGCTGTTCCGTGGACAGCTTCGCCTGCGCGCGGCGCGGCGGGCTGTACCGACTGAGCATCGTGATCGACGGCGCTGAGGAATGGCGCCCGGACGTCGTCGCCGCGCTGCTCCGGCGGATCATCGGGCTGGAATCGCTGCGCTGGCATGTCGAGGCGCGGCGCGATCCGTCGCGGCGGGCGGCTACGCCGCGTACTTGACCGTCGTCATCATCCCGGCGGCCATGTGGTAGAGATTGTGGCAGTGGAGCATCCACTCGCCGGGATTGTCGGCGTCGAACGCGACCGTCACGCGGCCGCCCAAGGCGGGCACGATCACCGTGTCGCGCATCGCGCCAGCGATCCGCTCGGCGCCCAGCGCGACGACCTGGAAATGATGCCCGTGCAGGTGCATGGGGTGCATCATCGTGGTCGGGTTCTCGAAGGTCATATGCACCCGCTCGCCCCGGCGCACCGCCAGGGGCTGGCGCCGGTCGAAGGTGGCCTCGTTCAGCATCCAGACATAGGGCGGCTTCTCGCCCAGGATCACCTTCAGCCGCCGGTCCGGCGCGCGGCGCGCGAGCGGCTGGTGCGCAACAAGTCGCCGCTCCAGCGCCAGGTCGGCCGCCGCGGCCTTGTCCCGGCCCTTGGTCGCGACCTTGGCGATGCGCGCGCCCGGCGTGGCGACGATGATGCCGGTCCGCGCCACGTCGCCCTCGCGCCGGGCCAGCACCGGCCAGGCGCCGTTCTCGCGCGGCAGGGTCAGCACCAGATCGAGGCGCTGCCCCATCGCGAGGGGGAAGCGCCGGCCGGGCACGGGACGCACCGGATTGCCGTCGACGGCGATCGCCTGGGCCGAGAGCGCGCCGGCGTCGATGATGAAGGCGGTCGCGGTGGCGGCGTTGATCAGGCGCAGCCGGATGCGCTCGCCGCGCTCCGCCCGGATCACTTCGGGGTCGTCCAGCGTGCGGTCGTTGGCGAGGAAGGCGTCGTATTCGACATCGTGCAGATGGGCCGAAAGCATAGGCCCATGACCGGCATGGCCGGCATGGGCGGAATGATCCATCGCCGCGCCGTGCATGGCATGCCCGCCCTGACCGCTGCCGAGCTTGGCGAACACCTCGGCCGCGTCGGCGAAGGTGAAATCGTGCAGCATCACCACGACCTCGCGCATCGCGGCCGTGCCGGCCTCGTGGACGATCAGCGGGGCGGCCATCAGGAGCTGCTCGTGCAGGCCCTCGTGCGAGTGCATCCAGTGCGTGCCCGGCCGCGGCGCGTAGTCGTAGTCGTAGCTCCGGCCCGGCTGGAGCAGGGGCTGCGACAGGCCCGGCACGCCGTCCTGCGCCAAGGGCGGGGTCTGGCCGTGCCAGTGGATCAGCGTCGGCAGCTCGGCGCGGTTCTCGAGATTCACCTGGAAGCGCTGGCCGGCCTCCAGGACCAGCCCGTGTCGGCCGCCGGGCCCCCGGATGCCGTAGACGCTGGCCGGCTGCTTGTTGACCTCGATGACGCGCCGCTCGACGGCAAGCCGCGCCGGTGCCGGCTGGCCGAGCGCGCGGTCGAAGGGCGCGATGGCGCCGGCGGCCAGCGCCAGGCCGCCGCCGAGGAACTGTCGACGGGACCAAGCCATCGGATCAGCGCGCCACGGAGAAGCCGGCCTTCTCGATCGCCGCGATCACGGCGGCGCGATCGGCCTTGCCCTCGACCTGGACCTTGCCGGCCTTCAGCTCGACCTTGACCTTTGCGTCCGGCGCAACCTTGGCGACCGAGCGGCGCACCGCGCCCGCGCAGCCCTCGCACGTCATTCCTTGAACAAGCAGATCCATCGAGCGAACTCCAATCCTGAGAATGCTCAATGTGGGGCTTCCAGCGATGGGAAGGTCAAGCCCGCCGTCTATTTCCGCTTGGCCGCCGCCAGGCGGATTTCCAGGCTGCGGACATAGCGCCGGTCGGCCTCGGTGAACGCGCCGGCCTGTATGTCTCCCTTCAGGTCGGTGAGCATGTCCCGCGTATCAGGAGAAAGCTCCTTGGTGGCGAGCAGGCGTTCGATCGCGGCCAGGTCGGCTGCCGTATCGCCGACCGAGACATCGCCAGCCGGCGCCTCGACGGCGGGCGCCAGCGCTTCGTCGTCCGGCGATGCATGGACATGGCCGGGCGCGTCATCGTCATCCGGGCCGGTGCTGGCGCGGACCAGCAGCGTGTCCCAGGCGACGCCGTCGCGCTTCAGCCGTGCATCGATCTCCCGCGCCGCGGCCAGGGCCACCGCGTCCTCGGAACTGCCGAGCCGTTCGAGCAGGGCGATCAATCCGTCGCGGTCGCTGAGGGGCGTGGAGGCTTCGGGCATGGAGGCATCCTCTTCATGAACCTGTCTTCGGCCCAGAGGTGTTGTAGCGGCCGGCGGACGGCGCTACAACTCCGGCGCAATCACCGGGGTTCGGCATGATCACGGCCTACGCGCTCAGCGGCGGGCGGTTGGAGCGAGCGGCGCTTGGCCCGTCGGGCGAGCCGCCGGCCAATGCCGTGTGGCTCGATCTGCTGGCCCCCAGCAAGGACGAGGAATCCGCGGTCCAGGCCTTCGCCGGGCTGGACGTTCCGAGCCGCGAGGAAATGCAGGAGATCGAGGTTTCCAGCCGCCTCTACCGCGAGGGCGACGCGCATTTCATGACCGCGCCGGTGATCCACCACACCGACACGACGCGGCCCGAGGCGACGCCGATCACTTTCATCCTGACACCCAATTCGCTGGTCACCGTCCGCTACACCTCGCCGAAGTCGCTCGACTTCTTCGCGGCGCGCGCGGCGCGCCAGATCGGCTGGTGCACGAATGCGGAAACCATCCTGGTCGGGCTGCTGGAGACGATCGTGGACCGGGTCGCCGACGTGATGGAGCGCGTCGCCAGCGACCTCGACACCCTGTCGCGCAAGGTCTTCTACGACCCCACCGGCGGCAATGGCGACGAGAAGTCGGACGAGCAGGCGACCACCGACCTGCAGGCGGTGCTGCGGGGGCTGGGGCGCAACGGCGACCTGACTTCCAAGACGCGGGACACGATCCTGGGCCTCGACCGCATGGCGACCTATCTGGGCGCCGCCGAGGCGCTGGGCGCGCGCAAGGACCTGAAGGCGCGGCTGAAGACGCTGTCGCGCGACCTGCGCTCGCTGGCCGAGCACGACGGGTTCCTTTCCAGCAAGGTCAACTTCCTGCTGGACGCGACCCTCGGCATGATCTCGATCGAGCAGAACCGCTCGATGACCGAGCAGAACAACATCATCAAGATATTCACCGTCGCCGCCACGGCGCTGCTGCCGCCCACGCTGGTGGCCAGCATCTACGGCATGAACTTCAAATGGCAGCCCGAACTGCAATGGGACTACGGCTATCTCTACGCCCTGGTGCTGATGGTGGTGTCGGCCGTCGTGCCATACTGGTATTTCAAGCGACGCGGCTGGCTGTGAGCCCGCCCTGCACCCACGAGAGGAAGAGTTGATGCGCGACTTCCAGCGTCCCGGCCGTTCGACGTCCCATGCCGGCGAAGCCATGGCCGCGACCTCGCACCCGCTGGCCACGCTGACCGCGATCGAGACCTTGCGCGCGGGCGGCAACGCGATGGATGCCGCGGTGGCGGCAGTGTCGCTGCTGTGCGTGATCGAGCCCGGCATGACCGGGCTGGGCGGCGACTGCTTCGTGCTCTACGCCAAGGGCGGCAAGGACAAGGTGACCGCCTTCAACGGCTCGGGCCGCGCGCCCCAGGCGGCGAGCGCCGATACGCTCAAGTCGAGGGGCGTGAACCATATCGAGGAGCACGGCGTCCATTCCATCACCGTGCCGGGCTGCGTGCAGGCCTGGGAGCGGCTGGTCGCGGACCACGGCACGAAACCGCTGGGCGATGTGCTGCAGCCCGCGATCAAGGCGGCGGAGCAGGGGTTCATCGTCACGCCGCGCGTGGCCTTCGACTGGGCGAACCAGGTCGGCAAGCTCGCCAAGGACGCCAACGCCAAGTCCACCTTCCTGCTGGACGGGCGGGCGCCCAAGACCGGCGAGCGCTTCAAGAACCCGCGCCTGGCCGCCACGCTGAGGCGCGTCGCCAAGGAGGGCGCCAAGGGCTTCTACACCGGCCCGGTGGCCGAGGACATCGTGACCTACCTGCGCTCGCTGGGCGGCCTGCACACGCTGGAGGATTTCGCGCGGACCGAGGGCGAGTACATCGCGCCGATCACGACGGATTATCGCGGCTACACCGTGCACGAATGCCCGCCCAACGGCAGTGGCATCACCACGCTGCTGATGCTCAACATCCTGGAGGGCTACGAGCTCTCCGCGCTCGATCCCGCGGGGGCCGAGCGCCTGCACCTCGAGGTCGAGGCGAGCCGGCTCGCGTTCGCCGACCGCGACGCCTATGTCGGCGACCCGCGCCATGTCGACGTGCCGGTCGAGCGGCTGCTGTCGAAGAAGCACGCCGCCGACCAGCGCAAGCACATCCGCACCGACCGCGCGATGAACGGCATGAAGCCGGTGCCGCTGCCCGAGCACAACGACACGACCTATCTGTGCGTGGTCGACCGCGACCGCAACGCGGTCAGCTTCATCAACTCGGTCTTCGACGGCTTCGGCAGCGGCAAGGCCTCGCCGAACTCGGGCGTGATCCTGCAGAACCGCGGATCGAGCTTCAAGGTCGACGACACGCACCCCAACGGCATCGCCGGCGGCAAGCGGCCGATGCACACGATCATCCCGGCGATGGTGACGCGGGGCGGGCGCGCGGTGATGCCGTTCGGCGTGATGGGCGGGCATTTCCAGCCCGTCGGCCAGAGCCACGTGCTGACCAACATCGTCGATTTCGGCATGGACCCGCAGGCCGCGATCGACTTCCCGCGCGCGCACCACCGCGAGGGCGCGGTGAAGCTCGAGCGCGGCTACGCCGAGCAGGTGGCCAAGGATCTGCAGAAGCTCGGCCACAAGACCGAGACCGCGCCCGCGCCCTATGGCGGCGGCCAGGCGATCTGGATCGACGAGAAGACCGGCGACCTCGTGGGCGGCTCGGAGCCGCGCAAGGACGGGATGGCGCTGGGGTATTAGATCGGCCGTGCCGCTCGGCGCGTCACGCTACCAGGAACGGACGCGCCCGACATCGACATGGACAAAATCGGAGCCGGCGTAATAGCCGACGCCGCCGGACTTGAGGCTGAGCGCGGCATCGCGGACAAGGCGTAGCGGCCGGCTCGGCACTCGTATGTCCACGGCCAGCCCGTCCGTGTGCAGGCTATTGCGTGCGACCCCGTCGCTCCGGTCGTGGAGCATGGCGTTCGTCCGCGGTGACCGATAGCCCGAGATGATCTGGAACGGCGCGTCGGTCGAAAGCGCCTCGCGCAGCCGGTGAAGCAGGTCCAGCAGGCGCAAATCGATCGCGTGGACATCGCCGGTACGGTGATCGCGCAGGAGATGGTTGATCCGCCGGATCGCGTCGCCGAGATAGCCGCCATCGGCCCAGTATTCGACGGCCGCGGATTCGCCGGTGTGCAGGTTCTCGAATCGCAGCCGGCGCGTCGCGGCGAGGGCCTGGGCGGATTGCGGCCGCAGCGGCAGCAGCGCCGCGCCGAAGCCGATCAACCGCAGCACGCGCCGCCGGTTCAGGCGATCTGTCATCAGGCTCCGCCTCCGTAGCCGACCCGGCGGCATACTAGCAACCACCGTGCCCAAATCAATCGCGTTGCGCGCCGCAGCCGATACTTGCCGCCGCTTCGGTTGCCGACGCCGCGGCCATCCCATCGATGCCGTAGAGATCGTCGCGGAATTGGACGGTGCCGTCGGGATCGACGAAGGCGGTGAGATAGACGACGTGCACCGCGATATCGCGGCTCACGGGGGCTCGGGTGGTTTCGCCGGATGCGATTGCGCGGTCGACGCTATCGACATCGCTGCCGAGGACCCAGGCGGCCAGTTCGCGCGGCCGCGATACGCGGATGCAGCCGTGGCTGTAGGCCCGCTTCGGATTCGCGAACAGTCGCTTGGCCGGCGTGTCGTGCAGGTAGACGTCGAATGTGTTGGGCACGTCGAACTTGATCAGCCCCAGGGAATTGCCGGGTCCGGGATCCTGGCGCAGGCGACGCGCGACGAGGCGCGCGTCGGGCGCGCGCCAGTCGACCTGCTGGCCAAACGGATCCTCGGGGCGATCGAGGATGCGAATGCGATTGGCGGCAAGGTAGCGGGGATCGCGGCGCAACCGCGGCAGGATTTCCTTCTGGATGATCGACTGCGGCACGGTCCAATCGGGATTGAAGACGATGGCGGCGAGGTGGCTCGAAAAAACCGGTGTCGGATGGTCCCTGTCGCCGACCACGACCGGCATGCGCGGCGGCACTGGTCCCTGGTCGACCATCTCCAGCAGCATCGCGGCCGTGTTGACCAGCACGTAGGCCGAGCCGAGATCGGGCAACGCCTCCCAGCGGGCGAGATTGCGGGCGAGCTGTCCGATCCGCGCCGCGACGCCGGTGTTCAGGGCGACCAGGGTCTGCTGCCCGACCCTTCCGTCGACGGCCAGCCCATGGCGCGCCTGGAAGCGTCGAACCGCGCGGGCCACGCCGGCATCGTAGTCCTCGCGGCCGGTGCGGTCGGTCAAGTCGCCGGTGGCATGGAGCCGCCGGCGCAAGGCGACGATGCGCGGGCCGATGTCTCCTTGTTCCAGTGTCGGCCCGTCGGGGATTTCCGGCCACCCGCCGCGTGCCTGGATCGCTCGATACTCGGTCAGGGCGTCTGCAAGGCGCGCGCCTGCCGCGTGCTGGAATTCGCCAGCGGCAGCGGCCCGCGATGCACAGACAATGACCGCCAGCAGCAAGGCAATCGCCACGCGTTTGATCGCCATACCTTGGATTCCTGCCTTGGCGCGCATGCGCGCTTTCATGCGGACGTGGATGACGCCCCTTGCCGTCACGGGGAGAGCAGCAACCGGGGTCGGGCCGTCTACGCGACGACCTTTACTCCGCCGCCGCGCGTTTCGCCGCCCGCTCCTGGGCTTGAAACACCTCGGCGATCTCCTGGCCCGTCGCGTACCAGACCTTGTCGAACTTGCGGGTGTGGGCGATGAACTCGCGCAGGATTTTCATCCGCAGCGGCCTTCCGCTGACCTGGGGGTGCATCACCACCATGACCAGCCCGCCCCACTCGCGCAGCATCTCGAACTCGTCCTGCCAGATCGACAGCACGTGCTCGCGCGGGAACAGGGGGCGCGGCGCCTTGATGTGGGTGGCGCCGTAGCCCCAGTCGCCGAGCGAGGGCTGCTGCGGCAGTTCGATCGGGCCGGGCCTGCCGTCGCGCAGCACGTGGCGGTAGGGATTGATGTCGTCCTTGCAGGCCGAGGTGTAGAGGAAGCCGCGCTTGACCAGCTCCTCCAGCACGATGTGGTTGGTTTCGCTGGCCGGCGGGCGGTGGCCCTTGGGGCGATAGCCGAAATGGCGCTGCATGGCGTCGAGGCCCTTGTCCAGCTCCTCGACGATTTCCGCCGGCTTGTCGGGATTGGGCCAGCGGTGCATGTAGCCGTGATGCGCCAGCTCGTGCCCGTCCTTCAGGATCGCCTCGACGCGGTTGGTGTGGTTGTCGACCGTCCAGCCCGGCGTGAAGAACGTGCCCTTCAGCCCTTCCGCGCGCAGGAACTCCAGGATCTTGGGCACCGCGACCTTGGCGCCATAGTGGCCGAGGGACAGCGTGGCGATCTGCTCGGCGTTCTTCGGGTCCTGGTTCAGCCATAGCGACTCGGCGTCGAAGTCGAAGGTCAGGCACACCGCGCACTTGGCGCCGCCGGGCCATTTGATCGGGATCGTGTCTGCCGTCATCGTCCAACTCCCCTGCCGAACGGTCGCACGTCAGGCCAGGCGAAGCAACGGCACCGCCGCCGCCGCCGCCAGGTTGAGCGCGGTCGAGCCGGCGATCCACGGCCATGCCGCCGGCGCGGGCAGGCCGGTCCACAACAGGCCGGTCCACAATAGGCCGGGCAGCACGATCGCGGCGCTCGCCGCCATCTGCGCCGCCATCATGTCGCGCGGCGCCGGGCTCGCCTTTACCGCGGCGTTCCAGCCGGCATGGAGCGCCGCGCTTGCAAGCGCGCCTGCGACATGCGCGGGTTCCATGCGGTCAATCGAGCTTGCGGTAGTAGAGGCTGGTGCTGCACGGCCCACCCTGCGGCCACAGCGCGTAGTCGGGAATGACGCCGGCCTGCCGCCAGCCGAGCTTGGCGTAGAGCCGCTCGGCCTCGCTGCCGGTCGCTGTGTCGAGCACCAGCAAGGTCCGGCCCGCCGCCCGCGCGCAATCCTCGGCCGCGCGCATCAGCGCCGAGCCGACGCCCCGGCCGCGCGCGCGGCGATGCACCAGCATCTTGGCGACGTCGGCCCGGTGCGGCTGGTTCTCGGGCTTGTCCAGGATCACCTGGACCGTCCCGGCAATGCCCTCGGCATCGTCCGCCACCAGCAGGGCGCGCCGGCCCGCGGCGACATCCTCCGCCAGGCCACGCCAGAACCCGGCCGCCCGCCCGCGGTCGATCGGCAGCATGAAGCTGACCGAGGCGCCGCCCTCCACGCAGTCCACAAGCACCGCGGCAAGCTGCCCGATCTCGGTCTCGCCCAGGCTCGCCAACCGGCGGATGGCCACCGCGCTCATGCCGCAAGTCCTCCGCCCGCGACGATCACCACGGCATAATCCCTAAACAAGTGAAAGCCTCGTGGGCGGGTGTTTATATGAACTAGCAGCCATGCCGACTAAGGCATCCGTTCAAGCAATTCCAGAATTTGAAGCCATAGTCGTTCGTCGGCAGCGTATGGCTACACTTCTCGATGAACACATCTTTGATCTCTCGGCAGCGTGCGCTATCCCAGGCTGCCGGCATCGCTTCATTTGCTCGAATACTTGCATCTCCGATTTCCCTTTCATAGTGACGTAGATTGGACCAGTCACCTGGCATATCTCTACGAAAAGTACCGAGGGCCTGTGCAATTTCAACTGCGGTGGGAGGACGGCCTAGGCGATTGCGATACGATTGGATAATGCTTTCGGGCCGCCATCGGTGGCAGTCCTTCGCGCTCTAGCTTATTGATAATATTTTTGGCGATCTGCCGCCACCCCAGGTCCACTGGCCTTTGTGACGCAGGCGGTTTCCGAGACCGAGAAGGATCTGGTGCTAAGGTGCGATCAGCAACAACACTTTTTGCATCGATTGCCCATTGTCGATACAAAACAGTGAGAAGGCGACGCCCACTTGGGCTCGTTACGGCAATTCCACCGCGTAACTCGCGACCGGCGGCATCGCTTTCACCAGGCCCTTGTCCTGCAGGAACTTGGCGAAGCGCTCGTAGCGGCCGTTGTCCATCGCCGCGGGGCGCTTGTCGAAGCGGGGCAGGGTGTCGCGCCAGGCGCGCTTGTTGAGTTCGTCGTCCAGGTCCTTGTGACGCGCGACGAACAGCTTCCAGCTCTCGTCCGGATTGTTGGTCAGGAACATCACGCCGCGCTCCAATGCCGTCACGAAGCGCTTCAGGCGCGGGTCGGCGAGCTTGTCCTTGTTGGCGACGACGATCAGCTCGTCGTAGACCGGCACGCCTTCCTCCTCGACATAGAAGGCGCGGCCGGGCTTGCCCTCGATCGCGAGCTGGTTCAGCTCGAAATTGCGGTAGGCGCCGGTGACGGCGGCGACGCGGCCTGTGAGCAGCGCGGGGGTCAGCGCGAAGTTTACGTTGACCAGCTCGACGTCCTTCAGGGTCAGGCCGTGCTTTTCCAGGATCGTGCCCAGCACGGCTTCCTCGGTGCCGGCAACCGAGAACCCGACCTTCCGGCCTTTGAGGTCCTTGATCGACTTGATCGGGCCGTCGGCCAGCACGACCACGCTGTTGAGCGGCGTCGAGATCAGCGTGGCGATGCGTACCAGCGGCAGGCCTTCGGCGATCTGGATCTGGTGCGTGGGCTGGTAGCTGACCGCGAGTTCGGCGCGGCCGGCGGCGACCAGCTTGGGCGGGTCGCTGGGATCGGCCGGCGGCACGATCTCGAGGTCGAGCCCCGCCTCCGCGAAGTAGCCCTTCTCGGCCGCGACGATGATCGGCGCGTGGTCGGGGTTGACGAACCAGTCGAGAATGATGGTCAGCTTGTCGGCCGCCTCGGCACGCATGGCCAGGAGGACGAGCGCCAGGGCGAGCAGGGTGCGCTTCATGGGAAATCTCCTTCGTCGGTCAGTCGTCGTCGGGCACCGCGTCGGGCGCCCAGGAAATCAATCGCCGCAGCAGGCCATCGACCGTCGCGTAGAGCGCAACGCCGAACACCGCCAGCACCAGCAGGGCGGCGAACAGCATGTCGATCTGCATGCGCGCGTTGGACTGCAGCATCAGGTAGCCGAGCCCGCGGCTGGCGCCGACCCATTCGCCGATGATCGCGCCGATCGGCGCGAAGACGGCGGCCACGCGGATGCCGGTGGCAAGCGAGGGCAGGGCGGCCGGCACGCGCACCAGCCACAAGGTGCGCCAGGGCGAGGCCGACATGGTGCGCGCGAGGTCGAGCCAGCCCGGCTCGGTCCGCCGCATCCCGTCGTAGAAGGCGGAGGCGACCGAGAAGAAGATCACGATGATCGACATCACGACCTTGGACAAAAGCCCGTAGCCGAACCACAGCACGAGCAGCGGCGCGATGGCGAAGGTCGGGATCGCCTGGCTGGCGATCAGCACCGGCAGCAGCCAGCGCCGCGCCAGGCGCGACGCCATCAGCACCAGCGCGCAGAAGGCGCCGCTGAGCACGCCCAGCAGAAGGCCGAGCGCGATCTCCAGCACGGTGATCCGGGCGTGCTCCCACAGGATGTCGGCGCGCGCCCACAGGGTCTCGGCGACGCGGCTGGGCGCCGGCAGCAGGTAGTGCGGCATGCCCGTCAGCATGACCAGTGCCTGCCACAGCACGACCAGCCCGGCGAAGGTGACGAGGGCGCGCAGCGCGATCATGCCGCTTCGCGCGCCTGGGTCAGGTGGCGCAGCAACTCGCCCTGCAGCGCCAGTACCCGCGGGTCGTCGAGCGCGCGCGGCGGATCGCCCGGCGGAACGAGCGGGGGGCCGAGCGTGGCCGGCCGGCCCGCCATCACGTGCACGACATGGCCGATCCGCAGCGCCTCCAGCGGATCGTGGGTGACGAGCACGACCGTGCGCCGGGCGAGCAGGCGCGCCGCCTCTTCCTGCAGCACCAGGCGCGTGATGGCGTCGAGGGCGGAGAAGGGCTCGTCCATCAGCACGACAGGCCGGGCTTCGAA
Organism: Alphaproteobacteria bacterium; assembly: GCA_020846275.1. Taxonomy (GTDB): domain Bacteria; phylum Pseudomonadota; class Alphaproteobacteria; order JAEULC01; family JAEULC01; genus JAEULC01. The sequence goes on from JADLEG010000184.1 coordinate 16,766, forward strand.
CAGCGTGCGGGCGAGCGCCACGCGCTGGCGCATGCCGCCGGACAGCGCGGCGGGCCGGTCGCGTTCGCGCCCGGAGAGGCCGACAAGCGCGAGCATTTCGTCGGCACGGCGCGCGGCGTCGGCATAGGGGCGTTCGCCCCGCAGCCGCGCGCCGATGGCGACATTGCCGCGGGCGCTCAGCCACGGCATCAGGGGCTCGGTCTGGCCCATCCAGGCGACGCGGCCGGCGATCGGCGCCCCGTCGCTGCCGGTGACCTCGCCGCCCGCGCCCGGCGGCGCCAGGCCGGCGATCAGGCGCAGCAGGCTGGACTTGCCGACGCCGCTGGGGCCGAGCAGGCAGGCGCAGCGCCCGCCCGCGAAGCGCGCGTCGAGCTGGTCGAACAGCACGTCGCCGCCGTAGCTCAGGCGGGCCGAACGGATCACGATGTCGGGAGAATGCTGCGCGCCGGCGCGGACGACCATCTCTCACCAGTCCCTACGGCGGTACGAACCGCATCAGGTTCTGGGGTCGTCCCCCTGGACGCCCGTGGCGCCGCTTGGGACCTCTCAGCCGGAACGCCGGCTCCCCCCAGTGACAAGGGAGGACTATGGGACAACGCGAGGCGCGCTGCAAGGTTGCAATCGGCGCTTTGGCGGAACCCGGCGGAAACGGGGGCGTTCTGCCGTGCATGGCCAGCCAGCAAAGGAGGCATTGCCATGACTGCAGGTACCTACATTCGCAGGCTTACCGCCACGACGGCCGTGGCGCTGCTGCTGACCGGCGCCGCCATGGCGCAGACGAACCCGCCGGCGGCCGGCACGACCAGCCCGCCTGCCGCGACGACGCTGCCGAGCACGGCGCCGAAGCCGCTGCCGCCAGCCGTCAGCCCGCTGGCGCGCGAGGACGTGTCGAAGATCATCGGCTCCACGGTCTATGGGCCGGATGACAAGAAGATCGGTACGGTCTCGACACTGCTGATGCAGCCGGGGACGAAGCAGATCACGAAATTCGTCGTCGCGGAAGGCGGCGTGCTCGGGATCGGCGCCCATCTCGTCGCGTTGCCGATGGACGAATTTGCCTGGGATGACGCCAAGGGCGCCTTCAAGCTGTCCTACAGCGTCGACGAACTGAAGGCCATGCCGGAGTGGAAGGAACAGGTCTCGCAGGTCCAGTAGGACCCGCGAATCCCGTTCTGTCCCAAGCGCCCGGCGGCGGAAGTCGCCGGGCGCTACGGCTTGCGCGCCTTGTGAACACGATATCGAAGTCCCTGTGACGGCTTCGCGGGCGTCGTCGACGCCGGCGGCAGCACTCCGACGGGCCTCATCCTTCGACAGGCCCAGGATGAGGCCAAGCGCCGAAGTCTTCTCATGCTGAGCTTGTCGAAGCATGAAGGCGAGGCGGATGGGGAATCGCGACCGGTGCGGTATCCTGCGGCCGCATGTCCAGCCGTCCGCTCTTCATCGGCAGCGAGATCTACCGGCATTCCAGCTTCGGCCGGAACCATCCGCTGGCGATCCCGCGCGTCTCGACGACCATCGACCTCTGCCGCGCGCTGGGATGGCTGGACGAGGCGAGCTATGTCGACAGCCCGCGCGCCAATCCGGAGCAGCTCGCCCGCTTCCACGATCCGGCATACATCGCCACGCTGATGGAGGTGGAGCGCACGCAGGCCGCATCGCCGGAACTGCGCGAGCGCTACAACCTGGGCAAGTTGGAGAACCCGATCTACCCGGCGATGTTCCGCCGCCCCGCCACGGCCTGCGGCGCCTCGATCCATGCGGCGGAACTGCTGCGCCAGGGCGGGATCGTCTACAGCCCGGCGGGCGGCACGCATCACGGGCGGCGCGACCGCGCCAGCGGCTTCTGCTTCTTCAACGATCCCGTGCTGGGTGTCCTGGCGCTGCTGGACCAAGGCGTTGCGCCGGTCAGCTATGTCGACATCGATGCCCATCATGGCGACGGGGTGCAGGATGCGTTTGCCGACGAGCCGCGCGTGCGGGTGATCTCGGTCCACGAGGAGGGGCGCTGGCCCTTCACCGGCGGATCGGCCGATCGCGGCGGCGGCAACGCCCGCAACATCCCGGTGCCGGCCGGCTTCAACGACAGCGAGATGGCATTCGTGGTCGACGCGGCGCTCGTGCCGCTGGCCGCCGAAACCGCGCCGCAGGCGCTGGTGCTGCAATGCGGCGCCGATGCGCTGCAGGACGATCCCTTGAGCAGGCTCGGCCTGTCCAACCGGGCGATCTGGTACGCGGTCGAGCAGCTGAAGGGGATCGCGCCGCGCCTGCTGGTCCTGGGCGGCGGGGGCTACAACCCGTGGTCGGTCGCGCGCTGCTGGACCGGCGTCTGGGCGACCTTGAACGGCTTCAATATCCCCGATGGCGCGATCCCGCCGGCGGGCGAGGCCGTGTTGCGTACCCTCGCGTGGTCACGCAGCGAGGGCCGCAATCCGCCGGCGCACTGGTTCGTCACCCTGGCGGACCCGCCGCGTCCCGGGCCTGTCCGCGACGCGGTGCGGCAGGCGGTCGCCGCGGCGTTGCTGCCGTGAACGAATTGCCCCGCGGCTCCGTGCGCCATAAAATCTCCCAATGAACCGCCGCGCATTCATCGCCCTGGCCGCCTGCATCGCGCTTGCCGCGCCGGCCGCCGCCGTCGTCACCTTCGAGAAGTCCGAGCTCACCATCGAGAGCGACGGCAAGAGCCACCATTTCACCATCGAGATCGCCCGCACGCCCGAGCAGTCGCAGCAGGGGCTGATGTTCCGCGCCAAGATGGCGGCCGATGCCGGGATGCTGTTCCTCTACGATCCGCCGCAGCCCGTGTCGATGTGGATGTACCAGACGATCCTGCCGCTCGACATGTTGTTCATCGGCGCCGACGGGAAGGTGGTGAACATCCGCGAGCGCGCTGTCCCCGGATCGACCGACACCATTCCCTCGGCGGGCCCGGTGCGCGCGGTGCTGGAGCTGAACGGCGGCACGGTGGCGCGGCTGAAGCTGAAGCCCGGCGACCGGGTCCGCCACGCCGAGATCGCACGATAGGTTCTGCTACCCGCTGCCGGCCCGCTGCCGGCGCATGTTTCCATTGCCTTGCATTTGATCGATTCATCCTTCGTCAAGGAAAAATCCTTGCATGCTTTAGGTAATGCTTAATGCCGGCCGACGAGGATGGAGGCGCAGGGAACAGGGCCACGTAGCTCCAGAATGGAGGCAGGCATGGCATTCCGTTGGGTCCTGGCGACAGGACTGATTTTGGCGATGGCGACGCCGGCCACGGCGCAGCAGCGCCAGCCCTCCAGCGCGGACGTTGATCCGTCCGCGCGGTCTTCAAGAGTGGCGGGCGGATCGGCGCCCGCCTGCGGCGACCGCAACGATCTGATGGCGCAGCTCAAGGACCGGTACAAGGAGACCCCGACCGGCATCGGCATGACCGGGCAGGGCGCCGTGGTCGAGCTGATCACCTCGGAACAGGGAAGCTGGACCTTGGTCCTGACCTATCCGAACGGGCGTTCCTGCCTGATGGCGACCGGCGAGGGCTGGGAGCTGTGGCAGGCCCGCATGGCCGGCAAGGGCGCGTGAGCCCCTATCGAACCGGCGCGTAAGCGCCCCCATCGAGCCTCGCCTCAATCCCGGCGGCGGCAGAGCATCACGCCGTCGCCGATCGGCACCAGGCTGCAGGCGACGCGCCGGTCGTCGCGGATCTTGCGGTTGAGCGCCCGGATCGCGACGGTGTCCTCGTCATTCTTCTCGGCATTGGCCACCGCGCCGCCCCACAGCATGTTGTCGAGCGCGATCAGCCCGCCCGGGCGGACCAACGCGTGGCAGCGTTCGTAGTAGGCGTCGTAGTTCACCTTGTCGGCGTCGATGAACGCCAGGTCGTATCGCCCCCGCGCGCCCTCCTTCAGCAGGGCGTCGAGCGAGTCTTGCCCCGCGCCGAGCCGCAGGTCGATCCGGTCCGCCACGCCCCCGCGCTGCCAATACCGTCGCGCCACGGCGGTCCATTCCTCGCTGATGTCCAGGCAGGTGGCGCGGCCGTCCGCCGGCATGGCCAGCACCGTCGCCAGCGCGCTGTAGCCGGTAAAGGTGCCGATCTCCAGATACCGCCGTACCCCCAGCAGTTCGACCAGGAGCGCCATGAACTGGCCCTGCTCGGGCGATATCTGCATGCCCGCCATCGGCAGGCCCGCCGTCTCGCGGCGCAATTCGGCCAGGATCGGCGCCTCCCTGAGCGTCGCGTCGAGGAGAAACGCGTGGATGGCGTCGGTCATCGCCAGGGTGCGGCTGGACATGCAGGGGCCCTTTCTTCTTGGCGCGTATCTTGTACAGCATATCCCCGCTATGATATCCGAACGCAGGTCCGTTTGGCGGGGCGTGGCGCAGTCTGGTAGCGCATCTGCTTTGGGAGCAGAGGGTCGTGGGTTCAAATCCCGCCGCCCCGACCATGCGGCCGCGCCGGATGTTCCGGAGGCGATGCAACCTGTCCGAGGGCTATAGGGCGATGACCGTCAGGATCTACCGGCCGGCGAAGACGGCAATGCAGTCCGGTCGTGGGCTGACCCAGGAATGGCTGCTCGAGTTCGAGCCCGGCGCGCGCCGCCCGGAGCCGCTGATGGGCTGGACCAGCTCGAACGACACGCTGGCCCAGGTGCGGCTGCGCTTCGAGACCAAGGACGAGGCGATCGCCTATGCGCGCAAGCACGGCCTGCAATTCGTGCTGGAAGAGCCGCAGGAACGCAAGATCAAGCCGAAGGCCTACGCCGACAATTTCCGCTTCGACCGCTTGAGACCCTGGACGCACTGATCCCCTCGGCCGACCCCGTAGCTCAACTGGATAGAGCATCAGCCTTCTAAGCTGGTGGTTGCAGGTTCAAGTCCTGCCGGGGTCGCCAGCGAAACTGCGCAAAGCGACATGCCGTTGGCGCTAGGGCGGGCGCCTTTGCGGGGCTACGCTGCGCCGCCACGCTTGCGCGCGGCGACCAGTTCCTCCAGCCGGCTCGCTTCCTCGGGCTTCATCGTGTAGCTGTGGTCCGCGTCGGGGAACCTGCCGGCGCGAACTTCGTCGGCATAGGTCTTCAGCGCGGCGACGGCCACCTCCGAGAGGTTGGCGTAGCGCTTGGTGAATTTCGGCTTGAACTGGTCGAACACGCCCAGAAGGTCGAAGGCAAGCAGGAGCTGGCCGCAGCTCGCCGGCCCGGCGCCGATGCTGAACGTGAAAATATCGACCGCCTCGTCGACCGCCTTGGCGACCGGTGCTGGAACCGCCTCGATCTCGAATCCGCAGGCCCCGGCCTCCTGTATCGCCAGCGCGTCGTCGACGATCCGCATGGCCTCGGCGGCGGTACGCCCCTGCAGCTTGAAGCCGCCATATTGATGTACGAAGTGCGGGCACATGCCGACATGGCTCATCACCGGCACGCCGGCATCGGCGATTGCCTTGATGATGTGCGCCTTCTCGCGGCCGCCCTGCATCTTCACCACGTCGGCGCCGCCCTCCTTCATCAACCGAACGGCGTTGGCCACCGCCATGTCCGGCGTGGCGTAGCTGCCATAGGTCAGCGACACCAGGATCATGCAGTTCGGGGCGCCGCGCCGGACCGCCTGGGCATGCTGGATCATCATGTCGATGGTGACGGGCAGGGTGTTCGCAAACCCATAGCTGACCATGCCGAGCGAGTCGCCGACGCCGGCGATGTCGATCCCCGCGCGCTCGGCCCAGACCGCGGTGGGGTAGTCCGGGATCGATGCCATCACGACACGCTCGCCGGCCTTCTTGCGCGCGATCAGGTCGGGGACGGTCAGTTTCTTTCGGGCTTCGGTGCTCACGCGCGGAACTCCTTCTTGTCCATATGCTAATCGAGCGCATGTCCTGGCTGCTTGTCGCCGGCAAGCGCGGCCTTGCCGCCACTCTAAATGGCCCCATCGTGCCGTCAATTGTTGGCGGGGTTGATGATTCCAATTGCGGTGCGCGGGGGCGACGGGTAAGACGCCTTTTCCGCGTCATCCGCTCCAGGGGAACCCGGTCGACCCATGAAAATCGGCATGATCACCGACAGTCTGTCGGCGCTTTCCTTCGACGAGCTTCTTGCGACCTCGGCGCGGCTCAAGCTCGACATGCTGGAGTTCGCCTGCGGCAACTGGTCCGCGGCGCCGCATCTGAACCTTGCCCGAATGCTCGACAGCGAGAAGGCGCGGCGCGAGTTCAAGGCGCGGGTCGCCGGCCACGGGCTGGCGATCAGCGCGCTGAACTGTTCCGGCAACCCGGTGCATCCGGGCGAGCAAGGGCGCAAGCACGACAAGGTGACGCGCGAAACGATCAAGCTGGCAAGCCTGATGGGCATCGACCGCGTGGTGATGATGTCGGGCTGCCCCGGCGCGCCGGGCGACAGCCACGCCAACTGGATCACCACCGAATGGCCGCTGGAGGTGCGCGAGATACTGCGCTGGCAATGGGACGAGGTGCTGATCCCGTATTGGCGCGATCTGGTCGCCTACGCCAACAATCTGGGCATCCGCAAATTGTGCCTGGAATTGCACGGCTACCAGAACGTCTATTCCGTCGCGACCCTGGCGAAGCTGCGCGACGCCGTGGGCGACACGGTGGGCGCGAACTTCGACCCCAGCCACCTGATGTGGATGGGCGCCGACCCGATCCTGGCGACGCGCGCGCTGGGCGAGGCGATCTATCACGTGCACGCCAAGGACACGCGCATCGACCCGGCGATCGGCGGCGTCAACGGCACGATCGAGACGGTGCCGGGCGACCAGTGGAAGCGCCGGAGCTGGAACTACATCACGCTGGGCTATGGCCACGGCGAGGCGTGGTGGAGCGAGTTCTGCGCCGCGCTGGCCGGCGCCGGCTACGACGACGTGCTGTCGATCGAGCACGAGGACCCGATGATGCCGGCACTCGAGGGCGTGGAGAAGAGCGTGGCCTTGCTGGAGCGCACGGCCTTCCACCGCCCGCCGCGGCGCACCGCGAACTAGGCAAGCAGCCATGGCCAAGCGTTCGGTGGTCGTGTTCGACCTGGGCGGCGTGTTGATCGACTGGAACCCGCGCTACCTCTACCGCAAGCTGTTCAACGGCGACGTGGCGGCGATGGAGATGTTCCTGACCGAGATCTGCTCGCCGGACTGGAACGAGCGCCAGGATGCCGGGCGGCGCTTCCAGGAGGCGGAGGACGAGCTGATCCGCCAGCATCCCGACAAGGCCAAGCTGATCCGCGCGTGGTGCGCCCGGTTCGACGAGATGATCACCGGCGCCATCGACGGCACGGTGGCGGTGCTGGAGGAACTGAAATCCCGCGGCACGCCGCTCTACGCGCTGTCCAACTGGTCGGCCGAGACGTTTCCGCCGCAGCGCGACCGCTTCCCGTTCCTGGGGCATTTCGCCGGCATCCTCGTCTCGGGCAACGAAGGCATGATCAAGCCCGACCCCCGCATCTTCCGCCTGCTGCTGGACCGCTACGGATTGCGCGCGGAGGACTCGGTGTTCATCGACGACAATCCCGGCAACGCGCGCGCCGCGGGCGATCTTGGCATCCACGGCATCCATTTCACCTCGCCGGCCGCTCTCCGGGCGGAGCTCGGCGCGCTGGGCCTGCTGTAGTTCGCGGAGTCCGACATGAGCGTACGCATCGGCATCAATCCGATCACCTGGAGCAACGACGACATGCCGGCGCTCGGCGGCGACACGCCGCTCGAGGTCTGCCTGGCCGAGACGAAGCAGGCCGGCTATGCCGGCATCGAGATGGGCGGCAAGTTCCCCAAGACGACCGCCGAGCTGCGCCCGGTGCTGGCGCGCCACGGGCTCGATTTCATCTCGGGCTGGTACAGCGCCAAGCTGCTGGAGCGCGACGCCAAGGCCGAGATCGCCTCCATCGCCGCCCATCTCGACCTGATGGCCGGCATGGGCTGCAAGGTGATGGTCTTCGCCGAGGGATCGGGCGCGACGCACGGCGACCGCACCCAGCCCGCGGGCAAGCGACGGACGATCGCCGACGGGGAATGGGCGGAATACGGGCGGCGCGTCACGGCGGTCGCCGATCACATGGCCGAGCGCGGCGTCCGGCTGGCCTTCCACCATCACATGGGCACGGCGATCCAGACCGCCGACGAGATCGACCGGCTGATGGGTGCGACCGGCGGGTCGGTGGGCCTGCTGCTCGACACCGGCCACACGACCTATGCCGGCGGCGATCCCCTGGCGCTGGCGCGCAAGCACGCCAGGCGTATCGTCCATGTCCACTGCAAGGATGTGCGGCGGCCGGTGCTGGACCAGGCGCTCAAGAAGAACCAGAGCTTCCTCGACGCGGTCGTGGACGGCGTCTTCACCGTGCCGGGCGACGGGTCGATCGACTTCAAGCCGGTGCTGTCGCATCTCGCCGGCCAGGGCTACCAGGGCTGGCTGGTGGTGGAGGCCGAGCAGGATCCGGCCAAGGCGCATCCGCTGACCTACGCCACGATGGGCTGCCGCAACCTCAGCAAGCTGGCCCGGGACGCCGGCTTCGCGCTCGTGGCATGAGCGCCGCGATGGAGTTCTGCCTGATCGGCGCGGGGTTCATCGGCCCGGTGCATGCCGCCAACATCGCCGCCCATCCGCGCGCTCGGCTGCGGACCGTCGTCGACCTCGACCGCGCCGCCGGCGAGCGCGTGGCCGGCAAGCATGGCGCGACGGTTACGACATCGCTCGCCGAAGCACTGGCGGACCCGAAGATCGACGCGGTGGTGATCTGCACGCCGCCGCGCACCCATGCCGCGATCATCGAAGCCGCGGCGCGCGCGGGGAAGGCGATCTTCTGCGAGAAGCCGGTCGACCTCGATCTCGCCAAGGTCGATGCCTGCGCCCGGATCGTGCGCGACGCCGGCGTGTCGTTCTTCGTCGGCTTCAACCGCCGCTACGACCCCACGCACCGCGCGATGTTCGATGCGATCCGGAAGGGCGAGATCGGCCGGCCGGAGATGATCGTGCTGTCGAGCCGCGATCCCGAGATCTCGCCGCCCGACTACGTCAAGGCGATGCCCTATGGCATCTTCTACGACACGATGATCCACGATTTCGACATGGTGCGCTGGCTGACCGGGCAGGAGCCCGTGGAGGTGTATGCGCGCGTCGCGGTCATGCTGGACGAGAAGACCAACCCCGAGCGCGATCCCGATACCGCCATGGTCACGCTGACGCTCGCCGGCGGGGCGCTGGTGCACGTCAACTCCAGTTTCCGCGCGGTCTACGGCTACGACCAGCGCATCGAGGCGTTCGGCGAGAAGGGCATGCTCGTCTCGCGCAACCAGCAGCCGACGACGCTGGTGCGCTACGACGCCAAGGGCATCCGCCAGGATCCGCTGCACTACTTCTTCATCCAGCGCTACGCCCAGGCCTATCGCGACGAGCTGGAGGACTTCATCGCCGCGGTCGAGGCCAGGCGGCCGCCGAGCATCAGCCTGGACGACGGCCGCCGCGCGCTGGCGATCGCCTACGCGGCGATGGAATCGGCCAAGTCGGGCAAGCCGGTCGCGCTGAAGCCCTGAGGCGCTTCACGGGATCGCCGGCACCGGCGCGACCGCCCGCCGGATGCGCCGCTCGCCGATCAGGAACTGGATGCCCAGGATCGCGACGAGCATCAGGACGATCAGCACCGACGAATAGGCGATCGCCATCCCGTAGGTGCCGGACTCGGCCAGGTTGACGATGTACACGGTCGACAGCGTGATGCCCGGGCTGACCAGGAAGATGACGGCCGAGATCGACGTCATCGCCGAAACGAAGCCGTAGACCACGCCGGCCAGGATCGCGGGACGCAAGAGCGGCAGCACCACGCGCCGGACCGTCGCGAAGGAGCCGGCGCGCAGGGTCTGCGAGGCTTCCTCGAGGCTGCGGTCGATCTGCTCCAGCGCCGCCATGCCGGCGCGCACCCCCGGCCCCATGTTGCGCACCACGAAGCTGATCACGACGATCGCGCCGGTCTGCACGAATTCCAAGGGCGGGTTGTTGAACGACAGGATGTAGGCGATGCCCAGCACCGTGCCGGGCACGGCGGCGGCCATCAGCGTGCCGACCTCGAAGGCGGTGCGGCCGGCAAAGCTGCGGCGCGAGAGCAGGTAGGCGGTCATCAGCCCGAACGCCGCCGTCAGCGGCGCTGCGATCACCGCCAGGCGCAGGGTGGTGAGCAGCGAATCCCAGGCCTGGCCTTCGAGCCGGATGCCGTTCGATGTCAGCGAGGCGCCGAACGCGCCGATATAGTGCTTCAAGGTCAGCGCGTTGTTCAGGCCCCAGTTCTCGACGAAGCCGCCGAACAGGATCATGCCGTAGATCACCAGGGTCAGCGCCGCCCAGGGCAGGGCGACGCACTGGCAGATCCAGCGCACGGCGGGGGGCAGCGGCAGCGGCGAACCGACCTGGCCCTTGCCCGCGATCGTCACGAAGCTCTTGTCGGCGAGCACCCGGCGCTGGAGCGCGAACACGCCCAGCATGATCGCCAGCAGGATGAGGCCAAGCACGGCCGCCACGCCGCGATCCTGGCGCGCGCCCACGATCGCGAAGTAGATGCTGGTCGCCAACACCTGGAAGTCGCCGCCCAGCAGCAGCGGATTGCCGAAATCGGCCAGGCTTTCGATGAAGCCGATCAGGAACGCGTTGGCGATGCCGGGCAGGGCCAGCGGCAGGGTGATCGTGCTGAACACGCGGCCGGGCGTCGCGCGCAGGGTCTGCGCCGCTTCTTCCAGCGCCGGATTGATGCCCTGGATCACGCCCACCAGCACCAGGTAGGCGACCGGCGTGAAGGACAGGGTCTGCGCGAACCACACGCCCTGGAATCCGTAGATCCAGCGCCCGCCTTCGAAGCCGAACAGATGCTCCAGCAGCTTGTTGATGGCGCCGCTGCGGCCCATCAGCAGGATCAGCGCCAGGCCGACGACGAAGGGCGGGGCGATGATCGGCAGGATCGACAGGACGCGCAGCGCCCGCCGCGCGAAGAACGTCGTGCGGTCGGTGACCAGCGCGAAGGCCAGCGCCAGCAGCGTCGACGAGGTCGCGACCGAGGCGCCGAGAACCAGCGTGTTCGCGACCGGCCCGCCCCAGCGCCAGATGCCGGCATCGGCCAGGCGCGGCCAGAACAACTGGGGTGCGAAGGCGCCGCGCGGCGTCTGGACCGCGCCCAGCCCCATGCGCAGCAGCGGATAGGCCACGAACAGGCCGATGGTCGCCGTGACGAAGCCGAGCATCGCCGCGGTGAAGAAATCGCCGCCGCAGGCCCCGCGCGCCGCCAGCCCGCGGCAAAGCAGCATCAGCGAGGCCAGCGCGTAGAGCATGGCGCCGAGGCCCAGCCCGGGATTGCGGCGGGGCAGGCGGCCGAACAGCGCCTCCGGAAGCGACCAGGTCCAGCCGCGCAGGTCGATCGACAGGGCGACCACAAGCAGCCACATCAGCGCGAAAGCGCCGAGCACCGCCAGGGCTGTGCCATCGCGCCGCTCCAGCCGCGCCTTCGACAGCGGCCGGATGGCGAGGAGCAGCGGCAGTGCGAGCGGCAGCAGCCAAGGCCGGCCGCCGAGAAGCGCCTGGCCCAAGGCCGAGCCGCCGGCACCGTCCGGCCATGTTGCGAGCCATTGCAGCCCGAGCACGCCGGCGTCGTCGCCGTTCCATGGCAGCAGCGCGAATCCGCTCCAGCCGCAGGCCAGCCACAGATATCCGGCGGCGCGCCGGCCCGACCCGGTCATGCCGACGCGGCGGCGCGCGGCCGCGCCCTCACTTCGGCGCGGTCTTCACTTCCTTGTCGAAGCGCGCCAGCACGGCGTTGCGCGTCTCGTCGGTCGAGTATTTCAGGATGTCATAGTTGATCAGCTTCACCTGGTCCGGCCGCGGCGCCAGCGGGTGCTGCTTGGCGTTCTTGTTCGACTGGATCTGGAACTTGCTCATGTCGAACGAGACGTTCTGGCCGTCGACGCCGAGCGCGAAGTCGTACCATTTCTTGGCGCCCTCGGCGTTGCGCGCGTCCTTGACGATCGCTACGCCCGGCATCTCGAAGCCCGTGCCCTCGCACGGCGCCACGGTCTTGACCGGGAAGCCCTGCACGGCCTGCGCGACCGAGTCGTGCAGGAAGGCGATGCCGATCGTGGTCTCGCCGCGGCCGGCGGCGCGGATGCCCGCGGTGCCGGAGCGCGTGTACTGGTTGATGTTCTTGTGCAACTCCTTCAGGTAGGCGAAGCCCTTGTCGTCGCCCATGATCTGCAGGATCGTCGTCACCATCGTCAGCGCCGTTCCGGACGTCGACGGATCGGCCATCTGGATCTCGTTCTTGTAGGCGGGGTTGGTCAGGTCGGCCCAGCATTTCGGCTCGGGCATGCCCTTCTTGGCCAGCAGGTCGCTGTTGTAGCCGAAGCCGATCACGCCGGTGTAGATCGGCGTCAGCGTATACTTGGTGGCCTCCGCCGCCTTCTGCGCCCAGTCGTGCAGCTCGGGCAGCTTCGGCGACTTGTAGCTCTCGAGCAGGCCTTCCTTGTTGGCGATCGCCACCACGTCCGGGCCGGCCGAATGCCACACGTCGAAGCGCGGGTTGCCCGCCTCGGCCTTCAACTGGGCCAGCACCTCGCCGTCGGTCTTGCGGCTGATCGCGGCCTTCGTGCCGGTCGTGGCTTCGAACTTCACCCGCATCGCCTCGCACCATTCCAACTCGAAGGTGCAGTTGACGACGACCTGCGCCCGCGCCGGCCCGCCGGCGAAGGCCCATGGCAGGGCGGCGAATGCGGCAACGGCAATGACGGCGCGGCTTTTCATGACGATTTCCCCCGGCTGCGGCTGCGATGACGCTTTGGCTGGGCCCCTGGCCCACCGGTGAACGCTACCAGACAAATGGTCTTTTCATAAGAACCAGTTCTCGCTATCTGAAGGGGCCATTTTCTTGCCGCCAGCCGGGGTTCCGACGATGCCGAAGCGCGCCTATCAGGTCGATGTAATGCCGATCCGGCTGGACAAGTCGGCCGGTGCGCCGCTGTTCCGGCAGCTCTATGTCGCGCTGCGCGACGCCATCCTGGGCGGGCAGGTCGCGGCCGGCGCCCGCCTGCCGGCGACCCGCGCCCTGGCGGCCAGCCTGGCGGTAGCGCGCAATACGGTGATCAACGCCTATGAGCAGTTGCGCGTCGAAGGCTATCTGGAGGGGCGCGTCGGCTCGGGCACGGTGGTCGCGCGCGACCTGCAGGTCGACCAGGCGCCGGTTGGGCAGCCCCCGGTCGGGCAGCCGGCGCCCGCCGCGCCGCCGCGCCGCGACCGCCGGTTGACGGCGCAGGCCCGCACGGCGGCGGGCTTCATCGCCCAGCGCTCGCGCCGGGGCGACGGGGCGTTCGAAATCGACACGCCGGCGCTCGACGCGCTTCCGCTGGAAACCCTGCGCCGCTTGCTGACCCCCAAGCTGCGGACCGATTTCCGCCGGCTGCTGACGCAATCCGACCCGGCCGGGATCGAGCCACTGCGGCGCGCCATCGCCGAATGGGCGCGCGCGTCGCGGGGCATCGCCTGTTCCGCCGAGCAGGTCGTGGTCACCGCCGGCGGCCAGCATGGCATCGACCTGGTGGCGCGCGCGCTGCTGTCGCCGGGCGAGACGGCCTGCGTCGAGGACCCGGGCGATCCGTTCGTGCGCACGCTGCTGCTGGCGCTGGGCGCAAAGGTCGTCGGCGTTCCTGTGGACGACGAAGGCATGATGGTCGATGCGCTGCCGCGCGCCGAAGCCGGCGCGCGGCTGATCCATCTGACGCCATCGAACCATTTCCCGATGGGCGGCACGCTGCCGATGGCGCGGCGCGCGGCCTGCCTCAACTGGGCGCAGCGCGCGGGCGCGGTGATCCTCGAAGACGATTGCGACAGCGAATTCCGCTATTCCAGCCGGCCGCTGGCGGCGTTGAAGGGCCTGGATGCCGGCGGCAACGTGATCTACGTCGGCACGTTCAGCCGGATCCTGCTGCCGTCATTGCGCCTGGGCTACCTGATCCTGCCCGAGGACCTGGTCGACCCCGTGGTGGCCATCCGTTCGCTCACCGACCGTCATCCGCCGCCGATCGAGCAGCTACTGGTGGCCGAGTTCATGCTGAACGGGCATTTCTCCACCCATGTCCGGCGCATGCGCAAGCTCTACGCCGACCGCCAGCAGATGCTGGTCGGCGCGCTGACGCGCGAATTCGGCGACCTGCTCGACATCCGGCCGGCCGGCGCCGGCATGCATATCATCGCCTGGCTGCCGCCGGGATGCGAGGACACGGCGCTGGCGCGCGAAGCCGCGGGCAGGGGCCTTATCCTGCGGCCGCTGGCGCCGTTCTATCACCGCCGGACGCCGCGCGCGGGCCTCCTGCTCGGCCATGCCGGGCTGACGTCGAGCCAGTTGCGCATCGGTATCCGGCAACTGGGCAAGTCGCTGGCGGCATTCCTGCCGGCGAACGTGCCGGCCTAGGCGGACCCATCACGCGGGGCCGGTCCCATCGGTCCGCGTGGCATTCATGCGATCGCGGCAATGGCGCTGCCAGTCCCGTTCTTCGGCCAAGGCGACGGCGGCCGACCGGCGCTCGCGCGGGGTCGCGGCGTGGCGGGCGCGCCGGCGAAGGCGTTCGGCGCGCCGGCGGCTGTCCTCGGCAAGGTCGTGCCAGGCATCGGACGCCGATCGGGCCGCCGGGCCGGGATCGGCGAAGATCCAGCGCCGCTCGGGCGCCGGGATCGGGCCGTCGAAGAAGCACTGCAGCCGGTCCAATCGGTCCAGCCAGCGCCCCGACGGCGAATCTTGTATCACGCAAGGACGATACTACAAGCATCGCAGCCGTGCAATTTCGATCGCGATGGGCCGGTTGCCAGACCCGCTTGCGGCCCGCAGAATTGCCGGCGACGGGAACCATGTGCGGGGAGAAGAGCCATGACCGCGGTCACGCCCGATATCGCCGGCCAGGCGACGCTGCCGCCGAGCGTCTCGCGGCCGGTGGCCGTGAACGAGCTGCCGTGGCGCGCGACGCCGTTTGCCGGCATCGAACAGAAGGTCCTGCTGCGCGACGAGGATCGCGGCCTGATCACCGCGCTGATCCGGATGGCGCCCGGCGCGCGATTGCCGCTGCACGAGCATGTCGATATCGAGCAGACCTACGTGCTCGACGGCAGCCTGGCGGATGACGAGGGCAACGAGATCACGGCCGGCGATTTCATCTGGCGCCCCGCCGGCCACCGGCATGTCGCGTGGTCGCCGAAAGGCGCGCTGATGATCGGCATCTTCCTGCAGCCCAACCGCTTCCTGGAACCGGCGGAGTAGCTAGAGGCCGAGCAGCTCGGCCGGGGTCAGCACGCGCCACAGGTTCCTGATGCGCTTGTGCTCGATCTCGAAATCCTGCTTCTCGCCGGCCGGCGGGTTGAACTGGCGCAGCACGACCTTGTCGGCGGTCCGGCGCAGAAGCCGCTTGATGTAGCAGGCGCCGGCGCCCTCGCCGTGCTGGGGCGCCATCTCGACGATCACGTCGCAGCCCGGGGTGGGCGGGCGCGAGGGATTGACGAACACAAGGTCGCCCGACTCGAAGCGCGGCGACATCGAATCGCCGTGCACGTAGACCGCGAACACCGCGCTGGCGCCGGCCAGGCCGGGCGGGCGGCGCACCAGGTCGACGACATCGCCGTTGAACGTGAAGTCGCCGTCGTCGCCGCCGATCACCGTGCCGCGGACCGGCACGTCGCGCTTCAGCGCCGCCACGCCGCGCATCGGCATGCCGGCGGCAAGGTCGATCTCGGCCCCCGCGAGGCCGCCGGGCGCGAAGGACTGGGGCGCGAAAGGCGAGCTCGCGACGGACTCGGCGGCGCGGCCCTTGCGCGACGCGCCCTCGCCGGTGAACAGCCACACCCAGTTGACGCCGAGCTTCTGCGCCAGCTCGCGCGCGGCATTCTCCGGCAGGTTGCGCGTGCCGTTCTCGTAGGCGCGGTAGGTGACCTCGGAAACCTCGGCCGCCCGCGCGAAGCTCGCCGCGTTGGCATGGCCGGCCGCCTGGCGCGCCCAGCGCAGGCGCTGTGCCTTGGGATTCATCATGAGACGTCGTGTAGCGCAAAATAGGGATAGTGTCAACGCATTTTGTATTGCATCGAAGCGATCCCGTGTGTATTATCGCGGCATGGTGGGGCTGATCGAGTGGGGCGCCGGACCGCAGGGGCCGGCCGCCGGGGGCGAGCTGGGCGTACCGCCCGGGAACCGTCCGAGCAGGGAACCGACGCAGCAGGAAGCGCCCGACGAGGCGAGGGAGGAGGCGAGGGAGCGAAGCCCGTCCGCGATGGCGCGGCTCTATGCCGTGCTGTGCCAAGCCGCCGACGCGGGCGAGGCCTGTCCCGGCAACCGCGCGCTTTGCGTAGGCACCGGCGTTGCACGCGAGGCCAAGATCGCGGCCCTGCTGCGCGACCTCGAG
Organism: Alphaproteobacteria bacterium; assembly: GCA_020846275.1. Lineage (GTDB taxonomy): Bacteria > Pseudomonadota > Alphaproteobacteria > JAEULC01 > JAEULC01 > JAEULC01. Next base: position 33,146 of record JADLEG010000184.1, read on the forward strand.
GCGCGGCGGATGATCGCGATCGAGCGCACGGCCTTCTTCGGCGGTGCGCGCCGCGTCGTGATCCGCGCCAGCGGCAAGCGGACGGGGTGGAGCCTGCATGGCCGGCGGCCGATGGGCGACGCCGATGCGATCCCCGCGAACGGCATGGCGGTGCTGGCGCGCCGGCTGCGGCAGAGCGGCGGCCGCTTCGCCGATGTGACCGCCGCGGAGGCGCGTCGGATGGGGCTGGGCACGCCTGCGGACCCCGGCATGCCGCTGGCGCCGGCGCCGAGTTCCTACATGGGCTGCGCCCTGGCCAGCGTGATCCGCGACGAGCCCGGCTCGGATGGCGGGCCGACGGAGCAGGCGCCATGAGCCGGGTCGCGCCGGCGCGACGGGCGACGGTCTGCCCGCCCGCGATCGCGCCGCATCGGCTGCGGCACGACAGCTTCGAGGATGCGATGGTCGAGGTCGACGGCGCATCCGCCGCCGTGAAGCGCGTGGCGACCCAGACGCCGCTCGACCGCTACATCCGCCGCAAGCTGATCGAGCCGCGCCAGTTCGCCGCCGGCGAGCGCTTGGCGCGCGACTGGCACTCCGCGCGCATGGAGCCGCGGATGATCGCGAGCTATCGCGACCTGATCGATTGCGGCGGCATGCCCGACCCGGCGGTCGACCGCGCCCATGCCCGCAAGCGCGTGGCGCGCGCGGTGGCGGCCGTGGGGCCGATCGCGTCGAGCGAGGTGGTGTCGGTGTGCTGCCTGGAGCGGCCGGTCGGCGGCAACGTGGCCATGGAAATCCTGCGCCGCGGTCTCGACGTGCTGGCGGATCACTATGGCGTCTAAAATCCCGGCGACGAAGCCGCGTCGCAAGGCGAAAGCCGGTCGCGCCGGCGCCACGCCGGAGGCGATGCACGTCTATGGCGAGAAGGCCCTGAAGCGGCTGGCCTGGCTGATGGAGAATGCCGAGAGCGAGCAGGCCCAGGTGGCCGCCGCGAAGGAACTGCTCGACCGCGTGGCGGGGCGGCCTTCCGCCGCGGCCGAGGGCGCGGCGCGGCCCGGCCTCGACGACGTGGTGGCGCGGCTGCGCGCGCTGCGGTCCGGGCGGCGCGATGGATGACGTCGGGCTCGTCGCCCGGACGCTGAAGGCCTGGGGCGACGATCCGCGGCGCTTCGTGCGCGAGGCGCTGGGGGTCGCGCCGGAGGCTTGGCAGGACGAGGTTCTGGCGCGGATCGCGAAGGGCAGGCAACGGCTTGCGATCCGATCGGGCCATGGCGTCGGCAAGACGGCGCTGCAGGCCTGGCTGGTGCTGTGGTTCGGCGTGACGCGGGCGGACGCGAAGATACCCGCCACCGCGCCGACCTCGCACCAGCTCGTCGACCTGCTGTGGGGCGAGGTGGCCAAATGGCACCGTGCCCTGGCGCAGCGCCTGCCGGCGATCGCGGGCGCGATCGATATCCGCGCCGATCGCATCGACTTCAAGCCCTGGGGCGGCACCGCCTATGCGCGCACCAGCCGGCGCGACCAGCCCGAGGCATTGCAGGGATTCCATGCCGACAACCTGCTGTTCCTGATCGACGAGGCCTCGGGCATCGACGACCGGGTGTTCGAGGTGGCGGAGGGGGCCCTGTCGACGCCGGGCGCCTTGATCGTGATGGCGGGCAACCCGACGCGCGCGGACGGGTATTTCCATCGCGCCTTCACCCGCGACCGCAAGCGGTGGTGGACGCGCTGCGTGCCCTGCGCGGAGAGCGGGCGCGTGTCGAAGGACTACGTGGCGAGCATGGCGTCGTCCTATGGCGAGGACAGCAACGTCTATCGCGTGCGCGTGCTGGGCGAGTTCCCGC
>JADLEG010000185.1 GCA_020846275.1 Alphaproteobacteria bacterium
CGGCGCTCGTTTTTCGCGACCGCCGCGATCTGGGTCTCCAGCGCGCGCTCGACCCGGTGCTGGTAGCGGACCTGCTCGCGCCAGTGCCACAGGGCGGCGGCCGCGAGCAGCAGGCTGACGATTTCGGCGGCCGGCCAGTCCAGGTTGGGGATGATGCCAAGCTCGCCGGTCAGATCGGCGATGATCGCCAGCGCCATCAGCCCGACCAGGGCCAGCAGCAGCCGCTCCTGCCGGCGCGCGCGGCGCTTCGCCTCGGCGCGCGGCATCGCCGCCGCGGCCGCAGGGGCCGCGCTCTCGATAGGGTGTTCCGTGTCGGCGCCGCCGGCGCCAGGGATCGGCATGGTCGGGGCCCTTCGCGCAGTCGGCTGCGGTTGAGGCACGCCTACTAGATCGCAGGCCCCGATAACGATTGGTTAATATTAGGGATAATTAGGTAGGTTCGGCCCGCAATAGGCGAACGTCACGGCTGTGGGGTCAGGCGCCCCAGGCCATCGAGCATGTCCTCGATCCGCCGGCAGACCACCGCGCCGCGGTCGGCCAGCTCGGCGCCGACATCCACGGGCAGGCTGGTGTTGCTGCCATCGGGCACCTGGTTGAGGCGCCCGCCGACGAAGACCGGGATAGCGAGCCCGGCCCGCGCCATCTCCTTCTGCAGCATGGTCACGTATTCCAGCGCGAAGCCGTTGAAGGTGCTGACGGCGATGCAGTCGGCGCCGCCCGCCTTGGCGGCGGCGACGACGGCCGCGGGATCGGCGTTGATGCCGGCATCGACCACCGCGACCCCCATCGGCTTCAAGGTCGATTCAAGCAGGATCTTGCCGTATTCGTGCACGTCGCTGGTGGCGACGCAGGCCTTGAGCCCCGCCTTGCGCAGCGCCTCGCGCTGGCCGGGTGCGATGCCGGCGGCGATCGCGTTGGCCTGGGTTTCCAGTTCGACCAGCGTGGTCGCGGGCACGACCGGCCGTCGCCCGCGCGGGCGCTCGCGCGCCTCGGCGCCCGGGCCCCACCACTCCTCGAGACGCTTCGGGCCGATCCGCCGCAGCGCCAACAGGAACTCGAGCGGATTCTGCAGGTCGACCCCGATCTCGGCCAGGCCGGCGCGGACGCGGACGTGGAACCGGCGGCCGCCGGCGACGATCTCCTGGCCGATCCGGTCGGCTTCGGCCAGATCGAACATCGCCATCCAACCCTGGCTGCGCTCGACCAGGCGGTTGGCGAAGAGCTGGGCGTCGACGATCTCGTCGATGTCGGGGATGCGCTTGGTCTCCGTCACCGGCACCGGGTTGATGGCGTGGCCGGTGGGGCGCGTGCGCTGGCCCACGATGTCGGCCATCAGGTAGGAGGCGAGCCCGGCGTAGCTGACGCTCTCCTCGTCGCGATAGCTGACGGTGTTGCCGTAGACCATGCTGCCCGGCGTGGGGTTGGCCTCGGCCAGCGCGCGCTGGAAGGCGAGCCGCGTGAGCGGGTCCGAGAAGGTGTGGCCGTAGCAATGCGTGACCGGGGCGCCGATCAGCCCCTCGACGATGTCGCGCTCCAGCAGCACCGCGCCCAGCGCGCAGGCCATGTCGGTGAACAGCGCCACGAACCCGTCGTCGAGGTTGGAATGCACCAGCATCTCCACCGGCTGCGCGGCGATCAGCGCCAGCGCCGTGACGGTGGCGGCGGTGGTCGCTACTTCATCGTCCCACAGCGGCAGGCGGTAGGTGAAGTACTGGCCCAGATTGCCGATCGAGGTCGACCCGGCGGCGAGCGCCGCGCAGACATTCTCGACCGCCGCCGGCAAGCCCAGCATGAAGTCGCCGTAGTGCGGCGCCACCGGGGCCTCCTGGGTCAGCGCCACGAAGTCCTCGACGCCCTTGAGGATCATGCCGGTGCCCTTTGGCATGCCTTTCCGTCGCGCTTGCGGATAGCCCATGTTCTGGTCCAAGCAGATGCCGTAGCGGTGGACGCGGTGCCCGTGCTTCGCCACCCGCTCGGCGATCTCGGCCCAGGCGCGCCGGCTCTTGGCCATGTCGCGGAAGCCGATCTGGGCGTGCAGCATGACCGTGCCGTCGGCCGCCGCGCGGCGCTTGAACGCGGATTCGCTGGCGACGCCGTACTCCTTGAGGAAGGGGCAGGAGCCGACGCGGTGGTCCCTCGCCAGCGCCTTGCCGGCGGCGATCAGCGCGGCGGCGTCGGGCAGGGCGGGCTCGGGGAAGAGGGTCTTGCGGTCGATCATGGCATTCCTGGCGGTTCGGCGGTTCGCCGATAGAATAGCGCTCCTTCCACCACCGCCAACACCCGGGAGTGACCGTCCATGGCAAACCGCATCCACAACCCCTCCGGCGTCGCCGCGCCCATCGGCGCCTACAGCCACGGCATCGAGGTGCCGGCCAACGCGCGCTGGCTCTACATCTCCGGCCAGGTCGGCATCGCGCCGGACGGCAAGGTCGGCGAGACCTTCCAGCGCCAGGCCGAGCTCGTGTGGCAGAACATTCTCGGCATCCTGAAGGCAGCCGGCATGGGGCCCGAGGACCTCGTGAAGGTAAACACATACTTAACGCGCGCGCAGGACATGGGCGACTCGCGCGCGGCGCGCGCGAAGGCGCTGGGCGACGCGCGGCCGGCGTCGACGCTCGTCGTCATCTCGGCGCTCGCGGCGCCGCAGTACCTGATCGAAGTCGAGGCGCACGCCGCCAAGGCGTGAGCGCGGCGACGCGACGCGCGCGAGAACGAGTCTCGCGCGCGACTCGCGCCGGGAAAATTTTGCCGCTAGCCCAAAAAACTCTTTACATCGCGCGCGATCGGCGTATTAGAAAAAATTAAGTCGCTCGCGCACGTGCCACTGGCCCCCTGGGGTTATGCAACGACGTAACGCGTACTTCCCGTGCCGGCCGGGTCTAGTGGTCGGTGCCCAAGAGGAGGTTACGATGTTCGCTGTTGTCCTCGGC
>JADLEG010000186.1 GCA_020846275.1 Alphaproteobacteria bacterium
CCATGACGCGGTTCATTTTCATCACCGGCGGCGTGGCTTCCTCCCTCGGCAAAGGCATCGCATCGGCGTCCCTCGGCGCGCTGCTGCAGGCCCGTGGATTCACCGTCCGCCTGCGCAAGCTCGACCCTTACCTGAACGTCGATCCGGGCACGATGAGCCCCTACCAGCACGGCGAGGTCTACGTCACCGACGACGGGGCCGAAACCGACCTGGACCTGGGCCACTACGAGCGCTTCACCGGCGTGGCGGCGCGGCAGAGCGACAGCATCACGACCGGGCGCATCTATTCGACGGTGATCGCGCGCGAGCGGCGCGGCGATTACCTGGGCGCCACGGTGCAGGTGATCCCGCATGTGACCGACGCCATCAAGGAGTTCATCACCGGCGAGACCGGCGACACGGATTTCGTGCTGTGCGAGATCGGCGGCACGGTCGGCGACATCGAGAGCCTGCCCTTCCTCGAGGCGATCCGCCAGCTGGGCAACGAATTGGGCCCGCAGCGCACGCTGTTCGTGCACCTGACCCTGGTGCCCTATATCGGCTCGTCGGGCGAGCTCAAGACCAAGCCGACGCAGCACTCGGTGAAGGAGTTGCTCAGCGTCGGCATCCAGCCGCACATCCTTCTGTGCCGTTGCGACCGCGAGATTCCCGCCGACGCGCGGCGCAAGATCGCGCTGTTCTGCAACCTGCGCCCCTCGGCGGTGATCCAGGCGCTCGACGTCGACAGCATCTACCAGGTGCCGCAGAGCTATCACGAGCAGGGTTTCGACGACGAGGTGATGCGCCATTTCAGCGTCGAGGCCAAGCCGCCGGACCTGGCGCGCTGGGCGGGCATCATGCAGCGCGTCCGCCACCCGGAAGGCGAGGTCGCCGTCGCGATCGTCGGCAAGTACACGAACCTGAAGGACGCCTACAAGTCGCTGGGCGAGGCGCTGGCGCATGGCGGCATCGCCAACAACATGCGCGTGCGCCTGGACTGGCTGGATTCCGAGATCTTCGAGCAGGAGGACGCCGTCCACTACCTGGAGGGCGTGCACGGCATCCTGGTCCCCGGCGGGTTCGGCGAGCGCGGCACCGAGGGCAAGATCGCCGCCGCCCGCTTCGCGCGCGAGCGGGGCGTGCCCTATTTCGGCATCTGCTTCGGCATGCAGATGGCGGTGATCGAGGCGGCGCGCAACATGGTGGGGCTCGACGGCGCCGGCTCGTCGGAGTTCGGGCCCTGCCAGCATCCGGTCGTGGGCCTGCTGACGGAATGGAAGCGCGGCAACACCGTCGAGCGCCGCGGCATGGGCGACAACCTCGGCGGCACGATGCGCCTCGGCGCCTATCCGGCCGACCTCGCCGCCGGCACCAAGGTGCGCGACATCTACGGCGCGGCCCGGATCAGCGAGCGCCACCGCCACCGCTACGAGGTCAACATCACCTACAAGGACCGGCTGGAGGCCGCGGGGCTGAAATTCTCCGGCATGTCGCCGGACGGCGAATTGCCCGAGATCGTCGAGATGCCGAGCCACCCCTGGTTCGTCGGCGTGCAGTTCCACCCCGAGCTCAAGTCGAAGCCCTTCGACCCGCACCCGCTGTTCGCGTCCTTCATCAAGGCGGCGGCCGAGCAGAGCCGGCTGGTGTGAGCAGGCCGATGCGCGCCCGCGCCGCGCTGGCGACGCTGCTCCTGGCCACCGCCGGTCCTGCTTGCGCGCAACAGGGCATGGACGCTGCGACCAACGAGAAATTCAGCCGCTTCGTCGGCAGCAACAAGAATTACTTCGACTGGCTGCAGGTCCGCTTGGCCCAGGCCGAGCCGGTCCCCCTGCGCGAGACGTGCGCCGCGGTGAAGGCGACCAAGCGCATCCGCCTGCTGGTCACGAAACCGCCGACCTTCACCGACACGCCGTTCCCCGCCTCGGGCGCCTGGATCGAGCAGCTCACGGTCGACCGCTGCGGCAGCGAGGCAGTGCGCAGCATCCTCGTCGACGTGCGCGACAGCCGCGCCCAAGCGATCCCGCTGCTCCCCGGCCGCACCAACGCCGCGCCGCTGCTGCAGCGCGACGCGGCTCTCCCGGCCGAGGTCGCCGCCAAGGTCAAGGTCAACTGCAAGGACAGGATGTACGTGGTGGACACGGCGATCGAGGGCGACGCGAGGCCCGGCGCACCCTGGCGGGAGACCTGGACCTTCATGGGCTGCAAGGGCACGCAAAGCCAGGTCGCCATGACCTTCACCCCCGACGGCAACGGCGGCACGAATTTCCAGGCGCGGGCGAAGTGATATCCTCGCTGGTAGTCGTCATGCCCGGGCTTGACCCGGGCATCCGCGCCGGCTTCGGCGGAATCGAACGAAGCGTGGATGGCCGGATCAAGTCCGGCCATGACGGAAGAAAATGGGCGTCATGACCGAACCTCGCGCCGTCCGCATCGGCAAGCTCAGCCTCTCCAACGCCAGCCCGATCGTGCTGATCGCGGGCCCGTGCCAGTTGGAGAGCCGCCAGCACGCGCTGGAGATGAGCCGGGCCCTGAAGGAGATCTGCGACGGGCTCAAGATCGGGCTGATCTACAAGACCAGCTTCGATAAGGCCAACCGCAGCTCGGTCGCGACGGCCCGCGGACTGGGCATGGACAAGAGCCTGCCTATCCTGGCGGAAGTGCGCGAGAGCGTCGGCGTGCCGGTGCTGACCGACGTGCACGAGCCCGAGCAGTGCGCGCCGGTCGCCGAGGCGGTCGACGTGCTGCAGATCCCCGCCTTCCTGTGCCGCCAGACCGACCTGCTGCTCGCGGCCGGCAGGACCGGCAAGCCGATCAACGTGAAGAAGGGGCAGTTCCTGGCGCCGTGGGACATGCAGAACGTCGTCGCCAAGATCGACAGCACGGGAAACATGAACACGCTGGTGTGCGAGCGCGGGGTCAGCTTCGGCTACAACACGCTGGTCAGCGATATGCGCGCCCTGCCGGTGCTGGCCCAGACCGGCTGCCCGGTGGTGTTCGACGCCACGCACTCGGTGCAGCAGCCGGGCGGGCAGGGGGCGACCAGCGGCGGCCAGCGCGAGTTCGTGCCGGTGCTGGCGCGCGCCGCGGTCGCGGTAGGCGTCGCGGCCGTGTTCATGGAAACCCACCAGGATCCCGACAAGGCGCCCAGCGACGGCCCCAACATGGTGCCGATCAAGGCCATGCGCGCGCTGGTGCAGTCCCTGATCGAATTCGACCGCCTGGCCAAGGCGACGCCGCTTCCCAGGTTCTGACGCGGATTGCCGCTTTTCGCGGCAATTATTCCAGTCTCAATCGCCGTGCCCGGGCTTGACCCGGGCATCCACGCCGATCACCGTGGCATCATCAAGCGTGTCCTTCGGCAAGCTCAGGAGGCCGGGTCAAGCCCGGCCACGACGAGAAGAAGTCGGGAGGGAGGATTCTATGCAGCATTTTCGCAGGGCCGCCGCGGCCTTCACCTGTGCGCTCGCCTTCGCGGGTTCCGCCCTCGCCTTTGACGGGATCGTCGAGAAGAAGACCTTCGCCATGCCCGCCTACACCGAGGGCAAGACGGTGGAGTATGCCGAGATCGACGGTCCGAACGGCCATCTCAACGGCGTGCTGCACCTCGCCAAGCAGGGCGACCTGCTGAAGGCGTTCCTGTCGAACTAGCCGAACCGGGAAA
>JADLEG010000187.1 GCA_020846275.1 Alphaproteobacteria bacterium
CTCGGTGCCGCCGATGATGTAGTCCCAGGCGTTCTGGTCCAGGTTCTGGCGGGCCTTGCGCACGATCTCGTGCAGGTTCTCGAACCCGCCCGCGGGCAGGGTGCTGGCGTCCTTGGCCGGCATGGTCGTGGGATCCCCTCGGTTGCGGGGCCGAGCATAGGGCCGCGCCGCGCCGGCGCAAGGCGACGCCTTGTGGCCCGCGCGGATTGCCGCTATGAGCAACGCCCATGCTCGATCACTTGAAGGCGAACAACCGCGCCTGGGCCCAAGGCAAGGTCGCCGCCGACAGCGGCTTCTTCAAGCGCCTGGAGCGCCAGCAGGCGCCGGAATACCTGTGGATCGGCTGCGCCGACAGCCGGGTGCCGGCCAACGACATCGTGGGGCTGGACCCGGGCGAGCTGTTCGTGCACCGCAACGTCGCCAACCTGGCGCCGCCCCAGGATGCCAACTACCTGTCGGTGCTGCAGTTCGCGGTAGACGTGCTGAAGGTCAAGCACATCATGGTGGTGGGGCACTACGGCTGCGGCGGGGTCGGCGCGGCGGTGGACGGCAAGCGCCGCGGCCTGGTCGATCACTGGCTGCACCCGATCCGCGAGGTCTACCAAGCCAACCGCGCGGCGCTCGACGCGATCGCCGACGAGCGCCGGCGGCTCGACCGGCTGTGCGAGCTCAACGTGATGCGCCAGGTGCGCAACGTGGCGTCGGACGTGTTCGTCCAGGACGCCTGGGCGCGCGGCCAGCCGCTCAGCGTGCATGGTTGGGTCTATTCGCTGTCGAACGGGCTGGTGAACGACCTCAACGTCACGGTCAGCGGGCCCGCCGGCGCGGCGCCATGACAGCTGGCGCGACGATTCGCGGCGGTGCTGCGGGCGATCGCCTCAACGCCTTCGTGCCGGGCGGGGTCTTCACCCTCGCCGGCGCGGCGGACGGGCCGCTCGCGGGGCTTTCCTTCGCGGCCAAGGACATCTTCGACATCGCGGGCTATGTCACGGGCTGCGGCAACCCGGACTGGGCGCGCACCCACGTGGCGGCCGACGACACCCAGAGCGCGGTCCGCACGCTGCTCGATGCCGGTGCCGTGCTCAAGGGCAAGACCATCACCGACGAGCTTGCCTTCAGCCTGATGGGCGAGAACGCGCATTACGGCACGCCGGTCAACGCCGCGGCGCCCGGCCGCGTGCCGGGCGGATCGTCCTGCGGCTCGGCGGCGGCGGTCGCGGGCGGCGCGGTCGATTTCGCGCTGGGCAGCGACACCGGCGGATCGGTGCGCATTCCGGCCAGCCATTGCGGCCTCTACGGCATCCGCACCACCCACGGACGCATCGCGCTCGACCGCACGATGAAGCTGGCGCCCAGCTTCGACGTGCTGGGCTGGTTCGCGCGCGAGCCCAAGCTGATGCGCCGCGTCGGCCAGGTCCTGCTGGGCGCGGACCCGCGGCGCGGGCGCCCCCACGCCCTGCTGCTCGCCCAGGACGCCTTCGCGCTCGCCGATCCGGCGGTGGGCGAGGCGTTGAAGGGCGGGATCGAGCGCCTCGTCCGGGCGGTCGGCCCGGCGTCGATCGTGACGGTGGCGCCCGAGGGGCTGGCCGCCTGGTACGACGCCTTCCGCCACCTGCAGGGCGCCGAGATCTGGCGCGTGCACGGCGACTGGGTCACGCGCACCCGGCCCGGCTTCGGCCCGGGCGTGGCCGAGCGCTTCCGCTGGGTGGCGACGATCGGGCGCGACGAGGTGGCGGCGGCCGATGAGGTGCGCGGCCGCGCGCGGACGCGACTGCAGGCGCTGCTCGACGCGGGCCAGGTGCTGTGCTTGCCGACCGCGCCGTCGCCCGCGCCGCTCAAGGGCTTGCCGCTGGCCGAGACCGAGCGTTTCCGCGGCCGCACCCTGAGCCTGACCTGCATCGCCGGGCTGGCCGGCCTGCCGCAGGTCACCCTGCCGCTGGGCCAGGTCGACGGCGCCCCGGTCGGCCTGTCGCTGGTCGGCGCCGCCGGCAGCGATGCGGCGCTGCTGGAACTGGCGGAGGCGGTGGGCGCCTGAACTCTCTTCCGTCGGGAGAGGGGGTTCGTCACATCAGTGGCGGGAGGGTGAGGGAAACGCGACGCACCGGTCGCGCGCGGGCTTGCCGCGGCGCTTCCCTCGCCCGGCCCTTCGGGCCGCTCCCTCCCGATGGGCGAGGGTAAAAGCCTAGCTGTCGTAGGCCACCAGCGAGGTGAACGGCACGTCGAGGTGCTGGCGGCCCTTCAGGAACGTCAGCTCGATGATCGTCGCCGCGGCGCGCACGTCGGCGCCGCAGTCGCGCAGCAGGTTGGTGGCGGCGTGCAGCGTGCCGCCGGTCGCGAGCAGGTCATCCAGCACCACCACGCGCTGGCCGGGGATCACCGCGTCGGCCTGGATCTCGCAGGTGTCGCTGCCGTATTCCAGCGTATAGGTGTGGCGCACCACCTTGCCCGGCAGCTTGCCCTTCTTGCGCACCATCAGGAAGCCGCAGCCCAGCGCATAGGCAAGGGGCGCCGCCACCAGGAAGCCGCGCGATTCGATGCCCGCGAGCATGTCCGGCTTGTGCTGCTTGATCGCGGCGGTGAGCAGGCTGATCGTCTCCTGCCACGCCTCGGGATGCCGGAGCAGGGTCGAGATGTCGTAGAACAGGATGCCGGGCTTGGGGAAGTCGGGAATGCCGCGGATGTGGTCCTTGAGATTCATCGGCCGGTTGCACCTTCGGGGCGATTGGCAGCGGCGCGCATCCTAGCGAGCCCGCGCACGACCTGTCCAATCCTCGGTGCGGTTTCGCCGGCCCTGTCCGCTCACGCGGCGGCCCGCGCGGGGGTGCCGGTGCGCTCGGCCGGGAACCGACAGGAGACCGTTGTGCCGATGCCGGGCTCGCTCTCGATTTCATAGGTTCCGCCGTGCATCTTCATCAGCCCGGCGACGATCGCCAGGCCCAGGCCCAGGCCTTCGAAGTGACGCGTGTCGGACTGGTCGAGCTGGCGGAAGGGTCTGCCCAGGCCGGCGATCGCCTCCTTGGCGATGCCGATGCCGGTGTCGCTGACCGACAGCGTGATGCCGCCGTCGGCGCGGCGCTCGGCGGCGGTCGTCACCCGGCCGCCGGCGGGGGTGAACTTGATCGCATTGGACAGCAGGTTGACCAGGATCTGCTTGACCAGCCGCGGGTCGGCGATCAACGGCGGCAGGTCGCGGGGGATCGCGCGACGGAGCGTCAGCGGCTTTTTCGCCAGCGCGGCCGCCAGCAGGTGTTCGGCCGCCGCGGCGCATTCGCCCAGGTCCATGCGCGCCGGATCGAACCGCAGCTCGCCCAGGTCGACGCGCGTGACGTCGAGGATGTCGTTGATGAGGCCGAGCAGGTGCCGGCCGCTGTCATGGATGTCCTCGGCGTACTGCGGATAGTTCTTGTGGCCCAGCGGGCCGAACATCTGGTTCTTCAGTATCTCGGCGAAGCCGATGATCGCGTTCAGCGGCGTGCGCAGCTCGTGGCTGACCGTGGCGAGGAACTGCGATTTCGCGCGGCTCGCCGCCTGGGCCAGCTTCAGCGCGCGCTCGCGCTCGGCCTCGACGGCGCGCCGGGCGCTGATGTCGCGCGCGGTGACGAAGTGGTAGACGCGGGGCTGGGTGCGCCGCTCGAAGCGGCTGGACGTGGGGTGAAGCGCCATGCGGCGCAGCACGAGCTCGACCGGCACTTCCTTGCGGTTGCGGTCGATGATCGTGCCTTCGAGCAGGTCGGCCGGCGGCTCCGGGCCGGACAAGAGGTCGACCAGCGAGCGCCCGCCGGAGGCCGTGACGCCCAGAAGCTCGCCGGCTTCCAGCCCGCGCAGCCCGCCGTCGCCGGTGCCGAACAGCTCGGCTGCCGCGCGGTTGTGCTGGTCGACGCGGCCGTTATGGCCGAACACGATCACGGCGTCGAAGCTGTTCTCGACGATCGCGCGGGTGATCAGCGATTGCTGCTGCATGTGCATGCGCTGGCGGAACAGGCGCAGCGCCTGGCGCTCGAGCTTGCGCATCAGCCCAGCAAGCCCGGCCAGCCACGGCGCCAGCAGCACGGGCGCCGCGTCGACGCTGAGCGGCGCGGCCGCCTGCACCGCGATCGAGGCCAGCAGCGCGCACAGCGACAGTCCGGCCGCCAGCGCGAAGCCGGCGCCCAGCCGCCAGTCGCCCAGCTTCGGCGCCAGCCAGGCCATCAGCAGCAGCGCCAGGACGACCGCCGGCAGCGGGCCGGTGCGCGCCAGCGCGCGGCCCTGGCGCAGGGACTCAGCAGCCAGCGCGATCACCTCGCCGCCGGACACGACGACATGGACCGGCGTCGACAGGTTGTCGCCGAGCTGGACCGCGGTCGCCGCGACCAGCGCGTTGCGCCCCTGGAAGAAGCCGGCGGGGAAGTGTCCCTTCAGCACGTCGGCATAGGCGATGCGCGGGATGGTGCCGGCGCGGATGCCGTAGTCGATGTAGAACGCGGCGGGGACCACGCGGCCGCCGCCGTCCAGCACGACGGCCATCGCCGGCAGCGTCGCCGTCGCGCCCGGACGCAGGGTGCTCAAGCGGCGCACGCGGCTGTCGGAATCGGGCGTCACCGTCACCGACGCCAGCGCCGCGTGGCGCGCAAAGGCCTCGAGCGGGCGCGTTGCGTCGAGCGCCTGCGGGCCGGCGATGCGGTGCGCCGTGAACACCGGCAGCACCACGCGGCCCTCCGCGCGCGCCAGCGCCGCGGCGAAAGCCTCGTCCGCGGCAGGGGTCGAGTGCGACGAGAAATCGATGTCCAGCGCGATGGTCGCGGCCCCGGCGGCCGCCAGCCGGTCCACCAGCTCGGCGTGGTAGGTCCGCGGCCAAGGCCAGGTGTCGAGCTGCCGCAGGCTCGCCTCGTCGATCTCCACAAGCACCACTTGGCCCGTGGCGTCGCGCTGCACCGCGCGGAAGCGCAGTTCCATCAGCCCGCGCTCGAGCCATTCCAGCCCGCCCCACAGGGCGACGGCGGAAAGAGCGACGAACATCGTCAGCCAGGCTGCGTGTCGTTTCATGCGCCGCGGCCTATGCGCCCATCCAATCCGCCGGCGATCGCCGGACGGTCCGCTCCTATGTATGGGCGCGCCCGCTTAACAAAGCCTGAGGAGGAATTAACGGGAAATTAACGCTGCTCGTTGGGGAATCCGTAACGCAAGCCGAGCATGGTGGAGCCTGCCGCCCCAACCCGGATTTTTCGGCGCCGCCGCGCCGCGCCGGCGGAAGCCGGCGATCGCATTTGGAAAGAGCAGGCAATGAACCGCATCCTCGGTCGGATTCCCCAAGTGCTGGTGCTCGTCCTTGTCGGGCTAGCCCTGTGCGGGCCGTTCGGCGCCCAGACGCAGAACAAGCCGCAGCTTCCCAATGGGGCCAAGGGCGGCTGGTCGATCGCGCAGATGGACGGCGACGTGCGCGTGCGCATGCCCGCCTCGGTGATCCAGGCGAGCCTCGATCCGCGCCAACTCCTGCCGGGCGAAACCGAGATCGAGACCGGCGCGAACGGCACGGTCGTGCTGACCGACAACCACGACGTGATCGCCGTGCGCCCGAACAGCAAACTGCTGCTGCCGGCCCAGCAGGGCCAGGGCTTCACGGCGCGCATCAGGCAGCTCTTCGGATCCGCCCACTACGAGGTCGAGCCGCGGCGCAGCGGCGGCTTCCAGGTCGAGACGGTCTACCTGATCGCGGCGGTCAAGGGCACCGGCTTCACCGTGTCGGTGGCGTCCACCGGCGCGACCGTGTCGGTCAGCAAGGGGCTGGTCGGCGTGACCCAGAGCGCCACCAACCAGTCCGTCGACGTGTCGCCCGGCATGACCGCCAGCGTCTCGGCGGCGCCGGGTGCGACGATGAGCGTCGGCCCGACCCCGGCCTCGGCGCCTAGCACCGCGCCCGCGGCCGCGCCGGCCGCGCCGGCCGCGCAGCATGCGGCGGCGCCCGCCAGCGCCGCGTCGACCGCGGCCAGCCATGGCCACGCCCAGGGCCAGTCGGCCAGCGCCGGAAACTCCAGCGGCAATTCCAGCGGCGGCAATGGCGGCGGCAACGGCGGCGGCAACGGCGGGGGAAATGGTGGCGGTAACGGGGGTGGCAATGGCGGCGGCAATGGCGGTGGCAATGGCGGTGGGAACGGGAATGGCGGCGGCAACGCTGGCGGCAATGGCGGTGGGAACGGGAATGGCGGCGGCAACGCTGGCGGCAATGGAAATGGGAACGGGAATGGCGGCGGCAACGCTGGCGGCAATGGAAATGGGAACGGGAATGGCGGCGGCAACGCTGGCGGCAATGGAAATGGGAACGGGAACGGCGGCGGCAATGCCGGGGGCAATGGAAATGGCAACGGGAATGGCGGCGGCAATGCCGGGGGGAACGGCAACGGCGGCGGGAATGGCGGAGGGAATGGCGGCGGAAGCGGGCGCTAGCCGGCGAAGGTAATTCGGCGCGGCCGCCTCAGCGCCAGGCGCTCTCGTTCTTCTGTTCGTAGTCCCGGAAAGCCTTTTCGAGCCCGCCCAAAACCTCGGCCGCGGTTTCGAACATCGCCTTCAGCCGCGGCTCGTCGACCTTGCCGATATCCTCGCGCAAATGCTCGGCTATCCGGGCCAGGGCCGCGCGCATCTTGCGCGTATGGCGGCGCGGATCGCAGATGGCGTCGTCGTTGCGCATCGCCCGCTCCTCTGGAAAGGCTCGTTGCGGAACGCGCGTTCGCTGGGCAGGTTCCCGGGCTGCTTGCGCCCCGCCGCGGAACCGCTCGCCAGCGGTTGCGGCGGCGGTGTAGCATCGGGCGGCGGCGACGGCGGCAAGCCGCGCCATAACGCGCGAAACAGCGCCCGATGGGAGGAAGAGACGATGCAGGAATCCCGCAATCCGACCAACCCGACGCGCCGCGCGGCGCTGAAGGCCGGCCTCGCCGTCGCGGCGCTGCCGCTCCTGGGCGCGCTGCCGCGCGGCGCGGCGGCGCAGACGCGGCCGGTCACCAAGGTGCTGGACTTCACCACCGCGGCCGACATCGCCAAGGCCGAGCGGGAAGGCGAGTTCCTCTACTACACGCACGACAGCGAGCCCGCCGCGGCCGGCATCGTCGAGGCCTTCGGCAAGGACTTCCCGAAGATCAAGGGCAAGTATTTCCGCCTGCAGAACGGCTCGCTGTTCAGCAAGACCATCGCCGAGCGGTCGGCCGGGCAGTACAACGTCGACGTCATCCAGTTCTCCGAGCCGACCACCGCGATCGACTTCCAGAAGCGCGGCGGCTACACCAACTACGTTTCGCCGCAGAGCGAGTTCTACGCGCCCGGGCACCTGTCGAACCCGGTGGGCAACTACTTCTGGGTCGGCGTCACCTTCGCCGGCATCTCGTACAACACCGAGAAGGTGAAGCCCGAGGACGCGCCGAAGACGTGGAAGGACATCCTGAAGCCGATCTGGCTGAACGGGGTGAACGTCAAGCAGTCGAACTCGGGCATGCAGTTCATCCAGTGGTACGAATTGCGCAAGCTCTACGGCGAGGGGTTCTGGAAGGAGTTCGCCAAGCTGAAGCCGCGCGGCTTCGATTCCCGCGTGCAGCTGTTCGACCGCCTGGCCAAGGGCGACGACCGGATGTGCGCGCTGGCGGAATACGCCGGCTACCTGCTGCACAAGGAGAAGGGCGCGCCGATCGCCTTCGTCGCGCCGGCCGACGGGCTGCCGGCGAGCCCGCTTCTGACCGGCGTCGCCGACAAGGCGCCGCATCCCGAGGCGGCGCGGCTGTTCCAGGACTGGATGATGTCGCCGCGCGGCCAGGCGCACCAGCAGAACAACCCGTACCTATACTACGGCTCGGTGCGCAAGGACGCGCCGCCGATGCCCGGCGGCACGCGGCTGAAGGACTTCAAGCTGCTGTCGCCCACCGACATGGACGCGCTGATGGCCACGCGCGAGGCCTTCAACGCCGAATGGAACAAGATGCTCGGCATGCTCTAAGGCCCCGGCGTGCTGTAGGCCAGGCATGACCGTCGCCGCCGGGCTCGACGCGGCGCCGCCGCGTCAGCCCCTGGTTTCGCTGCAGGCCGCCACCATGGCGATTTTGATCGTCGTGGTGGCCGCCGTCGTCCTCTATCCGATCTATTACCTGGTCCAGGCCTCGCTCGACGTCGGCCCGGCCGACGTGCGGCCGCCCGCGGCCTACGGGTTCGGCAACTTCGCCAAGCTGCCGGACTACGCGACCATCATCTGGAACACGCTGGCCGTCGCCGTCGCCGCCACGGCGATGGCGCTGGTGTTCGGCTTCCTGACCGCGTGGATCCTCACCCGCACCAACGTGCCGTTCCAGCGCACGCTCGAGCAGCTGATGGCCGTGCCCTATTACGTCACGCCGCTCTTGGGCGCGCTCGCCTGGAGCTTCCTCGGCGCGCCGGAGAGCGGGTTCCTGAACCAGCTCTGGCGGCATTTCGGCGGCGAGGGTTACTTGTTCGACATCACCTCGCCGATGGGCATCGCCTGGGTGATGGCGCTGTTCGAGGGCTCGGTCGCCTTCGTGATGATCGGCGCGGTAATGAAGTCGATGGACCCGTCGCTCGAGGAGGCGTCGCAGGTGGTAGGCGCCAGCCGCTGGCGCACGATGCTGCGGATCACGCTGCCGCTGGTGGCGCCGGGCGTGCTGGGCGCGGCGATCTTCGTGTTCGCCGAGATGCTGTCGTCCTTCTCGGCGGCGCTGGTGCTGGGCACGCCGGCGCGGTTCTACGTGATCACCACCGCGATCTACCAGCTCGTCTCGCAGTACCCGCCGCGCATGCCGCTGGCCGCGGCGCTGGGCGTGTCGCTGTTCGCGGTGATGTTCCTGATGATGTTCCTCTACCGCCGCATCACCGCGCGGCGCAGCTACGTGACGATCAGCGGCAAGGCGTTTCGCCCCCGGGTGATGGACGTGGGCTGGCTGCGCTGGGTGCTGTTCGGCGTCTGCGTCGCCTACGTGATCCTGTCGGGGGTGCTGCCGATCGCGACCCTGGTGTTCACGTCGGTGCAGAAGCTGGCGGTCGCCTTCCCGAGATGGGAGAACTTCACCACGGAGAATTTCCGCCAGGCGCTGTCGCTGAACGCGGTGCGCTCGGCGATGACCAACAGCCTGATGCTGGGCCTCGTCACCGCCACGCTGGGCGTCGCGCTGACCGGGCTGATCGCCTGGATCATCCAGCGCAGCCGCCTGCCCGGGCGCGGCGTGCTGGAATACATCGTCATGTTCCCCCAGGCCGTGCCGCGGCTGGTGTTCGCCTTCGGCATGATGTGGGCGTGGCTGGTGTTCCCGGTGCCGATCTACGGCACCTACTGGGTGCTGCTGATCGCCTACCTGACGGTGTTCCTGCCGCTCGGCGTGCGCACGATCTCGGGCGTCATCATGCAGCTCGACAAGAGCCTGGACGAATGCGGCCAGGTCTGCGGCGCCACCTGGGCCTACCGGCTCAGCAGCATCACCGTGCCGCTGCTGAAGCCGGGGCTCCTGGCCGCGTGGCTCTTGATCTTCGTCGCCAGCGTGCGCGAGCTGGGCGCGTCGATCCTGCTGCAGGGCCCGAACTCGAAGGTGCTGACGCCCACGATCGTCGAGGCCTGGTTCTCCACCAGCTCCGAGCTGACGGCCGCGATGGCGCTGATCCAGACCGTGGTGATCGGCCTGGCGATGATCGTGTTCGCCGAGCTGACGCGCCGCGCCGGTCGGCAGGGCGCATGAACGCGATGCGGGGCGATACGGGCACGGCCGCGATCGCGGTCGACAACTTGTCGATCCACTATGGCGCCGTTCCGGCCGTGACCGCCGTCAGCTTCGCGGTCGAGCAGGGCGAGCAGCTGACGCTGCTGGGTCCGTCGGGCTGCGGCAAGACCTCGACCCTGCGCGCGGTCGCGGGGCTGGAGCGGCCGAGCGGCGGCGCGATCCGCATCGGCGGGCGCACGATGTACGACGGCCAGCGCGGCATCAACCTGCCGGCCGAGCAGCGCGGCCTGTCGATGGTGTTCCAGTCCTACGCGATCTGGCCGCACATGACGGTCTTCGACAACGTCGCCTATGGGCTGCGGGTGCGCAACGAATCGGGCGCGGCGCTGAAGCAGAAGGTGCACCACGCGCTCGACCTGGTGAAGATGGGCCCGTTCGCCGAGCGCAATGCCTCGCAGCTCTCCGGCGGCCAGCAGCAGCGCGTGGCCCTGGCGCGGGCCTGCGCCTTCTCGCCGGCCGTGCTGCTGTTCGACGAGCCGCTGTCGAATCTCGACGCCAAGTTGCGCGCGGAGATGCGGATCGAATTGCGCGAGTTGCAGCGGCGGTTGAAGGTGACCTCGCTCTACGTGACCCACGACCTCGAGGAGGCGCTGGCGATGTCCGACCGGATCGTCGTGATGCGCGCCGGCGCGATCGAGCAGAGCGGCACGCCGGGCGATATCTACAACTACCCGCGCACCGCGTTCGTGGCGGATTTCGTCGGCTCGGCGAACCTGGTGACCGGCCGGCTGGTGCCCGCGCTCACCGACGCCGCGCGCGTGGCGATCGCTATGGAGGGCGGCACCATCCTGCGGGGCGTGGCCCATGGCCGCACGCCCGGCCCCGAGCCGACGCTCTCGCTGCGCACGGTGCATCTGCGGCTCGCTGCCGACAAGCCGTCGCTGCCCGGCAATGCCTGGCCGGTCACCGTCGAACGCGCGGTGTTCCTGGGCGACATGACGCAGGTCCACGTGCGCTGGGCCGGGCGCGAGCTGGTGGTCCGTCAGACCGAGGCCGCCAGCTTCGCGCCGGGCCAGCCCGCCTGGCTGTCGATCGCGCCGGAGCATTGCGTCCTGCTCGAAGGCGATTGAACGCGCGGCCCGGCCCCGCTAGTTTTTCGGGCGGCGGGAAAACGGACACGATGCAGGACCTGCTGACCCTCGGCGGCGCGCTTTCCGCGCATGCAAGGCTGCTGCCGGACAAGATCGGCGTGCGCGACCTCGACCGCGCGATGACGTTCCGCGAATGGAACCGGCGCGCCTGCCGGCTCGCCAACGCGCTGCTGGGCCTCGGCCTCGCCAGGGGCGACCGCATCGCGGTGCTCGCCTACAACTGCATCGAATGGGCCGAGATCTATGCCGCCACCGCCAAGGCCGGGCTGGTGGCGGTGCCAATCAACTTCCGCCTGGTCGGGCCCGAGGTCGCCTTCATCGTCGCGAACGCCGAGGCGTCGGCGCTGATCGTGCAGGACGAGCTGGCCGGCGTCATCGAGGAGCTGCGCGGCTCCCTGCCGGTCCCCGCCGGACGCTTCGTGCATTTCGGCGCCACGCCCTGCCCGCAGGGCTGGCAGGACTACGAGGCGCTGCTGGCCAAGGCCAGCGACGGCGAACCGGGGGCGAAGGTCGCCACCAGCGACCCGTGGATGCTGATGTACACCTCGGGCACCACCGGCCGGCCCAAGGGCGCGATCCGCAGCCATCGCGGCGGCACGCTGCTGTCGCTGGTCACGGAGATCGAGCTCGGCATCAAGCGCGAGGACAGCGCGATGCTGGTGATGCCGATGTGCCATGCCAACTCGCTCTACTTCTTCGGCTCGTTCCACCACTGCGGCGGCGCGATCACGATCTATTCGCGCAAGAGCTTCGATCCCGAGCACTGCCTGAAGGCGCTGGCCGAAACGCGGTCGAGCTTCACCTCGCTGGTGCCCACGCACTACATCATGATGCTGGGCCTGGCCGAGGCGGTGCGCGCGAAATACGACCGCGAGGCCGTCACCAAGCTGATGATCTCCTCGGCGCCGGCGCGGCCCGACACCAAGCGGGCGGTCATGGAGATGTTCCGCAACTCCGGCCTGTTCGAGCTCTACGGCTCGACCGAGGCCGGCTGGGTGACGATGCTGCACCCGCACGAGCAGTTCACCAAGCTGGGCTCCGTGGGACGCGAATGCGTGGGCTCGGCGCCGATCCGGATGCTCGACGACGCCGGCAACGACGTGCCGGACGGGCAACCGGGCGAGCTCTTCTCGTGCAACCCCTACACCTTCGACGGCTACTGGAAATTGCCGGACAAGACGGCCGAGGCGTTCCGCGGCACCTACTGCACGGTGGGCGACATGGCCCGGCGCGACGACGAGGGCTACATCTGGCTGGTCGACCGCAAGAAGAACATGATCATCTCGGGCGGCGAGAACGTGTACCCCTCGGAGGTCGAGGCCGTCGTCGGCGCCTGCCCCAAGGTCAAGGACGTGGCGGTGATCGGCCTGCCCGACGCCAAGTGGGGCGAGCGCGTGCATGCCGTCGTCATCCTGCACGACGGCATGACCGCCAGCGAGAGCCAGCTATCGGACTGGTGCAAGGAGCGCATCGCCGGCTACAAGCGGCCGCGGTCGTTCTCGTTCATCGCCGAGCAGGACATGCCGCGCACCGCCACCGGCAAGATCCTGCACCGCGTGCTGCGCGAGCGCCTGGGCGGCGGCTGATATCTCATCGGAGGAAGCGATGGCGACGATCGACCTGAACAGCACGCCCAACATCGTGGCGGAGTGGATCGCCCGCTTCCTGAAGGCGCGCAAGGTCGACCGCATCTTCGGGCTGCAGGGCGGGCACATCCAGCCGATCTGGGACCACGTGGCGCGGCTGGGCATCCGCATCATCGACGTGCGCGACGAGGGCGCGGCCGTGCACATGGCGCATGCCCACGCCGAGCTTACCGACCAGCTCGGCGTCTGCATGGTGACGGCAGGTCCCGGCGTGACCAACTGCGTCACGGGCATGGCCAACGCCTCGCTCGCCCGCGTGCCGGTGCTCTTGATCGGCGGTTGCACCTCGCGCCCGCAGGCCAACATGGGGCCGCTGCAGGACATCCCGCATGTCGACATATTGCGCCCGGTCTGCCGCCAGTCGCGCACGCTGCGCGTCGCCGACCAGGTGGTGCGCGAGCTGGACGAGGCGGTGGCGCGCGCCTTCGGCGATTTGGGCGAGCCCGGGCCGGTCTACCTGGAGATTCCCACCGACGTGCTGCGCACCCCGGTCGCGCCCAACCTTGTACTGGACGACTGGATGCAGCCCCGTCCGCCGCGCCGCATCGCGCCCGACCAGGCTTCCATCGCCCAGGCGGTGGACGCGCTGTGGAACGCCAGGCGGCCGCTGGTGATGACGGGGCGCGGCGCGCGCGGGGCCGGCAAGGAGCTGGTGCGCCTGCTCGACGCCAGCGGGGCGGTCTATCTCGACACGCAGGAGAGCCGCGGCCTGGTGCCGGGCTCGCATGCTTCATTCGTGGGCGCGATGCGCGCGACGGCGATGACCGAGGCGGACGCGGTGCTGGTGATCGGCCGCAAGCTCGACTACCAGATGGGCTACGGCTCCCCGGCGGTGTTTCCGAACGCGCGTTTCCTGCGGCTCGCCGATTCCGCGGGCGAGCTGGTGGACAACCGGCGCGGCGACCCGGAAATCCTGGCGACCCCGTCCCTCGCGCTGGCCGCGATGGTCGAGGCGGCGGGCAACCGGCCGCCCAAGGTCGACCGCGCCTGGACCCAGGGTCTGCGCCGCAAGCACGAGGAGCGCAGCAAGGGCGGGCGCAAGGCCGAGGCCGTGGGCAGCGACGGCAAGGTACACCCCAACGCGATCTTCGACGCGATCAAGGAGGTGGCGGCGCCCGACTTCATCGCCATCGCCGACGGCGGCGACCTCTTGAGCTTCGCGCGCGTCGGGCTGGAGGCGCGCACCTACATGGACGCGGGCGCCTTCGGCTGCCTGGGCGTGGGCGTGCCCTTCGCGGTGGCCGCGGCGCTGGCCTGTCCCGGGCGCCAGGTGATCTCGATCAACGGCGACGGCGCCTTCGGCATCAACGCGATGGAGATCGACACCGCGGTGCGCCACGGCGCCAAGGCGGTATTCATCGTCTCCAACAACGCGGCCTGGAACATCGAGCGCTTCGACCAGGAGAGCAACTACGGCGGCCGCGTCGTCGGCACGGTGCTGCGCCATTCCGACTACGCCGCGATGGCCCGGTCGCTCGGCGCGCATGGCGAGCGGGTGGAGAAGCCGGAGGACCTGGCGCCGGCCCTGCGCCGTGCGCTCGCCAACGCCCCGGCGCTGATCGACGTGGTCACCTCGCAGACCGTCGTATCGTCCGACGCCAAGAAGGGCCTGGGCTTCGTGCCCGACTACCAGGCGCTGACCGCCTGGGACGACGCCGAACGCAAGCGGCGCGGGGGCTGAGTCAGCGCGCGACGAAGAACGGGAAATCCTGCAGACCTTTCGGCTTTGCAGTGGTCGGGTTCTGCTGGCCCTTGGTCAGGGCCTTCACGCGCTGGGCGAGGTAGAGGTCCAGCTCGGCGGTGGTAATGGCGCCGTCCTTCTCGAAATCTGCGGCGCCCGCAAGGCCTTCGAGCAGCGCCTTGGTGAACGCGCCGTTGCTCCAGTCGTCGCGTTCGATCGACTGCTGCCGCCCGGTTGCAGCGGTATAGACGATCACGCCCGGGCCGGCCGCGACCAGGTCCTGCGCCACGCGGCTGACATCGGGCGGTAAATTGCGCGTTCCCTGCATCAGCCCGCCGGAGTGGCAGGTGTCGAAGAAGTAGAGTGCCTTGCCGGGGATGTTCGCCAGCCCCCGCCGAATCTCCTCCTGCGACACACCCGTGCGGCTGATCCGGCCCAGATCGACGTCGTGCGGCAGGAAGTAGTATGTCTTGCCGCCCTCCGAAACGCCGTGCCCAGCCATGAATACGGCCGCGACATCGCGCGCGGTCGTCTCGCGAACGATCCAATCCAGCCCGTCGAGGATTCCTTCGCGCGTGGCCTGCGCGTCCGATAGCACGCGAACCTCGACCTCGCGGTAGAGCTTGCCCGATTGGGCGGCGAACACCCGCGCCAGGTCGCAAGCATCCTTGGAAGCGAAGCCGAGGTTGATCGTGTTGTCGCGATACCGACTGACACCGACCGACAGCACGTAGAGCTTCGGCCGCGTGTCCAGTCCCGTCGTCATTGCAGGCGCGACGCGCACGAGCTGTGGCCCGTTTGTCTCGCAGCGGATCGAACCGGGCGCGGCTCGCTTGGCCGCGATCGATGAAGCAGCCGTTCCAGGCGCCGCCGCCACCTGCGCACCGCTTAGAGCGCGAAGCCGGACTTCAGCTTCCGAGGCGTATTTCCCTAGAGGATAGGTGCGAAGATAGGCGCGAAGCTGCTCCGCGCTGCCGCTGTCGCGAACGGAGCCCCAGAAAATACTCTCTGCCTCGGCTTCAATATCGGTAGATGGTGCCCCCGCTCGTTCGAACCCGCGAAGCTTCGTTGCGGAAGCCGCGCCACTGAAATGCCCAGAATTGGCCTGAGCCTTTGGAACGCCCTGGGATGCCACCCCGCCCCAATAGGTAGAAGTCGACGTCGTGCCGCTCCAAGTACCCGAACCGAAATTTCCCGAGAGCCGCATGAAGAGTTGATACACTTCGGGCCTATTCTCGAAACGTAGAGAGCCTTCAGCTATGCACGCATCGGTCACTTTACCTTGAGAAAGCATGATGAATGCATCAGCGACTGCCCGGAAATGATAGGCGCCATCTTCAATCACCATAGTGCCTTTGTAACTCGTGGGATTCCGCTTGAGCGTGACCTCCCACTCTCCATCGCATTGCTGATTCGGACTCAGTTTCCTTTCGGCGGCTTCAGCTTCCTTGAGCAAAGCGATCGCTTCAACCTGATATCGGCCATCCGGATAGCCCCTGAGATAGTTCTTCAATGACCAGGTTGTCGGGGCTGCTTTTGTCATCTGCCATAGTTCTTCTTCTGTTTTTGGTGGGTCGATGACCGGCACGCCATATTGGCTCAACAAAGCCTTTGCTTCCGGGGCATGGCTCCCCTCTGGATATTTCCGAAGATAGAGGCGCAGGTGTTCTATCCCACCGCTCCTCGCCGCGTCCCACGACAGGTTCTCGGGTATTGGAGCGTCTGTAGCAACCTGAGCGCCGGCACTTAGTCCGGTAAAGTAAATCATCAACGGAAGCGCAACTGTTCTACAGGCGATGCTCAATAGGGACATCGATGAGTCCCCTCTCACCGCACGATCACAATAGGAAAGTCTTGCGTACTCTGCGGTTTCGCCGTTGTCGGCGACTGCCGTCCTTCCGTCAACGCCTTGACGCGCTGCGACAGGTAGAGGTCGAGTTCGTTCACCGTGACCGATCCGTCCTTCTGATAGTCAGCGGCCCCAGAAAGCCCCTCGATCATCGCCTTGGTAAATGCGCCGTTGGCCCATTCCGGCCGCTCCACCGAAACCTGGCGCCCCGTCGAAGCCGAGAACACCACCATGCCGTTCTCAGCGCCGACCAGATCGTTCACCACCTGGCTCACATCGGCAGGAACACCACGGCTGCCCATCACGCCGCCGGAATGGCAGGTGTCGAAGAAGTACAGCGCCTTGCCCGTGATGCGTGCCAGCCCGCGCTGGATCTCGGCCTGAGACACGCTCGTGCGCGCCAGGCGTCCCAGATCGGCATCATGCGGCAGGAAGAAGTAGTCGCCACCGCTCTCGGTCACGCCGTGCCCTGCCATGAACACGACCGCGACATCGCGCGGCGTGGTCTCTTGCGCGACCCATTCCAATCCATCCAGCACGGCGCCGCGCGTCGCACGGTCGTCGAGCACTGCCCGCACCGAAACCTCTCGGTAGAGGCGGCCAGCCTGCTCCTGGAAAACCTTTCCCACATCGCAGGCATCCTTGGCCGCATAGCCCAGGTTGATCGGCGCGTGCTGGTAGCGACTGACGCCGATGGCCAGCACGGTGAGCTTCGGCCGGCTGTCCGTTCGCGAGGCTGGCGTCTTCGCCGCCTGGGCGTGCGTCGCAGGCGTTGCCTTCAAATCGCAAATAAATGGCGCCGTGGATTGTTGGGCACTCGTCAACCCCGGTACCGAAGACTGACCGCTGCCCAGTTCGCGTGACCGCGCTTCCGCCAAGGCCGCGAAGCGCCCCTGCGGGAACAGGCGCAGATACGTGTCGTAGTCACCAGGGATCTGGCTGGACTTGATGGCTTCCCAGAACGCCAGGTCCTTGTCGCCAGGCGCGCGTGAAGCCGTTGCTGCCGGGGGATCGACACGAGTCAGGGTGGCCCCTCCCGAGACACCCCCACCACCGATCGCAGTAAACGTAATGGATTGCGCGGTCCGTCTGCCTACGATTTTCGCGCCGGGGCAGAACATGGTTTCAAATGATCCGCCCATCAAATTGGTCGTAATCGTTCGGATCTCTTTATTGCCGTTCTTGAATACGAGCTTAATCTCTCCGCCTGATACTTCCGCCGTGACATCGTATTTCGCCGTAGCACACCGCTCGTTGCCTCCACCAGATGGCGCAGTCAACGCCTCGAACGTGCCTGTGCCTTCGTACTTCTGCGCCCAAGCCTGATTGCCCGGGAAGAGCAGCAGCAGTGTCAGGCAAATACACGCAGCCCAGCGAAAGCGCACCGCCCCCTCCGTCCCGCCCCCTGCGACGCGGTCAGATTTAACTAGTATAGGTAGAATAGCGAAACGCTGCGCACAGGCAAGACCTCGGCCTTGCTGGGCAGTGACGCTATGGGGCAGCAACCGGTCGGTGAGGCGAAGCTACTTCGTCGCCTGCTTCAGGAACTGGATCAGGGCTGCACGCGTCTCGGGCTTCGGCACGCCGGGGAAGGCCATGCGGTTGCCGGGGACGAAGCCCTTCGGGTTCTCCAGGTACTGGCTGATGGTCGCGTCGTCCCAGGTGATGGCGGCCTTGGTCATCGCCTCGGAGAACTTGAAGCCCGGCTTGGTGCCCGACTTGCGGCCGAACACGCCGTGCAGGTTGGGGCCCACGCGGTCGGCGCCGTTGGCGTCGAGCGTGTGGCAGGCCTTGCACGGCGTGAAGGCGCGCTCGCCGGTGGCAAGCTGGTCGCCGCTGGCGGGGGCGCCGCCCGCCGGGGCGCCCGCTGGGGCCGCGGCCGGGGTCGCTGCCGCCGTCGCCGCCGGAGCCGGGGCAGCGGGAGCCGGGGCAGCGGGAGCTGCGGCAGCCGGGGCGGGGGCGGCGGGCTTCGCCGCGGCGGCTGCAGCCGGAGCGGCAGGCGGCGCGGCCGCCGGCGATGCCGGCTTGGGCGGGGCCAGCACGGCGCGGGCCTGGTCGGGCGTCAGGGGGGCGAGTCCGGCGGTGGCGCTCATCGCGGGCGGGCTGGTGTAGAAGTGCAGCTCGTGATGCACGCCCATATGGGCGACGGCATATGCCACGGCGGCGCCGATCGCCAGGCCTACGACCATGGAAACAAAGAAGATTTTCATCGTTAGGCATTCCTTTCCGGATCGCCGGCCAGGATTGCGGCCGGCGCCGCGTCCCACCCAGGGCGGGCATTATCGGTAAGCCCCTCCGCCGAGGCAAGGCGACTGGCGGGCCGGCGGTCTGCCCCCCGTGACCATCCTGGGCGCAGCCAGCGTTTTAAAGCTTCATTAAGTCGGCGGGATTAGCCTCTCGGCAGGACGCGCAATCCTGGCGGGGCCGCACGGTGTTTGGCGCGCGCCGGGATCAGGAGGCTCCGCTGAAATGAGTTCGCTGATGGCAGGCATACTCACCGAAACCGATGTCGCCCGGCTGCTCGCCGACCGCTCGCCCGAAACCCGGGTCGCGACCGCCGAGAAGATCGCCGGCGAGTTCACCCAGGGCGGCTTGAGCCAGCGCGAGCGCACGCTCGCCGTCGAGATCTTCCGCCTGATGATGCAGGACGCCGAGACGCGCGTCCGCCAGACCCTGGCGCAGGAGCTGAAGGCCTGCCCCTACCTGCCGCACGACCTCGCCAAGGCGATGGCGAGCGACGTCGAGCAGGTGGCGGTGCCGGTGCTGCAGTACTCCGTCGTGCTGACCGACGCCGACCTGATCGAAATCGTGACCACGCTCAATCGCGCCAAGCAGCAGGCGGTGGCGCGCCGCGCGCGGGTTTCCGCCGCGGTGTCGGCCGCGCTGGTCGACCACGGCGATTCCGACGTCGCGATCGAGCTGTTGCGGAACACCGGCGCCACGATCGAGGAACCGGCGCTGATGCAGCTCGTGCAGAAGCACGGCACCGACGACCGCGTCATGCAGCCGCTGGTCGACCGCTCCGAGCTGCCGGTCACCGTGGCCGAGCGCCTGGTCACGCGCGTGTCGGAAGAGATGCGCCGCGTGCTGGTGCTGCGCCACAACATGTCGGACGACCTCGCCACCTCGCTCACCACGCGCTCGCGCGAGCGCGTGACGGTCGGCCTGCTGAAGCCGGGCATCTCCGACGCCGAGGTCCAGCGCATCGTCACCCAGCTTCGCGCCGAGGGGCGGCTGACGCCGTCGCTGCTGCTGCGCATGCTGTGCGAGGGCGACCTGCGCTTCTTCGAGGCGGCGATGGCGACGCTCGCGGGCATCCCGTGGCTGAACGCCGCGCGGCTGATCCACGACGCCGGCCAGCGCGGGCTCGCGGCGCTCTGCCGCGCCGCCGGCCTGCCCGACCAGCTCTATCCCGCCGTCTATGCCGCGCTGGCCGTGGCGCGCGAAACCGCCCACGACGCCCGCGACGAGGATCGCGAGCGCCATGCCAGGCGGTCGATCGAACGCATGGTGACGCAGGTCGAGCTCTTGCCCGAGTTCGGGGTGGAAAATCTCGACTACCTGCTGGCCAAGATGAGCGCCTTGCCGCCCAGCCCGGCGGCCTGAACCGACCGGGCCTTCGCGCCGCCCCCGGCTTGATCGGCCGCGCGCGCCGTGGGATTGAGACCCATGGCGAGCGACCCCGGTTCTTCATCCCAAGCTGACGCCGGCCGACCGGCGACGCTGCCCAGGCGCTTCGCCTGGGGCCGGCGCACCTACGTGATGGGCATCGTCAACGTCACGCCCGACAGCTTTTCGGGCGACGGGGTGATGCGCGGCGACGACGCGACGGCGTCCGCCTTGGCGCAGGCCCGCCAGTTCGTCGCCGACGGCGCCGACATCCTGGACATCGGCGGCGAGTCGACGCGGCCGGGCGGCCAGCCGGTCGCGGCCGAGGACGAGGCAAGGCGCGTGGTGCCGGCGATCCGCGCCATCGCCCAGGCCCTGCCCCAGGTGCCGATCTCGGTCGACACGTTCAAGGCCGCGGTGGCCGAGGCCGCGCTCGATGCCGGGGCGTCGATCGTCAACGACGTGTGGGGCCTGCGCGCCGACCCCGCGATGGCCGGGCTGGCGGCGCGGCGCGGCGCGGGCGTGGTGCTGATGCACAACCGCTCGACCCCGGCCGATCCCGCGCTCGACCGCCGCCTGGGGCCGCGCTTCACCGGCGCGAAATACGCCGACCTGATCGCCGACGTGTCGCGCGAACTGCAGGCGCTGGCTGACGCCGCGCTGGCGGCGGGCATCGCGCGCGAGAACATCGTGCTCGATCCCGGCATCGGTTTCGGCAAGAACACCGCGCAGAACCTGGAACTGCTGAACCGCATGGACGCATTCAAGGCGCTGGGCTTCCCGATCCTCAGCGGCCCGTCGCGCAAGTCGTTCATCGGCTACACGCTGGGCCTGCCCCCCGACCAGCGCGTCGAGGGCACCGCCGCCACCGTCGCGATCTCGATCGCCCGGGGTGCCGACATCGTGCGCGTGCACGACGTGCGCGAAATGGCGCGCGTCGCGCGGATGACTGACGCGATCGTGCGGCCGGTCGGCCTCAGCGCGTGAGTGCGCCCTGCGATTGAATCTCGTCCACGCGTGGCCCAGACTTGTGGCAACGAAAAGGAAGGGGGCATTGCGATGGCACAGGCCGGGCACCACCAGATTCTGATCGTCGGCGGCGGCACCGCCGGCATCACCGTGGCGGCGAGCTTGCGCCGGCGCGGGCCGTCGACGCTCGACATCGCGATCGTCGAGCCGTCGGCGACGCACTACTACCAGCCCTGCTTCACCCTGGTCGGCGCCGGCGCCTACGACATGGCCCGGACCGCCCGGCCCGAGCGCGCGCTGATACCGCCGGGCGTCAAGCTGGTCGAGGGTGCGGCGCAAGGTTTCGAGCCCGAGACAGCGTCACGCTCGCGAACGGCGACACGCTGACCTACGACTGCCTGGTCGTGGCGACGGGCGTGAAGCTGGACTGGGAGAAGATCGAAGGGCTGCCCGCGGCGCTGGGGCGCAACGGCGTGTGCAGCAACTATTCGCCGCAGCACGCACCCTATATGTGGCAGTGCGTGCAGGCGCTCAAGCCCGGCAGCCGCGCGGTGTTCGCCCAGCCGCCGCTGCGACCGGAACACGATGCAGCACGTGCGGTTCAAGAACGTGTTCTCGCTGGGCGATGTGTGCTCGACGCCCAATTCGAAGACCGCGGCGGCGGTGCGCAAGCAGGCGCCGGTGGTGGTCGGCAACCTGTTGCGGCTGATCCAGGGCCGGGCGATCGAGAAGGGCTATGACGGCTATGCGTCCTGCCCGCTGACCACCGCCTACGGCAAGACCATCCTGGCCGAGTTCATCTACGGCGGGAAGGTAACGCCGACCCTGCCGCTCGATCCGTCCAAGGAGCGCTGGGTCGCCTGGTGGATCAAGGCGACCGGGCTGCCCCTGTTCTATTGGAACTACATGCTGAAGGGCCACGAGTGGTTCTTCAGGCACGACACCGCGTTCAAGGGCGACGCGCAGCCCTAGCCGGGCCTGGACGTCAGCCGGTCCCGATCAAGGTCATGCGCAACGCGCGCACCACGATGTCGGCCCCGAGCCAGGCCAGCATGGCCGCTCCGATCAGGATCAGCGTGATCTCGGCGGCGAGGAAATAGGCGATGCGACGGGTAGCCTGCCGCGTCATGGTCGTCTCCCGGGGGCGGTAGAATCGACCCTACCCTCGGGACATGGTTAAGCGCAGTGACGCGCGTCACTGATTGGTCACAGCTCGCCCGGAGGGCCCGGCAGGAAGCCCCGCGCTCAGTCGCCGGCGATGGCCTGGCGGGGTATGGCCGGCTGTTGGCTGCCCGGCTGGTTGCCCTGGCCGGCCAGCAGCGCCTCGATTTTCGGCGCCGGCATCGGCCGGGCGAACAGGAAGCCCTGGCCCAGATGGCAGTTCAGCCGGATCAGGTGGCGGCACTGCTCCTCGGTCTCCACGCCCTCGGCCACGATCTCCAGCCCCAGGCTGTGGCCCAGCTTGACGATCGTCTTGACCAGCGAGAGCTCGGGCGTGTTGGCGTCGGTGC
>JADLEG010000188.1 GCA_020846275.1 Alphaproteobacteria bacterium
CGGCCAGCGCGGAAAAGATCGCGATAAAATTCTCCATCGGCCCCTCCAGATGCTGGAAAGACCTTCAGAATCCATCCTCGACACCAATGCAAGGCCGCACCAACGCTCATATGCGATTCCCCTGCCCGCGAGGGGAGGGGGGACCCATTTCATGCAATGTCACGCCGCCGCCTGCCGGCCGCCATTGGCCGCGCGCCAGACGCGCTCGGGCGTGGCGGGCATGTCGATATGCTTGATGCCCAGCGCGTTGACGATGGCGTTGATGATCGCCGGCGGCGCGCCGATCGCGCCCGCTTCGCCCGCGCCCTTGATGCCGAGCGGATTGGTCGTGCAGGGCTGGTTGTTCCACAGCACCGTGAAGCTCGGCACGTCGCTGGCGCGCGGCAGGGCGTAATCCATCAGCGAGCCCGAGGTGAGCTGGCCGCTCTCGGAATCGTAGACCGTGCGCTCCAGCAGCGCCTGACCGACGCCCTGCGCCACGCCGCCATGCACCTGGCCGGCCAGCAGCAGCGGATTGATGATGCGGCCGAAGTCGTCGACCATCGTCATGCGCAGCAGCGCGACCTGCCCGGTGTCGGGATCGACCTCCAGCTCGCAGACATGGCAGCCGTTCGGGAAGGTCGCGGCCGGCGGGGTGAACTCGCCCAGCCCCTTCAGGTCGATCTTCTTCGCCCTGGCGCGCTTGGCGACCTCGAAGATGCCGATGCTGCGGTCGGTGCCGGCGATGCGGAACTGGCCGTCCGCGAATTCGATGTCCGCCCTGGCCGCTTCCAGCGCATCGGCCGCCACGTCCTTGGCCTTGGCGATCGTGTCGTCGATCGCGTTGTTGGTGGCGACGCCGCCCACGGGCAGCGCGCGCGAGCCGCCCGTGCCCATGCCGTAGTCGATCAGCGCCGTGTCGCCCTGCACCACCTTGATGCTCTCCAGCGGCACGCCGAGGCCTTCGGACACGAGCTGGGAATAGGCGGTCTCGTGGCCCTGGCCGTTCGACTGGTTGCCGATCATCAGCGCCACCGTCTCGTCGTCGTTGACGACAAGCGTCACCTTCTCGTTCGGCTGCCCGCCGCAGGCCTCGACATAGTAGGACATGCCGATGCCGCGCAACTTGCCCCGCGCCTTGCTGGCGGCCTTGCGGGCGGGGAACCCGGCCCAGTCCGCTTCCTTCATCGCCGTCGCCATCGCCGCGTTGAAGTCGCCGCTGTCATAAGTCAGGCCCATCGCCTGCTTGAACGGCATCGCCGCCCTGGGGATGAAGTTCTTGGCGCGCAGCGCGTCGGGCGTGGTGCCCAGCTCGATCGCCGCCAGGTCCACCAGCCGCTCGACCAGGTAGGCGGCCTCGGGCCGGCCGGCGCCGCGATAGGCGTCCACCGGCACGGTGTTGGTGGTCACGCACTTGACCGAAGCGTGCGCCGCCTTGAACGCGTAGACGCCGACCAGCAGCCCGGAGCCGCAGTCGGTCGGAATGAACGGCCCGTAGTTGGACAGGTAGGCGCCGAGGTTGGCGACGGTGCTGACCTTGATCGCCAGGAACCGGTTGTCGGCGTCCACGGCCAGCTCGGCATGCGAGACATGGTCGCGGCCCTGGGTATCGCACAGGAAGGATTCGCCGCGGTCCGCCGTCCAGCGCACCGGTCGGCCCACGCGCTTCGCCGCCCACAGCACCAGCACGTGCTCGACATAGGCGAAGATCTTCATGCCGAAGCCGCCGCCGACGTCGCCGGTCATCACCCGCATGTTCTTGACGTCAACGCCCAGCGCCTCGGCCATCTGGCCGGCGATGCCGTGCACGCCCTGGCTGCAGGTGCGCAGCGTGTAGCTGTTCGCCCTGGCGTCGTGCTCGCCGATCGCGGCGCGCGGCTCCATCGCATTGACGACGATGCGGTTGTTGACCAGGTCCAGCTTGACGATGCGCTTGGCCTTCTTGAACTCGGCCTCCACGGCCCCGGCGTTGCCCATCTGCCAGTCCAGCACCAGGTTGTTCTTGTATTGCGGCCAGATCCGCGGCGCGCCGGGCTTGAGCGCGCCGGCGGTGTCGACGATCGCGGGCAGCACCTCGTAGTCGACCTGGACCGCCTCGGCCGCGTCGCGCGCCTGCGCCAGAGTCTCGGCCACCACCAGCGCCACCGGATCGCCGACATGGCGCACGCGGTCGGACGCCAGGGCGTTGTGGTCGGGCTTGAACATCGTGCTGCCGTCGATGTTCTTGTAGTCGGTCTTGCAGTGGACGGCGCCGATCCGGTCGGCCGCCAGCTCCTTGGCGGTCAGCACGGCCAGCACGCCCGGCATGGCCCGGGCCGCGCCGGCGTCGAGACCCTTGATCGCGGCATGGGCATGCGGCGAGCGGAGAACGAAGGCGTGCGCCTGGCCCTTCAGGCTGATGTCGTCGGTGTACTGGCCGATGCCCTTCAGCAGGCGCGCGTCCTCGACGCGGCGCACGGGCTGGCCCACGCCAAATTTCGCCATGGCCTAAGCGGTGCTCCCTGGCAGCGATGTTCGATCGAGCGGCGGATGATAAGGAATTCGCGCCGTCCCGCAATCAGGCCTTTTTGCCGGAATGCGCGTATTCCCAATAAAGCTCGCGCGCGCGCTTGAAGACCGGGCCGGGCTGCAGGTGGCGGTTCTCGACGCGGGTAACGGGCGTGACCTTGGCGTAGTTCCCGGTCGAGAACACCTCGTCGGCCTCCATCACGTCCTTCACCGTCACCGTGCGCTCCTCGGTCTGGACGCCGGCCTGGCGCAGCAGCTTGACCACGCGCTGGCGGGTGATGCCGTTGAGGAACGTGCCGTTGGCGATCGGCGTCGCCGCCACCCCGTCCTTCGCGATCCACAGGTTCGAGGTGGCGTATTCCGCCACATTGCCGTTGGCATCCAGCACGATGGCGTTGTCGAAGCCCTTCTCCTTCGCTTCGAACAGCGCGCGGCCGGCGTTGGGGTAGAGGCACGAGGCCTTGGCGTCGGTCGGCGCGGAATCCGGCGTCGGCCGGCGGAAGCGCGACACGCAGGCCGAGAATCCGTTGGGCGGGGGCAGCGGCGAGTCGGTCAGCACCAGCGCGAACACCGTGCTGGCGGGATCGGGCGCGACGAAGCCCTCCTCGGCGTAAAACATCGGCCGCACATAGAGCTCGGCGCCGGGGGCGAAGCGGCGGATGCCGTCCCAGCACAGCGCCTCGATCTCGCCGGCGCTCAGCATCGGCTTCAGGCCGAGGGAGATCGCCGAGCGGATCGCGCGCTGGCAGTGCTGGTCGAGATCGGGGGCCACGCCCGCGAAGGCGCGCGCGCCGTCGAACACGACCGAACCCAGCCACGCCGCATGCGTGCTGGCGCGCATCAGCGCGGGATTGTCGTCGCGCCACTTGCCGTCGATGTAGGTCCACGACTTGCGTTCGGCCGACGATAGCGGCTTGCCCGCGGCGGGCGCGGCATGGCTGGACATGGCTCTTATTCCCTCGAATGGCGTATTGGACGGAAGCTTAGCCGGTGACGGCTGCGGGCGAAAGCCGGCCGCCGGCGCGACGAAGAGGAGAGCGCCGCCGCTACGTCCGCCACCACAGCCGCATCAGGTTGAACACGCAGTTGCGGAACGTGTCGGTCTCGGGCGCCTGCGGCGCGGTGCGCTCAAGGAACTCCTTGACCTCGCCCATGTCGACCAGGATGCGGCGCTGGCGCTCGTCGGGAATGTAGCTTTCGACCCAGGAGACGGCGGCGCGGCGCGATCCCCGGGTCACCGCGGCCACGTGGTGGAGGCTGGTGGTGGGATAGACCACAGCGTCCCCCGCCGCATGCTTGGCGCGCACCTCGCCATACCCCGAGGTCAGCACCAGCTCGCCGCCGTCATAGGTGTCGGGCTCGCTGAGCCAGAGCGTGAACGAGATGTCGGCGCGCAACTGGCCGTTGTTGAGGAAGGGCGCGTCGACGTGGTTGCCGTAGAACATGCCGACGTCGTAGCGGTTGTAGGTCGGCGGGCCGATCAGGCGCGGAAAGGCGAACCCCATGAAGTCCGGGTTGCGCGTCAACGCCTGCACCACGATCTGGTCCAGCCGCTTCTTGATCTCCGGTCGCCGCTCGAACTGCAGGTTGTTCTTGACCTCGCGCGCGCGTCCGCTGGCGGTGGCGGCGCCGTCCTCGAACTTTCCTTCCGCCATGATCTCGAAGATCTGGCGGATCTCGTCCTTCGACAGCAGGCCCTTGATGTGGCGCATCATCGATCCATGCCCTCCGGTTCCGCGGATTGTCGGGGCTGGGCGGGGAGCGGGCAAGCGCTGTATGGTCGCAGCAATGACTGCTGCGCCGCGCTACGTTTACAATCTCTGCCGCCGCCCGGACTGGGACGCCGCCGTCGCCGCGGGCGAATATCGCGGCTCGGCCGACGACCGGCGCGACGGGTTCATCCATTTCTCGACCGCCGCCCAGGTCGCGGAAAGCGCGGCCAAGCACCGCGCCGGGGTCGCGGACCTGCTGCTGCTGACCGTGGAGGCCGCCGTGCTGGGCGCCGCGCTGCGCTGGGAGACATCGCGCGGCGGCCAGCTTTTTCCGCACCTCTACGGAGCGCTGCCGGTCGCGTCGGTCCTGCGGGTCGATGCCCTGGCGCTGGGCCCGGACGGGCGGCACGTCTTCCCGGCCCTTAACCACGATCGCCGCTAGCGCCGGGGCGCGAACGCCTTCCCTTGGCCGGCCCAAGCTGCTAATCCTAACAACCCTTTGAGCCGCCCCGAGGATTTCCGCCAGCCCATGTCGGTGCTGTCGCATATCGCGCTGTTCATCACCTACGCCCTGGTCTCCGGGGCGATTTTCGTGGTGCCGGACGTGTTCCCCAATGTCGACGCCGCCAAGGCGTGGACGGTGGCGGTCTTCGTCTTCATGGTCGGCGCGCTGATCCACGAGGTGATGGCGCGCCGCGCGCGCGAGGACCAGTTCCTGCGCCGCATCGGCACGACAAGGCGCGAGTTGCAGGAACTGCGCACCGAGCTCGGCAAGGCGCGCGAGGAGGCCAAGCGCGTGCACGACGCGATGGATGTGGCCGGCCAGGCGCCGGCGGGCGCGACCCCGGCCGGCGGCCGCAACATCGAGACCGTGGTGGCCGAGGTCAAGGTGCTGCAGTCGCTGATCGAGCAGCTTTATGCCCGCAACGTCCACTTGCCGCCCGGCGGCCGCAAGGGCCTGAGCGCCGTGGTGCCGCCGGACGAGGTGGCCGGCCCGGGCGACCTGGCGGCCGGCGACATGCTGGAGCTGGTGCGCGATGCGCTGCGCCGCGACAGGGTCGATCTCTTCCTGCAGCCGATCGTCAGCCTGCCGCAGCGCAAGCACCGCTTCTACGAATGCTTCTCGCGCATCCGCACGGCCGAAGGCGCCTTGATCCAGCCGCAGGAATACATGGAGATCGCCGAGCGCGCCGGGCTGATGGCGGCGATCGACAACCTGCTGCTGTTCCGCAGCGTGCAGCTCCTGCGCAAGACCCAGCGCGGCAAGATGGATGTCGGGTTCGTCTGCAACATCTCGCCGCACACGCTTTCGGATTCGATCTTCCTCAGCGAGTTCGTGACCTATATCGAGGAACACGCCGACCTGGCGCCGAAGCTGGTGCTGGAATTCCCGCTCAAGGACTTCATGGCGCACGACGCGGCAACCGCCCAGGCGCTGACGCGGTTCCTCCAGCTGGGCGTCCGCTTCTCGATCGACCAGGTGGATACGCTGAAGCTGGACACCGACGCCATGGCGCGCCGCGGCGTGCGCTTCGTCAAGATTCCCGCCTCGACCCTGCTCAACGAGATCCGGCTCGACAGCCCGTCCGTCGATCCGCGGGTGCTGAAGGACGCGCTCGATCGCGCCGGCATCGACTTGATCGTCGAGAAGGTCGAGTCGGAGAGCGACCTGATCGAGTTGTTGGATTTCCAGATCGATTTCGGCCAGGGCTTCCTGTTCGGCGAGCCGCGGATCGCGAAGGAAAAGGGCTGACTCCGGGATGCGGCCGCCGGCCTTTGTCCCCGGCGTCGGCGCGCTTGCCGGACGCTACGACGGATTCATCCTGGACATGTGGGGCGTGCTGCACGACGGCCAGCACCCCTATCCCGGCGCGGTCGACTGCC
Organism: Alphaproteobacteria bacterium; assembly: GCA_020846275.1. Classification (GTDB taxonomy): domain Bacteria; phylum Pseudomonadota; class Alphaproteobacteria; order JAEULC01; family JAEULC01; genus JAEULC01. The sequence continues at coordinate 6,084 of JADLEG010000188.1, forward strand.
TCGAGCGGCTGAAGCGGCTCGGCAAGCGCCTGGTGGTGCTGTCGAACGCGCCGCGCCGCGTCGAGGTCGCGCTGCACCGCATGGCCGAGATCGGCTTGCCGCCCGCGCTGCTCGACGGCGCGATGACGTCGGGCGAGGACGCCTGGCGCCACCTGAAGGCGCGCGACGACCCTTGGTACGCCCGGCTTGGCCGCGCCTGTTTCCATCTGGGCCCGCTGCGCGACAAGGGCATGCTGGAAGGCCAGGACATCGAGGTCGTGCCCGACATCGCGGCGGCCGAGTTCGTCCTGTGCACCGGGGCGGATCGCGACGACGACAAGGTCGAGACCTATGCGGCGCTGCTCGGCCGCGCGCGGGAGCGGGGCCTGCCGATGATCTGCGCCAACCCCGACCTGGTGGTGGTCCATCGCGGCCGGCTGGCGATCTGCGCCGGGTCGCTGGCGCAGCACTACGAGACGATCGGCGGCGAGGTGCGCTGGCACGGCAAGCCGCATCGGCCCATCTACGATACCTGCTTCGACATGCTGGGCATCGCCGACCGGCGGCGCATCCTGGCCGTCGGAGATTCCTTCCGCACCGACCTGGCCGGCGCGCAAGGGGCGGGCATCGACGGGCTGTTCGTGGCCGGCGGCATCCATGGCGAGGAACTTGGCGCCGCGCCGGGCGAGCATCCCGACCTCGACCGGTTGACGCGGCTCATCGTCGACAGCGGCATCTGCCCGGCGGCGGTGGTGCCGTCGTTCCTGTGGTAGGATTGCGCCGCGACCAGCACGGGGCGAGGAACGCCTAGAGCATGGCCGAACGCAGTTGGACGTGGTCTTTCGATACCCCGCCGGAGGCCGTGTGGACGGCGATGGCGGACACGGCACGTTTCAACGAGGCCGCCGGCCTGCCCAAGCATGCGATCATCGAGACGCCGCGCCCCGACGGGTCGGTCGAGTATGTCGGCAGGGGCAAGCAGGGCCCGTTCGAGCTGGTCTGGCGCGAGCACCCGGTCAACTGGGTCCACGCGCGCTGGTTCGAACACCGCCGCAGCTTCCTGAAGGGGCCGCTCAGCGAGATATGCGCCACGTTCCGGATCACGGCCGAGGGGCAGGGGAGCCGGGGCGTCTACACGCTGCGGGCCGAGCCCGCCAACATCGTCGGCCGGCTGATCCTCGCCACGGCGTTCTTCCCCGGCACCGAGCGCAATTTCGGCCGCCTGGCGCGCGAGGCGAACGAATTCGCCAAGGGGCGGATCGACCATCCGTTCCAGGTGCCGCCGCCGGCCCTGCCCGAGGGCGCGCGCGACCGCGCCGCGCGCATTGCCGCCGAGATCGAAGCCACACCCAACGGCCACGGGCTGGCGAAGCGCCTGGCCGACTACGTGCTGGAGGCGACCGAAGTCGATCTGTGGACCGTGCGCCCGCTGGCCCTGGCGCGGCGCTGGAACGTGCCCGAGCGCCACGCGATCGAATCGTGCCTGCAGGCGGTGCGCGCGGGCCTGCTGCAACTGCGCTGGGATATACTCTGCCCGCGCTGCCGCGTCGCCAAGTCGCGTTGCGCCGGGCTCGACCAGTTGCCGCGCGGCGCCCATTGCGCGACCTGCAACATCGACTACGACCGCGACTTCACGCGCAACGTCGAGGCCAGCTTCGCCCCGTCGCCGACCATCCGCCCGATCGCCAGCGGCGAGTACTGCCTGTTCGGGCCGATGAGCACGCCGCACATCAAGGTTCACGTGACGGTGCCGGCCGGCGCCAGCCGCGCGATCGAGGCCGACCTGCCGGCGGGCCCCTATCGCCTGCGCACGCTCGAGCCCGGCCCGGAAAGCGCGATCGACTGGGCGGGCGGCGGCTTCCCCGCGCTCGTGCTCGACGACCGGGCGATCGCCGCGGGGCCGGCCGGCGCGCCCGGACGGATCGACCTCGTCAACCGCAGCGGGCGGGAGCGCACCTTCATCGTCGAGGACCGCAGGTGGGTCAGGGACGCGCTGACCGCCGACCGCGTGACATCGATGCAGGCGTTCCGCGACCTGTTCTCGGACGCGGTGCTGCGGCCGGGCGACGACGTGGCGATCGGCCGCGTCGCGCTGATGTTCACCGACCTCAAGGGCTCGACCGGGCTCTACCAGCGCATCGGCGATGCGCGCGCCTTCCGTCTCGTGCGCGAGCATTTCGCCTTCCTGGCCGAGACGGTGCGCGCGCACGACGGCGCCATCGTCAAGACCATCGGCGACGCGGTGATGGCGAGCTTCGTCAGGCCCGCCGACGCGGTCGCGGCCGCACTGGCCGTGCAGCGCCAGGTCGCCGCGTTCAACCAGGCCCACCGCGGCGATTCCGGCGACGAGGATGACGGCATCGTCATCAAGATGGGCGTCCATTGCGGCCCCTGCATCGCCGTCACCCTCAATGACCGCATCGACTACTTTGGCGGCACCGTCAACATGGCCGCGCGCCTGCAGGGCCAGTCGCGGGGCGGCGACGTCGTGCTCTCCGAGGCGATCGTCGCCGATCCCGAGGTGCAGGCGGTGATCGCGACGCTTGGCGCCGCCGAGGAACATGCGCGGCTCAAAGGCTATGCGGCGGACGTGGCGTATTGGCGCCTGGCCATGCCCTAGCTCCGGGCAGGTGCGGCCCGTGGCCCGCCATCTGCAAAGCTCGAATTCCGCGACATCCGGCCCACCCAGACCGGGGGGCTTGTTACCAATAAGTGAATATTGCATAGTCACGCGCAATATTAGGAATGGCTCGGGCTCCGGACGGGCGGCAGAGGCCGTGCCGGTATCGGCGCCAACACGGAACGGGCATGGATCGGGGGCACTTCGGTCGGGCGTGGGGTAGCGTCGATACGGTCATGACCGCGCTATGCATCGCGGTCGTGGTCACGACGACCGCCTTCGAAGCCTATGCGCGCACGCATTCCCTGACGGGGCCCTACTGGGTCTTCATGGCGCCGGACGCGACCGTCCAGTACGGATTGCTGTGCCTGGGCATCTTCCACGCGTGGGTCGCAAAGGCCGTACGCGAGGCGATGGCGATCGGGACCGCCTCGGCGATCTTCGCGCTGCTCATCCTGCTGGGCGATTTCGAATTCGTCCGTTCGGACAAGCAGCTCTTTTCCTACGCGGTGGCGCTCGGCAGCGCCGTCGTTCAGATCGGCGTGCTCGCGGTGCTGATCCACAATGGCGCGCCGCTGGACGATCGGCTGCGGCTGGCCCGCGAGTCCGTGACCTTCGCCATGGCGGTCGCGCTGCCCACGACGTTTGTGTATCTAACCATGGACATCAATCCGACCCAGGATCACCTGGTCGCTCAGTTCGACGACGGGCTCGGCATTCGCATCATTTCGCTTATCAAATGGGTCGTCTCGCTGTCCCCCATTTTTCGCGAATTCCTGAACTGGGTCTATGGCGGCACGCCGCTCGCGATCGCGGTAATCTTTGCGATGCAGCGGCCGGAACTGCCACCCGTGCCGCTGACCGTGTTCATTTCCACCGTTGCCGGCTTGGCGCTCTATACGGTGATTCCGGTTGTCGGCCCGCCGGCTACCTACCCGGAATACTACGCTTCGCTCTGGCAGGATGCGGGCGCAAATTCCTTGACCCCGCCAACCGCGCGCACGGACCTGCCGCGCAATTGCATGCCGTCGCTGCACACGGCCTGGGCCGTCTTGTTCGTCTTCGGGTCTCATGGTCTTCCCCGGCTCTACCGTGCGCTTTCTTCGGCTGCGGCAGCGCTGACGATCGTCTCGGCGATCGAGATCGGAGCGCATTGGTTCCTCGACCTGGTGGTCGCGCTTCCGTTTGCCGTAGCGGTGCAAGGGTTCGCCAGCTTCGAACAACGATCATCCGGACCGGAACGGATGATGGCGATCCTCGGCGGCAGCGCGATCATGCTGGCGCTGCTTGCATTAATGTATTTGCAACCACTGCGGTTCCAGTATTCGGCCGTGCTGCACTGGGCAGCGGTCGTCGCGGCTGTCGTCGCCAGTGTCTATCTGTGGCGGCGGCTGGCAGACCGCGCCCTTGGCGGCGCGCAGCCCCGGACGGCGTCGTCCGCCGGCTAGTAGCCTCCTTCGCGTTTCCCATGGAAGCCACGGGGCGGTATTAATTGCCGCCGGTCTGCGGATCGGAGGCATGGGGTCAGGCGACGATCATGGGCACGGCGGCGATGCAATTGGCGGTGATCGTTCCCTGCTACAACGAGCAGGAAGCGCTGCCGCTGACGATCGCGCGGCTGACCGAGCTGAAATCCCGGCTCGTGCGCGACGGCGCCATCGGCGAGGCCAGCACGATCACGTTTGTTGATGACGGGTCTACGGACCGAACCTGGAGCGTGATCGAAAGCGCGGCGGCGGCCGACGCGTCGATCCACGGCATCAAGTTGTCGCGCAACAGCGGCCACCAGAATGCCCTGATTGCCGGGCTTCTTACCGTGCCGGGCGACCTGCTGGTGAGCGTCGATGCCGATCTTCAGGACGACCTGGAGGCGATCGGCGCGATGCTCGCCAAGTGCCGCGAGGGAGCGGAGATCGTCTACGGCGTACGGAACGACCGCGGCAGCGACACCGCGTTCAAGCGGGTCACGGCCGAGGCCTATTATCGACTGATGCGCCTGTTCGGCGTCGATCTCGTGTTCAACCACGCCGACTACCGCCTGATGACGCGCACCGCCATCGGCGCGCTGGAGCAGTACGGCGAAGTCAATCTGTTCCTCCGCGGAATCGTGCCGCAGCTCGGCTTCAAGACGGCAAGCGTCCACTATGCCCGCACCGAGCGCGTAGCCGGCGAATCGAAGTATCCGCTGCGCAAGATGCTCGCGCTCGCCTGGGAAGGACTGTCGTCCTTCTCGCCGAGCCCGCTGCGCTGGATCACCGCCATCGGGCTCGCGATCTCGCTGCTGAGTTTCCTGATCGGATGCTGGGCGCTGGCGGCCACGATCTTCTTTGGCGGCACCGTTCCGGGGTGGGCGTCAACCGTGGTGCCGATCTACTTCCTCGGCGGCATCCAGATGCTGAGCCTGGGAATTATCGGAGAGTACATTTCGAAGACCTATCTCGAGACCAAGCGCCGGCCCCGCTACGTCATCGAGAAAAAGGTCTAGCGCCGTGCGGCCGGACGATCGCCAGGCAGAGTTCGATTGTCTCGCCGACACCTATCACGAGCAGCACAAGGCCAATGTAGCGATCACCGGCGAGGAGCCGGCCTATTTCGCCGCGTACAAGATCGCCGACTTGGCTGCGCTGCTCGCGCACGCGTCGCCCGCCGCGATCCTGGATTTCGGTAGCGGGATCGGCAATTCCCTGCCGTATTTTCGCAAGCATTTTCCCCATGCGGCGCTGACCTGCGCCGACGTCTCGGCGCGCAGCATCACCCTGGCGAAAGAACGGTTCCCGGGACCCGAGCGCTATGTCCAGATCGGCAAGGGCGTCCCGCTACCGGACGCCAGCCAGGATGTCGTGTTCTCCGCCTGCGTGTTCCACCACATTCCGCATGAAGAGCACGCGCATTGGCTGGCGGAACTGCGCCGCGTGACCCGACCGGGCGGCCTGCTGGCGATCTTCGAGCACAACCCGCTCAATCCGCTGACGGTCCGGGCGGTCAATACCTGCCCGCTCGACGTCAATGCGCGCCTTATCCGCGGCGCAACGATGCGCAGCCGTGCCGAGGCCGCGGGATGGCAATCCGCACGCATCGACTACCGCCTGTTCTTCCCCGCCGCCCTCGCGGGGCTGCGCTTCCTGGAGCCAGGGCTGGGCTGGCTCTGCCTGGGGGCCCAATACCGGCTGACCGTCCGCCGGCCGGCATGAGCGGCCTGGTCCGGCAATCCGTCCGGTTCGCGGCCGTCGGTCTCGTCAACACCGCGATCGGACTGCTTGCCATCTGCGCGGTGCTCTATCTGTTCAATTGCGATCCGGCGATCGCGAACGCGGTCGGATACGCCATCGGCCTGGTCGTCAGCTTCAGCCTCAACCATGTCTGGACCTTCGGCGACAACCGGCCCGTCGCCGGCGCATTGCCGCGATACGTGCCGGTCGTCGCCACGGCCTATGCTTGCAACCTCACCGCGGTGATCATCGGCTCGCGGCGATTCCACATCGATCCCTACCTCGTCCAGCTCGTCGGCATGGCGATCTACACGTCGCTGGTGTTCCTGGGGTGCCGCTGGTTCGTCTATGGCCGGTCCGGTATCGTGGTGGATCGCTGATCGACACCGACAAGACCTGCGCGTGGAAGATCAATCAATGGACGGCACTGAAACCCGTTCCCGCAGGGAGAGCGGCGGGAACCTTCTCTCCTTCGATTCGCCTTTCAAATTGCAGACTGTCGGGTCATGAGCCTCGGCAAAAGCGGCCCATCTAGCGGTGCACAGAGCGTTGGGGTCGTTGCGTTGCTCCTGCTCGCTGCTGTCGCTTCCGTCGCCATCCAGGGATTTGCATTTCCGACGGCTAACAATTCCTATCACATTCCCATTGTTCTAGATTATTTCGATAGCCCGGAAGGGCCGCATGATGACTTCCACGCCAAGCTCGGCAATTTCGTCAGCTACTTCTGGATCGTGATCTCTTGGGTTGCGAGCGAGGAGAATCTGAAGGAAAACTTCCTCGCGGTTCACATAGCGTCCCGATTCTTTTTCTTTGGCGCGGTTTATCTGGTCCTGCGGGATCTCGAGGTGCGACAATCAACCGCTGCGATCCTGGCAGCTATGACCGGTTTTCTTGGTCTGTTTTCCGAAGGTTCGCTGGTCGCGCGGAACGAGATCCTTCCGGCCGGTCTCACCCACACAGGCGTTGTCGTTCCGGTCGTCCTCTTGAGCTGGCACTGCCTTCTTCAAAGACGGTGGACGGCATCGGCACTAACGCTGGGTTTGGCATTCAACGTGAATGCTTTTGTCAGTATTTGGAGTGTCGCAGCCCAAACCTTTGTAATGTGGCGCTGGTTCGGAGTGACCCAGTGGCGGCGCTTTCTGGTTGCCGGCGCTGTTTCGACGACCGCCTTTCTTGCAATCGCATGGCCTACCCTCATCTGGATGGCCAAGGTTGTCTTAGAGGCGACAGACGCCTCACCATTTAGCTATCAAGCATTTATTCGCGCATATTTTCCCTATCATAATCTTATCGACATGCAGATTGGCCGCGCGGCAATTGAAGCCTCGCTTTTCGCTGCCACTTGGGCGCTCTGCGTGACCATCTGCTTACAGCGTAAGCGGGAGTATTTTCTGGCACTCACCAATATCTACTGGGCCTTGCTTTTCATCCTGCTCTTCGGCTGCCTATTGCCCTATCTCGTCGACAGCCGCCTGCTGGACAATCTCTATCCGCTCCGCATGGACTCATATCTGTACATCCTGACGGGGATTCTCGTACTGGCATGGGCGGCATACGCCTGGGCGGGGCAGAATGAACGGCTCTCGCGGCAAGGCAGCGCGTTGGCGGTAGTCGGTTTGTTCTGCGCAAATGTGGCGATGCTCGCCGGCGCGATAGGGGTCACAAATCGGGAGACTGGTCCTTCCAATACAAGAGTGCGGTATGTGGTCGCGGCGGCTCTACTGACACTTTGTGCGGCTCTGGTGTTCGAGGATACAGGACCACTGACCTATACCGGCGAGTATCCCAGGCTGCGTTTTCTCGTGTCTGCGCTCGCGATTGGTGTCGTGTTCGGCGGCCGGCCCGCCGCATTGGCCGAGATGTGCCTTTTCGTGGGGATTGGAGTTGCGGCGTTGGCCACTGCCACTAGCGGGGCGTCAGTCATTGCTAGGGTTGGCCTAGCAACGCCGATTCTGGCTATGGCTGTTGTTGTCTTAAGGCCGGCGTGGGCCGGTATCGCGACGGTCTTGGCCTGGCCGACCCTTGTTGGCGGTCTTGTCCTAACCATGTCATTGCAGCGCGCGGCGGTGACGCTCGTGCTCGCCTTTCTATGTTGTGCCGCTGGCTACGCGAGCCGTGTTTGGTTTGAACGATCGGCAGCTTGTCGACCAAGCGTCGCGATACGATTGGGCGTACTCGCCGCCATCTGTACGGTCTTAGGAGCCATCGGAGTCTTGTTCAACGGTGGTATTGCTCCGCAAAGCAAGATGGCCGAGGATTGGATGGCCGCGCAGCGTTGGGCGCGCACTAACACTGCGCCTGACACTCTCTTTCTCGCACTAACTGACAATCACCTCAGTAGCTTTGCAACATTCTCGCGTCGGCCGTCTTGGTTCGACAGCAAGTTGGGAGCAACGGTGATGTGGGCGCCGGAGTTTTATCCAACCTGGGCGTACCGGAGCGAGGCAACGAGGCGCATTACAAGTTGGGTCGATATCTGCAAGCTAGCTGCGAGCGAGGACGCTGGCTACATTGTGGTGGCGGTTCAGCGCGCACGCGATCTGGGTGCTCCAATACGCGAAGCGGTTTACGCCAACGACAATTTTCTGATCTTTCGAGTATCGCGGTAGGCCCCGCCCCCCTACCGTCGCAGGCCCCGGCAGATCGCGACGTAGTCCGGATGCTCGGGCGGGATCAGGCCGTGGCGCACCAGGAAGTCGATGATCACCAGGTTGCAGTTGAACTTGAAGGCGGCGCTGTCGCGTACGGTCTCGGCCACGCGCTCGATCGGCCACAGCATGAACTCGCCGATCTCGCCGTCGGTGTTGCGGGGCGTGAAGTCCGCCGGCATCTCGAGGTCGAAGCAGTACTGCACGTCGGGCTTGAGCGTCGCCTCCTCCTCGAACACGTAGGACACGGTGCCGACCGGCTGGGCGCGCTCGGCGATCGCGCGCGGGATGCCTGCTTCCTCGCGGCATTCCTTGATCAGGTTCTCCTTCAGGCCGATGCTGATCGGCTGGCCGCCCGCGACGGTGTTGTCGAGCATGCCCGGATAGGTGGGCTTGTCCTGGGCGCGGCGGGCCACCCACAAGTGCAGCCCGTCGCCACGGCGCACGAAACCGTTCATGTGCACGCCGTTGGCGCCCACGCCGAAATGCGGCACGGCGGCGCGCTCCATCGCCAGCAACATCGGCCCGCCATCCAGCGGATGCACCGGATAGCGCTCGTCGCGCCAGCCCTTGACGACGCCGCGCTGCCGCAACGCGCGCAGGGCGGCGTCAACCGCCCGCGTGCGCTTCTCGGCCGTATCGAGCGCAGGCGCCAGCGCGATGCCGCCCGCGTCGGCGACGAACACCTCGGTAAACGGTGCAAGCTCCGCCACGCGATCGCGATGGATGTGGCCGACCAGCGCGCCGCCCGCCCGGAACGGCACGAAGCGGCTCAGGTCCGCGTTGTTGCACGCGGCGATGCGGTCGAGAAAGCTCATGGGGCCGGACCGGGCCGGGCCTAGGATACCGGCCGGGGGCGCGCTTCGAGCGCCGCCAGCACGTCGTCGATGCTGCGGCTGTGCGTCAGCTTCCGGCCGCTGCCATAGAGCAGGAAGTCGACCGTTCCGCTGCCGCGGCGCTTGGCGATGGTGAACAGGGGCCGGTCGAAGGCGTGGCGGAACACCGAGAAGGCGGCCATGTGGTCCAGGTGGTCGATGGCGTAGTCGCGCCATTCGCCGCTGGCGACGCGCCTGCTGTAGAGGTTCAGTATCCGCTGCAGCTCGCCCCGGCTGAACCCCACCCGGGACGGCCGCCGACGGTGGTCGGCGAGGCTAAGCATGTCGCCCACAGGCGCGCCACGCTCCTCTGTTGCTTCCAGTCCGGGGATAGTCTTTCAAATGTCCGGCTTGCTGTCCATGGGGCCGGCTGTCCATGGCCGACCAGGGCGTCGATGCCGGTCCTATTGTTCGACCGGATCCTGCACCGGGTCGGGCCGCGAGCCGTAGGGGTCGGCGCCCAGGTAGCACTGCACCTGGCCGATCGTGTTGTAGCAGCGCTTTTCCACCGCTAGGCCGGCAATCTGGCCGCGGCGGTCGATGCAATAGGGCTGCCTGGCCTCGACATGGACGGCCGCGCAGTCCTCGCCGGTGGCGAGCGAGACCAGGTGGTCGGCCGGGAATTTGCCGGTAGCGCTGGCGGTGTAGAAGCCGGCCGTCGACATGGCGATCGGCACCAGCCCGAAGCAGCCGGTCAGGCTGAACGCGATGCAGCCCAGCACGGCGACAAAGCTGAGGGCGTTCATGCGGGAAAGGGCGCTCATGACCATGCTGTCTCCGCTCTGCCGGCAAGATGCGTGCAGGGCGGTCGAGACAGGTCATGCCTCTGCGCCCCCGATACCGGCAGTCGGGACAATTTGCGACAAAATCAATTAAACAGCCGTTAACGGCCCGCTGGCCGAAATGGCTGCGGCGATCAGGGCGGAAGCGGCGCGGAGCCGGGAATGCGGGGGCCGGTGGTGCCGGAACCGGACGTTCCGGGCACGGAGGAGCCGTTGCTGACGAACACGTTGTGGCTGAGGGTCTGTGCGGCCACGCCTCCGGCATTGTTCGGGTTGACGTTCACCGTGGCGGTGCAGGCGGGCGAGCAGGCCACATTGGCGATCGCCCCGGAGTAGTTGAATGCTGCCGCGCCGGCGAGCGCGGCATAGTTGATCGCCCCCAGCGGCAGGGTGCCGTTGCCGGCGTTGTCGAGCTCCATGCGCGAATTGCCGCCGCCCACCTGGCGCGTGCCGAAATTGATGTTGAGGAAGATGTTGTAGGTGGAGAAGCTGCCGCCCGACATCGGTACGTTCGACTGGGTCCAGTAGTACATGCCGGTATTCAGGCTGCGCAGCTGGTCGAAGCTGGTCGGCCCGTCGGCGACCTGGAACGGATTCGGCGTCGCGCCCGACTTGCGGTCGGCCAGGCCGGTGCCGGCCAGCAGGCCGTTGCCGCCGTCGTCCAGCACCGACAGCACGTGCAGCAGCTGCGTCGCCGCCAGGCCGCCGCTATTGACGGGTGCGGCAACAACGGACGTGCTGCAGGCCGAGCTGTCGCCGCAGCCGGTGCCGGTAATTCCCTGCAGGCCGGAATAGAGGAGAACCGCCGGTCCGGTGCTGTTGGCATAGAAGATTTCGGGCAGCATCACGGTGCCGCTGGCGAAGGAGGAGGCCAGGTCCACCCGCGAACCGCCGCCGCCGACCGAGCGCCGGCCGAAGTCGATGTCCAGGCTGATCGAGTAGCTGCCGACATTGACGCCGTCGCTGAACACCGGCACGCCGCCCTGCGCGAAGGTGAACTGCCCGCCCGGCACGGCGCGGAGCTGCTCGAAGGTGGAGATTCCATTCGGCACCGGGCCGCCCACGATCTCGTTGCCGATCGGCTGGCTGGCCGCGGCGACGAACAGGTCGGACAGCAGGATTTGCGTCGACACCTGCTCCAGCGTCGCGACCGGGCCCAGCGCGTCGGTCGTGCTCTGCCCGGCGTTGCTGGCGCCGCCGGTGCCGCCCTGCTCGCCCTCGCCCTGCTTGCCCGGCGCCACCGCGCGGCGCAGCGCACCCGCGATCTCGGCGATCACCGCCGGGTCGAACCGCTCGGCCGGGCCCCATTGCCCGCGGCCGAGCAGGGTGCTGCCGAAGCCCGGCTGCGAGATGCTGGTGGTGCCGCCGCCGGCCGACAGGTCCAGGCCGCCGATCCGGTTGGATTCCGTGTTCTGGCCTGGGCCGACCAGGATGACCTGCTGGCGATCGGTCGGGGTTCCGTTCTGGTTCACCTGGTCGACGCGGCCCATGGCGATGGTGCCGCGGATGCCGATGGTGCCCGCCGGCAATTTGACCTGCATGTTGGCCGGCTGGTCGCGCGCGACCTTGCCCGTCACGAAGCGGAACACGCCCTTGGCGACCGAGGCCGATACCTTGCCGACGCTGGTCTTGGGATCGAACACGAACTCGTCGATCGTCAGTTCGCTGTTCGGCCCGATGGTGAAGGTGGTTTCGTCCAGCAGCAGGATCTGCAGGCCCGACTCCGCGCCGCTCTTGATCGCGTTGCCCAGGAAGATCGGCTCGCCCGACTTGACCAGCCGGCCGACCGCGCCGCTGCGCTCGGCGATCTCGACCTGGCCGCGGACGGCGGCGGCGACGCCGGCCTGCTGGGCCCAGGCCGTTCCGGCCCCAGTCAGGCATGCCAGCCCCGCCAGGGCAATTACCTGCCAACGACGCATTGCGATACCTCTACCTGCCTCGGCGGGCGGCCGAAGGGGGAAAAGTCTAGTCGCTTGGTCCGAGTGCCGCCACAGCGGAATCCGACGGGCGGGCGCTGCGGAATGCCACGAATTCGCGCCAAATTGGCCGCGTCCGGTCATTTCGGCTGGGCATAGCCCTTGTTGCGCATGCAGCGGCCGACCATCTCGGCGCGGCGCTTGTCGCTGCTCTGGGCCATCTGGCTGGTATTGGCCGCATAGGAGCCGCTCGCCTGCCAATCGGCGCCGCGGCTGGCAATGATGTCCTGGTCGATCTTGCCTTCTTCGCCGGCCACCAGCCGTGCGTCGCGCTGGCACTGCGCCAGGTCGCGGGCGGTCAGGTCGCCGGCGACCCCGGGCTTGAACCACTCCCCGCCCGAGGCCTGGAAGCAGGCCGAAAGCACCAGGCAAATCAGGCACATGCCGAATGTCGTGCGGGCGCGAACCATATAACCTCCGGAAGGGGCGGGACTATGCGCGTGCGCTTCGGCGGACGCAACCGGTGGCGTTGACAGGGCAGGGCCACTACCCCAAATTCCGCGCCCCTCTTGCGGAGTCCTCCATGAACGACCGCCTTCAGCGCCTGCTGGCCGACCGGCCCTACCTGATCGCCGACGGCGCGATGGGCACCAACCTGTTCCTGCGCGGGCTGGCCACCGGCGACGCGCCGGAGCTGTGGAACGTCGAGCATCCCGACCGGGTTGCCGAGGTGCATCGCGGCTTCGCCGCGATCGGTTGCGACATCCTGCTGACCAACACGTTCGGCGGCAACCGCCATCGGTTGAAGCTGCACAAGTTCGAGCATCGCGTGCGCGAGCTGAACGCGGCCGGCGCGCGGATCGCGCGCGGCGTTGCCGATGCCAGCGGGCGCGCGATCGTGGTCGCGGGGTCGATCGGGCCGACCGGCGAACTCCTGATGCCGCTGGGGGCGCTGAGCTTCGAGGAGGCGCGCGACTGCTTCGCCGAGCAGGCCGAGGGCCTGGCGGAGGGCGGCTGCGACGTGATCTGGATCGAAACCATGTCGGCCGCCAACGAGACCGAGGCCGCGGCGGCCGGCGCGGCCGCGGCCGGGCTTCCGATCATCACCACGATGACCTTCGACACCAACGGCCGCACCATGATGGGCGTGACGCCCGCCGAGGCGGCGCGCCTGTTCCACGACCTGACCCCGCGCCCGCTCGCCTTCGGCTCGAATTGCGGCACCGGGCCGGCCGAGCTGGTGGCGTCGATCCTCGGCCTTGCGCGGGCGAGCCATGCCGGCGCCGATGTCATCGTGGCCAAGGGCAATTGCGGCATTCCCGAATACCGCGACGGCAAGATCCATTTCTCCGGCACGCCCGCGCTGATGGCGGAATATGCTAGGCTGGCGCGCGATGCCGGCGCGCGCATCATCGGCGCGTGCTGCGGTTCGCAGCCCGAGCACCTGAAGGCGATCATCGACGCGCTGAAGGACTATGAGCCGGGACCCCCGCCCGATCTGACGATAGTGGAGACGCGTCTTGGGGCGCTGACCGCCTCGACCAAGACCGCCGAGCTTGCGACCGCGGGCGGCGGCGAAGGCGAGGGACGGCGGCGGCGGCGGCGCGGGTAGCGGCGTCCTTCATCCTTCGAGACGGCCGCTGTCGCGGCCTCCTCAGGATGACGCGCTTCTTCTTTGCTCACCCCAACATACGCGTCATCCTGAAGAGCCGCCGAAGGCGGCGTCTCGAAGGATGAGGAGCCGCCGAAACAACGACCCCTACTCGTCGTACTGCTCCTGCTCCAGCGGCTTGCGCTCCTTGACGTTGAAGCGGCCGTCATAGATCGGGCCCTTGCCGGTGGTGGGGCCGGTGTACTGCACGAACAGCATCAGCCCGCCGGTCTTGGTCTTGAGCGGCTTCTCGAAATGCGGGTCGGGATGGAAGACCATCGTGCCCGGGCCGCAAATATCGTCGCCGATCTGGAACGTACCCTCGAGGATGTACCAGATCTGCGCGAAGTTGTGGCTGTGCAGCGGATGGTGCGCGCCGGGCTCGTAGCGCACAAAGCCGGCATTGGGTTCGGTCGGGCGCTCGGGCCGGGGATGGAACAGCATCTTGCTGGTCTGGCCGGGGTAGCGCAGCGTCTCCCATTGCGCATCGTCGACATGCCGCAACTCGTGCGGCTTGTGGTCCTCGGTCAGCGGTTCCTTCTTTGGGTCGCGCGCGCGGGCAGTCGCGGTCATGGGCGGTTCCTCTGGGCTTGGTTGCGCGTTGATCGAAGCATTTGCCGCGCGGCGGAAGGTGTCAATCCGGCGCCTATTCGATTCGCGTCTTCGCAAGCATGTCCTCGTCCAGCACCGCGCCCAGCCCGGGACGGTCGGGCAGCACGATATTGCCCTCGCAGTCGCATTCCAGCTTCTCGGCCAGCATGAAGTCGCGGCGGTCCAGCCCCCATTCCGGCGGGTCGAAGGGATATTCCACGTAGGCGGCCTGGCAGGCGCCGGCGGCGAAATGCACGTTGGCCAGCACGCCCATGCCGTTCGACCAGGTGTGCGGCGTGAAGGCGATGTTGTGGTCGATCGCCTGGCGCGCGATGCCGCGCATGCCCGTGATGCCGCCGGTCAGAACGATGTCGGGCTGCAGCACGTCCAGGCACTGGCGGTCGATCAGCGTGCGGATCTCATGCAGCTCGCGCGTCATCTCGCCGCCGGCGATGCGCAGTCGGGTCTGGCGGCGGAGCTGCGCCATGCCTTCGTAGTCGCCGCGATGCAGCGGCTCCTCCATCCAGTAGACGTCGAGCTCCTCGAGCGGCTTGGCCACTTCGAGCGCGTCCTTCAGCGTCCAGGACTCGTCGGCATCCCAGGGCATGCGCCAGCCCTGGTTGCAGTCCACCATTAGCACCAGCTTGTCGCCCACGCGCTTGCGCACGGCGGCGACGGACTTCACATCGTCGCGCCAGTCCGGGCGGTGGAAGCGGATCTTCATCGCCTTGTAGCCCTGCGCGACCGTGCGCTCGCCCAGCGCCGCCATCTCGCCGGCGTCGCGCAAGGTGCCGGAGGAGAGATAGGCCGGGATCCTGCCCGAGGCGCCGCCGAGCAGCTTCCACACCGGCAGGTTCGCCGCCTTGCCGGCGATGTCCCACAGCGCGATGTCGATCGGCCAGCAGCGCCCGTAGTGGAACTGGATGTTCGACAGGATGCGGTTGTGCCGCTCCAGGGCCAGCGGGTCCCAGCCGACGAACAGGTCCTCGTGGCCGAGGAAGCCGGCCAGCATCGTGTCGGTGCCGGCGATGCCGGTGATGCCCTGGTCGGTCGCGACGCGCACGATGAAGGCGTCGAACTTCACCCGCGGCCGGCTGTCCCAGCTCGCGCGGAACGGCGGGTCCATCTTCAGCCGGTGCTTGGTGATGGTGATGCCGGTGATTTTCATCGAACAACGTCCTCATGGTGAGCCTGTCGAACCATGAGGTCCGCCAGGAGAAGGCTCATCCTTCGACAAGCTCGGGATGAGGAGCCTCTTTCTTCACCGCTGCGGCTCCGGCGGCGACGGAATCTGGCCGGCGAGCGCGATCATGCCCTCGGCGACCGCCACCGGCACGCGGGCCAGCGACTTGCCCATGCAGGGGCCGAAGACGCAATAGCCGGTATCGATGATGAACTGCGCGCCGTGGGTCGAGCACAAGAGGCGCCTGCCGCTGCGGTCGAGGAAGCGATCGGGGAAGGTCTCCAGCGGCGTGCCGAGATGCGGGCAGGAATTGAGGTAGCAATCCACGCGCTGGCCCCGGCGCACCACGATCAGCTCGTGCTTTCGGCCGTCGCATTCGAGCGTGACCCCGCGCGCATCGCCGTCGGCGATGGCGTCGAGCGCGACGATCGCCGTCACGCCTTGATGCCGGCTATCCGGCAGACGAGCTTCCATTGCGCCGCGTCCACCGGCTGCACCGACAGGCGCGCGTTCTTGACCAGCACCATGTCGGCGAGCCTGGGCTCGGCCTTGATCCGCGCCAGCGTGACGGGCGTCTTCGCCGGCCCCACGGTCTCCATCTCCACCATGACGAACTTGCCGGTCGCGTCCTTGGGATCGGGGCGGTGCTCGCCCGAGACCCGCACGATGCCCACGACCTGGCGCTCCTCGCCCGAGTGGTAGAAGAAGGCAAGATCGCCTTTCTTCATCGCCTTCAGGTTGTTGGCCGCCTGGTGGTTGCGCACGCCGTCCCAATTGGTGCGCCCGCCTTTCACCTGCTGGTCCCAGGACCAGGCTTCCGGTTCGGTCTTCACCAGCCAATAGGCCATCGTCGTGTCTCCGTTGTCCGTGCTTGCGTATCTACTCTTCGCGGAACGGCCGCGCTAGCAGGCCGCGGATCTCCTGGTCGATGTTGCCCATGCGGTTGAGCACGGTGTCGACCGCGGCCACGATCGGCATCTCCACCCCCGCCCGGCCGGCGCGGGCGAGGACGGCGGCGGCGCTGGCCACGCCCTCGGCGATCGACTGGCGGCCGGCCTGGGCCTCGGCCAGGCTCTTGCCCTCGCCCAGCGCGATGCCGAGGGACAGGTTGCGCGACTGCGTGCCGGTGCAGGTCAGCGTCAGGTCGCCCAGGCCCGAAAGCCCCATGCAGGTCTCGGCGCGTCCGCCCAGCGCCGTCGCCAGGCGCACGATCTCGGCCAGGCCGCGGGTGATGAGTGCGGCCCTGGCGTTGTCGCCCATCCGCCGTCCCATCACGATGCCGCAGGCGATCGCCAGCACGTTCTTGACCGCGCCGCCCACCTCGGCGCCGACCGGGTCGTCCGACAGGTAAGGCCGCAGTGTCGGGCCGCCCAGCGCGCGCACCAGCGCCGCGCCCAGTTCCGCGTCGCCGCAGGCCAGGGTGACGGCTGTCGGCAGGCCGCGCGCGACCTCGGCAGCGAAGGTCGGCCCGCTCAGCACGGCCTGCGGGCAGCCGGGCAGGGTCTCGGCGGCGACCTCGGTCATCAGCGCGCCGGTGCCGTTCTCGATTCCCTTGGCGCAGATCACCACCGGCCGTCGTGCCGGACCCAGCGCCGCGTTCAAGCCCGCCGTCGCCGCGCGCAGGTGCTGCGCCGGCACGGCCAGCAGAACGGCGTCGACCGTCGCCAGCTCGGCCATCACGATCGTCGCGCTGAGGGCCTCGTCCAGCGTCACCCCGGGCAGGAAGACGGCATTTTCATGCGTGCCGGCGATGGCCTCGGCTACTTCGGGCTCACGCGCCCACAGCACCGCGCGGTGGCCGGCGCGGGCCACGACCTGCGCCAGCGCCGTGCCCCAGGCGCCGGCGCCCAGCACGCCGATGCTGTTGATCGCGGCGGCCACGAAAGCGGTCAGTCGCGCAGCGTCGCGGCAACCATGCCGGACACCGTCGCTTCCACCGGGCCGCCCTCGCGCGCCAATCCCTCGATGACGCCGCCGCGGTCCTGCACCGTGCGGTTCTGGCTCATCTTCCACTTGCCTTCCAGGCGCGCGATCGGCAGCTCGAACCCGACGATGCCCTTGAGCTGCGCGCGCAGGAAATCGGCCGGCGCGTCGGTGACGGCCCAGGGCTCGGCGCGCGGCTTCTCGTGCGTATCGGTCAGACCCGTGACGATCGCCAGCAGGCGCTCGGGATCGTCGAAGAACTCGACCGGGCCATTGGCATGGATGGCGACGTAGTTCCAGGTCGGCACCACCTTGCCGGTCTCTTTCTTGGTCGCGTACCAGGCCGGCGTCACATAGGCGTGCGGGCCCAGGAACATCGCCAGGGCCTGGGTTTCTTTCGATGGCGCGCGCCATTGGCCGTTGGCCTTGGCGATGTGCCCGCGCAACGTGCCGTAGGGTCCCGGCGCGGGGTCGACCAGCATCGGCACGTGGCTCGCCTCCAGCCCCTCGGGGCCGAGCGTCACCAGCGTGCCGAGGCGCGCCTGGCGGATCGCGGCGTGCAGCACGTCGATCCGCTCTTCCTTGAACTGCATCGGCAGGTACATCGGCGCCTCCCTCGACCCGGGACGGCATACCGACCACGAAGCGGGGTCGCGGGTCAACCCGCCAGCGTTACGCCGGGATGACGGTGACGCCGTGGTCGGCCAGGCTGACGAACAGGTCGGCGCCAGCGGCATAGGGCCGCTCGACCGCGCGGTCGACGATGAACAGCTCGCCGACCTCGGTGTTGACCGTGTATTCCATGTGCGTGCCGAGATAGGCCGCCTTGGCGAGCTTTCCGGCCAGCGCCGAGGCGTTGGGCTTGGCCGTGGAAAGGGTCAGGGATTCGGGGCGGATCGCCACCTTGACCGCGCCGGCCTTGGCGCCGCGGTGGCGCAGGTGCTTCTCGATCGAGCCGATCTGGATCGTCGCGGTCTCGCCGTTGGCCTCGGCCAGGGTGGCCGGCACGATGTTGGCGTCGCCGATGAAATCGGCCACGAATAGGCTGGCCGGCTCCTCGTAGAGCTCGCGCGGCGGACCGGACTGCGCCACCACGGCATTCGCCATCACGATGACGCGGTCCGACACGGCCAGCGCCTCCTGCTGGTCGTGCGTGACATAGGCGACCGTCAGGTTGAGCGCGCGCTGCAGGTCGCGGATGTCCTCGCGCACGCGCCGGCGCAGCTTGGCGTCGAGGTTCGACAGCGGCTCGTCGAACAGCAGGACCTGCGGCTCCAGCACCAGCGCGCGGGCCACCGCCACGCGCTGCTGCTGGCCGCCCGACAGCTCCGAGGGCAGGCGGTCGTCGTAGCCCTTGAGGCCCACCAACGCCATCTTCTCGCGCGCCATCGCATGCGCCTTGGCCTTGGGTACGCCGCTGACGCTGGGACCATAGGCCACATTGTCGAGCACGCTCATGTGCGGGAAGAGCGCGTAGGACTGGAACACCATCGACACGTCGCGCTCGGCGGCCGACAGCCGCGTCACGTCGCGCCCGGCGATCAGGATCTGGCCCTCGCTCGCCATCTCCAGTCCCGCGATCAGGCGCAGGGTGGTGGTCTTGCCGCAACCCGAAGGGCCGAGCAGCGTGACGAGCGTGCCCGGCTCGATCGTGAACGACACGTCGTTGACCGCCGTCACCGCGCCGTAGCGCTTGAAGACGTGTCGGAATTCGACCGACGCGGCCGACTTGGCCATTGCCCTGTCCCCCTGTCCCGGCTTGCCGCCTATTTCGGCAGGCTGCCGACGTCCTTTTCCCAGCGCGTGATGACGCGCTTGCGCTCGGCGCCCGAGCCGTATTTCTGGAAATCGTAGTCGATCAGCTTCATCGATTCCATCTTGGGCATCTGCTCCGGCGCGCTCGCCTTCATGTTCGATGGGGTCTGGAACGACTTGGCGCCCTTGGCCAGGTTCTGCGCCTCGGCCGTCAGCGCCCAGTCGTACCACAGCCGCGCGTTCTCCGGGTTCTTGCCGCCCTTGACGATCGACATCGAGCCGATCTCGTAGCCCGTGCCCTCGCAGGGCGCGGCGACCTTGATCGGAAAGCCGCCCGCCGCCTCGGCCACGCCATCGTGCAGGAAGTTGACGCCCATCGTCGTCTCGCCGCGCGCCGCGTTGCGCGCCGGGGCGGGCCCCGAGCGCGTGTACTGGTTGATGTTGGCGTGCAGCTTCTTCAGGTAGTCGAACGCCTTGTCCTCGCCCATCACCTGGATCAGCGTCGCCAGCGCCACATAGGCCGTGCCCGAGGAGGACGGGTTCGACATCTGGATCTCGTCCTTGTATTCGGACTTCACCAGGTCGCTCCAGCATTTCGGCTCGGCCAGCTTCTTCTTCGCCAGGGCCTCGGTGTTCCAGATGATCCCCAGCGCGCCGGCGTAGATGCCGACGGACTTGAAGCCGGACTGCTCGGCCTGGCGCCGCGCCCAGGGGTGCAGCTCGGCCAGCATGGGCGACTTGTACTCGACCGTGACGCCGGCCTCCGCCGCTTCCATGTGCTGGTCGCCGACGCCGCCGTAGAAGATGTCGGCGCGCGGATTGGCGGCCTCGGCGCGCAACTGCGTCACCGTCTCGCCCGATCCCTTCTGCGTCATCGTCACCTTGACGCCGGTCTTCTTCTCGAACGCCTGCACCATCAGCGTGCACCACTCGTTCAGCACGCTGCAATACACCACCAGCTCCTTGGTGGCCTGCGCGTGCGCCGGCGCCGCGAACAATGCCGCCGCCAAGCAAACCGATGCCATCAGACGCTTCATCTCGTGCTCTCCTTCAACCCGCGGCGATGACCGGGGCCGCCACGGGGACCGGCCGGCGGCCCAGGCGGCGCTCGCCCACCAAGAGCTGGATGAACAGGATCGCCGCCAGCATCACCACGATCAGCACCGTGGAATAGGCGATCGCCAACCCGTATTCGCCGGCCTCGACGCGGCCGACGATGTAGGCGGTGGCCATGTTGTACTGCGCGCTGACCAGGAAGATGATCGCGCTGACCGCCGTCATCGCGCGCACGAAGCTGTAGACCAGCGCCGACACCATCGCCGGCCTGAGCAGCGGCAGCACCACGCGCCTGACCGTGGTGAAGCTGCGCGCGCCCAGCGTGGTCGATGCCTCGTCCAGGCTTTTGTCGATCTGGCTCAAGGTCGCGATGCCCGCGCGCACGCCCACCGGCATGTTGCGAAAGATGAAGCAGATCACCAGGATCACGCCGGTGCCCGTCAGTTCGATCGGCGGCACGTTGAAGGCCAGGATGTAGCTGACCCCGATCACCGTGCCCGGGATGGCGAAGCTCAGCATCGTGCCGAACTCGAAGGCGCGCTGGCCGGCGAATTTCTGCCGCGCCAGCAGGTAAGCGGTAAGCAGCCCGATCACCGCGGTCAGCGGCGCCGACACCGCGGAGATCTGCAGCGTGGTCCATAGCGAGTTCCACGCCGAACCCGAGAACAGCAGGCCATGCGGGGTCCACTCGACCGAGAAGCCGGTCTGGTAATGCTGGAGGGTCAGCGTGTGGTCGCGGCCGACGGCGACCATGAAGCTCGCCAGCACGATGGTGACGTACATCAGCGCGGTCAGCAGCGACCACGGGATCGCGACGCCGTAGCACAGCCAGCGCAGGCCGCGGGGCAGGGGCACGGGCAGGCCGGCGTCCCCCTTGCCGGTCACGGTGGTGTAGGACTTCTTGCCCAGCCACATGTGCTGGGCATAGAAGGCGGCGAGCGTGAAGCCGAGCAGGATGATCGCCAGCACCGCCGCGCGACCCTGGTCGTGCGCGGCGCCCACCACCGCGAAGAAAATCTTGGTCGCCAGCACCTCGTAGTTCCCGGCCAGCACAAGCGGGTTGCCGAAATCCGCCATGCTCTCGACGAAGCCCAGCAGGAACGCGTTGGCGATGCCCGGACGCATCAGCGGCAGGGTCACCGTGTTGAAGGTCTTCCAGCCCCGCGCCCGCAGGGTCTGCGAGGCTTCCTCGAGCGATGGGGCGATGCCCTGCACCACGCCGATCAGCACCAGGAACGCGATCGGCGTGAAGGCGAGGAGCTGCGCCAGCGCCACGCCCTGCAAGCCGTAGATCCAGCGCGACCGCGGAATGCCGAACCACTCGTAGAGCAGCGCGGTGATCGCGCCCGACCGGCCGAACAAAAGGATGATCGCCAGGCCGATCACGAAGGGCGGCGTGATGATCGGCAGAACGCTCATCACCTTGAGCAGGCCCTTGAAGCGGAACGCGGTGCGGGTGGCGATCAGCGCGAAGGCGAGGCCCAGCAGGGTCGATCCGGCGCCGACGATCACCGCCAGGAAAAGCGTGTTCCACGCCACGCCGCAGCGGAGCTGCGAGTAGAGGCAGTCGAGCCCCCAGGTCGACTTGTCGAGGAACTTCTCGAAGAAGACGCCGAACGCCAGGTTGCCGGCATTGTCGCGCACCGCGCTGAGCAGGATGGTGGCGATCGGCCAGAACACGAACACGCCCACCAGCGCGATCACGAGCGCGACGCTGCCCACGGTGAAGGCGTCGCCCCGGCACACGCCGCGCCCCGCCAGGCCAAGGCTGACCAGCATCAGGAACGAGAGCGACAGGGCCAGCGCGCCGTAACCCATGCCCGGTTGCTTGGGGCCGGGGCCGAGCAGGTCGGACATGCCTGGCAAGGTCCAGCCGCGATGGTCGATCGCGAAGCCTTCCGCTGCCAGCAGCGCCATCCCCGCGATGCCCGCCCACAGAAGCAGCCTGGCGCGGCGCGGATCGTCCGTGCCGAGGAACGCGGCCGGCGTGGCGGCGATCAGCGCCAGCGCGGCGGGCGCGAGCCACCATCGCCCCTGTGCCAGCACCTGCAGCAGCAGGGAAGCTGTGCCGCCGTCCGGGTACCTTGAAAGCCAGCGCGGGTCCCAGAAGCTGGGATCGATCGCGTACCAGGGTAGCAGCAGCATCCCGGCCCAGCCGATCGCCAGCCACAGGCGGATGAAGCGGGTCATGGTGCGCCCGGGGCGATGGCCCTCGCCCGATACCGCGCGAGCGAGGGCCACGCCTTCACTTCGGCAGGTTCTTCACCTCGGCGTCCCACTTCGCCAGCAGCCGCGTGCGCTCGGCCGACGAGCCGTACTTCGCGAAGTCGTAGTCGATGAATTTTATCTTGGCGAAGTCGGGTGCCTCGGGCGGTGTCTTGGAGTTCTTGTTCGACGGCACCTGGTAGGCCTTGGCCCCAGCGCCCAGCTCCTGCGCCTCCGGCGTCAGGGCCCAATCGTACCACTTCTTCGCATTCTCCAGGTTCTTGGCGCCCTTGATCAGGGTCATCGAGCCGATCTCGTATCCCGTGCCTTCGCAGGGGGCCACCACCTTCATCGGCGCGCCCTGGACGATGAACGTCACCATGTCGTGCTGGAAGGTGATGCCGACCGCGCTCTCGCCCAGGCTCACCGCCTTGGCCGGCGCGGCGCCCGACTTGGTGTACTGGTTGACGTTCTTGTGCAGCTTCTTCATGTAGTCGAAGCCCTTGTCCTCGCCCAGAAGCTGCACCATCGTCGCCAGCATGGTGTAGGACGTGCCCGAGGAATTCGGGTCGGCCACCTGCACCTCGTCCTTCAGCTTCGGGTCCAAGAGGTCGGACCAGCATTTCGGCTCGGCGATCTTCTTCTCGGCGATCTGCTTGGTGTTGTAGCCGTAGCCCAGCGCGCCGGCGTAGACGCCGATCGTGCGCTTCTTCGACTGCTCCCACTGCTTGATCGCCCAGGGATGCAGGTCCTTGTTCATCGGCGAGGTGTATTCGAGCGACAGGCCTTCCTCGGCGGCCTGCAGATGCGGGTCGCCCGTGCCGCCCCACCAGATGTCGCCCTTGGGGTTGGCGGCCTCGGCCTTGATCTGGGCATAGAGCTCGCCCGAGCTCTTGCGCGTCATCGCCACCTTGATCCCGGTCTTCTTCTCGAAGGCCGTGACCATGGCGCGGCACCACTCCTCCTGCACCGTGCAATAGACCACCAGGTCGCCCTGCGCGCGCGCCGCGCCGGGCAGAAGCAGCCCGATGCCGGCGGCGAGCGCCAGACCGGCCATGTGGATCGTCGTCCTTGAAGTCATTCGTTTCCTCCCCGAATGTGGCGCCGCCGCATGTCCGGCGGTCGGCGCGTTGCGTCCCCTAGGCCACGACGTCGGCCCCGATCCCGGTTGCCCTGATCATCGCGTCGCGCAAGCCCGGGGCCGTGGCCAAAACCGGGTTGCCCTTGCTCATGCCATCGCCGGCCAGGAAGTCGTTCACCCAGCCGCCGGCCTCCGTGACCATCACGATGCCGGCCAGGCAGTCCCAGGAATTGATGTGCAACTCGGCATAGCCATCGCTGCGCCCGTCGGCGACATAGGCGACGCCCAGCGCCCCCGATCCGCCGCGCCGGAAGCTGGCGCCGGCGTCCAGCACCTGGCGCAGCATGCGTCCATAGTCCGCGGCCGAGCGGCGCGACGACCAGCCGAGTTCGACCTGGCTGAGCTTCAGGTCGCTGACCGTGCTTGCCTTCATGCGCTTGCCGTTGAAGTGCGCGCCGTGACCGCGGCGCGCCTCGAACATCTCGTCGGTCATCGGGTTGTAGATCGCGCCGATCGTCGGCACGCGGTTGCGCGCATAGGCGATCGACACGCAGAAATGCGGGATGCCGCGGGCGAAGTTGGCGGTGCCGTCGATCGGGTCGACCACCCACACCGAATCGCCGAAGCTGCCGCCGGTCTCCTCGCCGTAGAACTGGTCCTCGGGGAACGCCTCGGCCAGGCGCTCGCGCACCAGCCGCTCCACGGCGGCGTCGGCCTGGGTCAGGTAGTCCTGGGGCCCCTTGAAGGACAATTCGATGCCCGCGCGGTCGACGAACAGCCGGCGCATCAGCTCGCCCGCCTGGCGGGCAATCGCCACCGCGGCAAGCTGGCGTTGCGCCACTGCAATCGCGTCGGTCATCCTGCTCCTTCCGGGCGCCGGTTCCCTGCGCCCGCTCCCGAACTATATGACGATTCTATGACAGTCGCCTCCGCGATCCGTCAACGACATTCGCCGGGCCGGACGGTGCGCTGTCCACCTCATGGCCATTGTGCCCGGTTCCCGGGCAGCGTTGCACGCATTGGCCGGATGCAGCGCCGTGTCTGGCCGCGGCCGGCCCGCGACGCTATCAATACGCCCGATCATCAAGGAGCCGTGCATGACCAGCAAGCTGTTCACCCCGTTCGACCTCGGTCCGGTGCGCCTGCCCAACCGCATCGTGGTCGCGCCGATGTGCCAGTACAGCGCCGATGACGGCTCGGCCAACGACTGGCATCTCCAGCACTGGATGCAGTTCGCCTATTCCGGCGCCGGGCTGTTCATGGTCGAGGCCACGGCTGTGGAGCGGCATGGCCGCATCACCCATGGGTGCCTGGGACTCTATTCGGATTCGAACGAGGACGCCGCCAAGCGCTGCCTGGACGCCGCGCGGCGCGTCGGCGGCCCGGCGCGCTTCGGCATCCAGATCGGCCATGCCGGGCGCAAGGCCTCGGCGCAGCGCCCCTGGGAGGGCGGCAAGGCTCTGGAGCCGCGCCAGGACCCCTGGGCGACCGTCGCGGCGTCTTCCATCCCGTTCGACCAGGGGTGGCACACGCCCGACGCGCTCGACGAGGCCGGCTTCAGCCGCATCCGCGACGCCTTCGTCGCCGGCGCGCTCCGCGCCGCGCGGATCGGGTTCGAGGTGGTCGAATTGCACATGGCGCACGGCTACCTGCTGCACAACATCCTGTCGCCGATCTCCAACCGCCGCACCGACCAGTACGGCGGGTCGCGCGAGAGCCGCATGCGCTTCCCGCTGTCGGTCGCGCGCGCGGTGCGCGCCGCGCTGCCCACGTCGGTCGCGCTGGGCGCGCGCCTGTCGGCGACCGACTGGCACGAGCAGGGCTGGACGATCGAGGATTCGGTCGTGCTGGCGCGCGAGTTGAAGGCGATCGGCCTGGATTTCATCTGCGCGTCGTCGGGCGGCGTGACGCCGGCGATCAAGGTGCCGGTGGCGCCGGGCTACCAGGTGCCGCTGGCCGAGCGCATCCGCAGCGAGGCCGGCATCGCCACGCGCGCGGTGGGCCTGATCGTCGATCCGGCGCATGCCGAGCAGATCGTCGCGTCCGGCAAGGCCGACATGGTCGCCTTGGCGCGCGCCTTCCTCGACAATCCGCGCTGGGTGTGGCACGCCGCCCAGCGCCTGGGCGCCAAGGCCTTCTACCCGCCGCAATACGAGCGCGTGCGCGACGCGCAATGGCCCGGCTTGAAGCTGGTCCGGCCGGAAGGCGCGAAGGCCGCGGCGGAGTAACGGAAGGGGGAGACATGCCGGTCAGCCAGAAGGACAAGGCGGAGCGGTTCCAGGCGTTGCATCGCGGTCCGGGCATCTTCGTCATCCCCAATCCCTGGGACATCGGCAGCGCCCGCATCCTCGCCAGCATGGGCTTCAAGGCGCTGGCGACGACCAGCGCCGGCATGGCCTTCGCGATGGGGCGGCGCGACGGCGCCGTCACGCGCGACGAGGCGCTGGCGCACGCGCGCGACATCGCCGGCGCCAGCGACCTGCCGGTCTCGGCCGATCTCGAGAACTGCTTCGGCGATGCGCCCGACGTGGTCGCCGAGACCATCCGCCTGGCCGCCGGCGCGGGCCTGGTGGGCTGCTCCGTGGAGGACACGACGAACGACCCGTCGAAGCCGATCTACGACTTCGACCTCGCGGTCGCGCGCGTCGCGGCGGCGGTGAAAGCCGCGCGGTCGTTGCCGATCCCCTTCACGCTGACCGCGCGGGCCGAGAACTTCCTGCACGGGCGCAGCGATCTCGACGACACGATCCGCCGGCTGAAGGCTTTCGAGGCCGCGGGCGCCGACGTGCTTTACGCGCCGGGCCTGCCCTCGGTCGACGTGCTGAAGCAGGTGCTGGCGGCGGTGAAGAAGCCGGTCAACGTGCTGATGGGCTCGAAGGCCCTGCCGCTGACCGTCGAGCAGCTCGGCGCCATGGGCGCGCGGCGGATCAGCGTCGGCGGCGCGCTCTACCGCGCGGCGATGGGCGAGTTCCTGCGCGCGGCCCGCGAGATCAAGGACAAGGGCAGCTTCACCTATACCGACCGCGCGGCGACGCATGCCGAGCTGACCGGCTTCATGGCGGCGCGGCCGCGCTGAGGTCCGCCGCCGCCGGACGCGTTGACGCTCGCGGCCGGGCTGGGGCATGGTTCCCGCCCGCACAAACAAAAGCAGGCCCGGAGCGGAGGAAAGAGTCCGATGGCGACCACCCATTTCATCGTCCATGACAAGGCCGACACGGTCGGCGTGATCGTCGCTGAGAACGGCGTAACGAAGGGCGAGACCCTCACCGGCTGGGTGATGGAAGGCGATTCCACGATCAAGGTCAGGGCCGCCGACGACATACCGCTCGGCCACAAGGTCGCGCTCAAGCCCCTGAAGAAGGGGTCGACCGTCCTGAAATACGGCCACGACATCGGCAAGACCGTCGCCGATATCGGCGAGGGCGGGCACGTCCACACGCAGAACCTCAAGACCAAGCGCTGGTAGGGAAGGGGAGACGTCGCCATGGCGAACATCGCGAAGAAGCGGGACATGAGCTTCCTCGGCTACCGGCGCGAGAACGGGCGCGTCGGCATCCGCAACCACGTCATCATCCTGCCGCTCGACGACCTGTCGAACGCGGCCTGCGAGGCGGTGGCGAACAACATCAAGGGCACGCTCGCCCTGCCGCACGCCTATGGGCGCCTGCAGTTCGGCGAGGACCTCGAGCTGCATTTCCGCACGCTGATCGGCACCGGCGCGTCGCCCAACGTCGCGGCGGTGGTTGTGATCGGCATCGAGCCGAGCTGGACCGGGCGCGTCGTCGAGGGGATCAAGAAGAAGACCGGCAAGCCGGCCGCCGGCTTCGCGATCGAGGGCAAGGGCGACCTGCAGACCATCGCCGACGCCTCGCGCGTGGCGATGAAGTTCCTGCAGGACGCGGCCGAGAAGCAGCGCGAGAAATGCCGCATCGAGGAGTTGTGGGTCTCCACGAAGTGCGGGGAGAGCGACACGACCTCGGGCCTCGCGTCGTGCCCCACCGTTGGCAACCTGATCGACAAGCTGGACCCGCTGGGCGCGACCTCGTGCTTCGGCGAGACCACTGAACTCACCGGCGCCGAGGCGGAATGCGCCAAGCGCGCCAAGACGCCGGCGGTGGCAAAGAAGTTCATGGACACGTTCAACGCCTACCAGCAGGTGGTCGAGCGCCACAAGACCAACGACCTGTCGGATTCGCAGCCCACCAAGGGCAACATCGCGGGCGGCCTGACCACGATCGAGGAGAAGGCCTTCGGCAATTTCCAGAAGATCGGCCACAAGACCAAGTTCGTCGACGTGCTGAAGCCGGCGGAGGAGCCGGCCGCCGGTGCCGGGCTCTATTTCATGGACACGTCCTCGGCCGCCGCGGAATGCGTGACGCTGCAGGCGGCCGCCGGCTTCGTGGTGCACTTGTTCCCCACGGGCCAGGGCAACGTGATCGGCAACCCGATCGAGCCGGTGATCAAGCTGACCGCGAACCCCAAGACCGCGCGCACCATGCCCGAGCATATCGACCTCGACGTCTCGGGCATCCTCCGGCGCGAGATGACGCTCGACCAGGCGGGCGACGCGCTAATCGACATCACGTTGCGCACCTGCAACGGGCGCCTCACCTGCGCCGAGGCGCTTGGGCACCGTGAGTTCGTGATGACGAAGCTGTACCAGAGCGCGTGACGCCCGACGCGCTGCGCGCGCTGGTCGCCCGCGCGCTGGAGAACAGCAACACCGCGCCGGCGAACGCAACCTCGGTCGCCACCGCGCTGGTGCAGGCGGAGATCGACGGGCAGAAGGGCCACGGGCTTTCGCGCGTGCCCGCCTATGCCGCCCAGGCGCGCTCGGGCAAGGTCGCTGGCCGGGCGAAGCCGCGCGTCATGCGCCCCAGGCCCGGGGCGGTGGTGGTCGACGCGGCGGACGGCTTCGCCTTTCCCGCTCTCGATGTGGCCATTGCGGAACTCGCGGCGATCGCGCCGGCCCAGGGCATCGGCGTCGCCGCGATCCATCACTCCCACCATTTCGGCGTCGCCGGGCGGCCGGTCGAGCGGCTGGCGGAGCAGGGGCTGATCGCCATCGCCATGGGCAACTCGCCCAAGGCGATCGCGCCCTGGGGCGGTACGCAGGCGATTTTCGGCACCAACCCGATCGCCTTCGCCGCGCCGCGGCGCAAGGACCCGCCGCTCGTCATCGACCTGTCGCTCAGCAAGGTCGCGCGCGGCCGCGTGATGGTCGCGGCGCAAAAGGGCGAGGCGATCCCCGAGGGCTGGGCGCTGGACAGGGACGGCCGGCCTACGACCGACGCCAAGGCCGCGCTCGACGGCGCGATGCTGCCGATGGGCGATGCCAAGGGTGCGGCCCTGGTGCTGATGGTCGAGATCCTTGCCGCCGCGCTGACGGCGTCGCATCTGGGGTTCGAGGCCGCGTCCTTCTTCACGGCGGACGGGCCGCCGCCGCGCGTCGGCCAGATGCTCCTGGCGATCGATCCGGACGCGCTGTCGGGCGGCGCCTTCGCCGAGCGGCTGGAAACGCTGCTGGCCGCCATGTTGGCGCAGCCCGGCGTGCGCCTGCCGGGGATGCGGCGGCTGGCCAATCGCGCCAAGGCCGCTTCCGGTCCGATCGAGGTCGATGGCAAGCTCCTGGCGGAGATCGAGGCGCTGGCGCGCTGACGGGAGGAACGTCATGGCGGCGAGGAAGCAGGTCAAGGCCAGGCGCAAGGCGAAGGCGCGGAAAGCGGTGCGCGGCAGGCGGCCGGCGAAGACTCGGCGCCGCGCCGCGATCGCCATGCCCGCGCTCGACCCGGCCACGGTGCCGGGGCATCACCACTGCGACTACCCCTCGCCCTTCCGCGAGCCGTGCATCGGCCGCGTGCGGCGCAAGCTCGGCGACGCCACCGGGCTGACGCAGTTCGGCGTCAACCACGTGACCCTGCCGCCCGGCGTCATGTCCTCGATGCGCCACTGGCACGTGCACGAGGACGAGTTCGTCTACGTGCTGACCGGCGAACTGGTGCTGGTGACGGACCGCGGCGAGCAGCTGCTCAAGGCCGGCATGGCCGCCGGCTTCCCGCACGGCCGCACCGACGGCCACCACCTGATCAACCGCAGCAAGCAGGCGGCGACCTTCCTCGAGGTCGGCACGCGCTGGCCGGGCGGCGACGAGGGTGCGTACTCCGACATCGACATGAAGATCGTGATCGTCGATGGCGAGGAGCGATACGCCCGCAAGGACGGAACGCTGTATTGAGTTTATCATCCTTCGAGACGGCCCCTGCGGAGTCTCCTCAGGATGACGCGCTTGTTTGGTGAATGCGGAAGAGACGCGTCATCCTGGGGAGGGGCGCAGCCCCGTCTCGAAGGACGAGGGACGCCATGGCCGCGGCATCTCGTCCCGCCCGCTTGGCGATCAAGGTCTCTCGCTGCTAGGAATACCAGCCCCATCTCCCGCCGTCACATAGAGAAGCAGATGCTGAACGCCCGTCTCGAAGCGATGACCGACCATACGTTCAAGCGCCTGGCGAACCTGCTCGCCGAGCTGCAGCCGCGCGCCAACGTGCCGCCGATCAACCTGTCGGTGGGCGAGCCGCAGCATCAGCCGCCGCCGTTCGTCGCCGAGATCGTGGCGCGCCACAAGACCGACTGGAACCTCTACCCGACCTTCTACGGCTCGCCCGAGCTGCGCCGGGCCTGCGCGGCCTGGGTGACGCGCCGCTACACCCTGCCGGCCGGGATGATCGAGCCGGACCAGCAGGTCGCCATCGTGGCCGGCACGCGCGAGGGACTCTATTCCGCCGCGACGCTGGCGATCACGCCGACCGAAAGCGGCAAGCGCCCGCTGGCGCTGATCCCCAACCCCTTCTACCAGGTTTACCTGGGCGCCACCGTGCTCGCCGGGGCGGAGCCGGTGTTCCTGCCCGCCACCCGCGCGACCGGGTTTCTGCCCGACCTCGACGCGATCGGCGCCGACACGCTCGCCCGCACGCAGGTCATGTATCTCTGCTCGCCGGCCAATCCCCAGGGCGCGGTCGCCAGCCTCGACTACCTCAAGAAGGCGCTGCTGCTCGCGCGCAAGCACGACTTCCTGCTGGTCATGGACGAGTGCTATTCCGAACTCTACAACACGCCGGCGCCGCCGCCGGGCGGGCTCGACGCCGCCAAGGCGCTGGGCGGCGGGCTCGACAACCTGATCGTCTTCAACACGCTGTCGAAACGGTCGAGCTCGCCCGGCCTGCGCTCGGGCTTCGCGGTCGGCTCGCCGCACACCATCATGCTGCTCAACCGCCTGCGCTCCTACAGCGCCGCGGCCTCGCCGCTGGCGGTGATGGACGCCGCCACCGCCTGCTGGAGCGACGAGGTGCATGTCGAGGCGATGCGCAAGCACTACCGCGCGATCTACGACATGGCCGAGCGGGTGCTGGGCAAGCGCTACGGCTTCTACAAGCCGGACGGCGGGTTCTACCTGTGGCTCGACGTCGGCGACGGCGAGGATGCCTGCAAGCGCCTGTGGGGCGAGGCGGCGGTGCGCGTGCTGCCCGGCGCCTACATGACCCGCCCGAACGCCGACGGCAGCAACGACGGCAAGCCCTATATCCGCATCGCACTGGTGGGCGACCTGGAATCGACCGAGGCGGCGCTGACGCGGATGACAAGGGTGCTCTAACCCTCGCCCGCGTAGCGGGAGAGGGTGGCGAGCGTCGCGAGCCGGGTGAGGGCCGGCGCCATGCCCTCACCCTCCCAAGGCCTGACGGCCTTGGGCCCCTCCCTCTCCCGGCCTCGCCGGGCGAGGGATGCTTGTTGAATCCTGGCTCTGGCGCGTGTAAGCGAGGCGCCGGAAACCCCATTTCGGAGCAACGCCATGGCCGCGGCCGCGATCAAGACCTACGCCGACACCCAGCTCAAGAAGATCAACGACAAGATCGCCAAGCTCGAGGGCGAGAAGGTCGAGGTCGCCGCCAAGCGCGCGCGGCTCGCCTCGTCCTGCCGCAAGTGGATCCAGGCCAAGTACAACGCGCGCTGATGGCCCGCTAGCAGGCAGGCGCGCGTGACCGCCCCCGCGACCGAGGGACCGGTTGCGCCCGTATCGGGGTGGGCGCGCGTCTATTCCATCGCCGCGGCGGTGCTGCTGGTCGCCGCGGCGGTCGCGGCCGCGGTCGCCATCCTGCGGTTTGCCGATAGCGAGCGCCGCCGCGACCTGGCGCAATGGCAGGCTCGGCTCAGCCTTGTCGCCGACAGCCGGCAGGCCGCGGTCCAGGCCTGGCTCGACCAGAACCTCGGCGAGATGCGCTCGATCGCCGAGAACCAGGCGGTGCAGCTCTATTTGACCGAGTTGTCGCAGGCCAAGGGCGACCGCGCGGCCGTGACCGACGAGCCGGCGCAGCTCGGCTACCTGCGCAACCTGCTGGTCGTCTCGGCCGAGCGCGCGGGCTTCGGCGGCGGGCGGGCGACGAGCGTCGGCGCCAACGTGCGGCGCACCGGCAGCGGCGGCATCGCGCTGTTGAACGCCGACGGCAAGGTGCTGGTCGCCTCGCCCGAGATGCCGCCCATCGACGAGGCGCTGGCGCGGCGCGTCGCCGCCGCGCCCAAGGACAAGCCCGCGGTCATCGATGCGTTCGCGGGCGCCGCCGGATCGCCGACGATCGGCTTCCTGGCGCCGATCTTCGCCGTCCAGTCCGATCCGGGCACCAGCGCGCGGATCGGCCATGCGCTGGGGCTGCGCGAGCTGGGCGAGGGCTTCCATGCCCTGCTGCGCCAGCCCGGCGCGGCGCCGGGATCGGCCGAAGTGCTGCTGGTGCGCCGCGGCGCGAACGGCAGCGAGTATCTCTCGCCGCTGGGCGATGGGACGCCGGCGATGCGCCGCGCCGTGGGCGCCGAGGATCTGGCGCGGGAGATGCGGGGCGACCTGGCGGCTGGGCTGGATTATCGCGGCCGGGACGTGCTCGCCGTGATGCGGTCCTTCGACGCCGTGCCCTGGACGCTGGTCTACAAGATTGATCGCGACGAAGCGCTGGCCGAAAGCACCGCGCGCCGACGCAGCCTGATCGTCGGGCTTGGCCTGCTGGTCGCGCTCGTCGCCGCCGCCTTCGTGGCTGTGTGGCGGCATGCGAGTTCGCGGCGCGCGACCGAGGCGGCGGATCGCTATCGCGCCCTTGCGCGGCGGTTCGAGCGCCAGGAGACCTTGCTGCGCACGGTCACCGACAGCCAGCCCGACCTTATCTACCTGGTCGATGGCGACGGCGCGGTGCGCTTCGCCAATGCCGCCGTGGCCAAGCGCGGCGGGGTGGCGGCCGCGGCCCTGGTCGGCAAGTCGCTGGCCGACATCGTCGGGCCCGACCATGCCAAGCGCATCGCCGAGGTCAACCGCAAGGCGCGCAAGCAGGGCCAGCCGAAATCGCGGTTGATGCGCGAGGCGCGCG
The DNA here is from genome assembly GCA_020846275.1 of Alphaproteobacteria bacterium. Taxonomy (GTDB): domain Bacteria; phylum Pseudomonadota; class Alphaproteobacteria; order JAEULC01; family JAEULC01; genus JAEULC01. The sequence continues at coordinate 38,959 of JADLEG010000188.1, forward strand.
AGGACGGCGGCGAGCGCGTGGTCCAGACCGGCCATATCCCGATCGGCCGCGGCGACGGCGCCAAGAGCGCCGTGCTGGTCGTGGAGCGCGACGTGACGGGCGCGGTGATCGAGCGCGAGCGGCGCGCGCGGGCGCTCGGCGGCGTCGTCGACGCGCTGGTCGCGTTGATCGACCGGCGCGATCCCTATTGCGCCGACCATGCGCGGCGCGTCGGCCAGGTTGCCGCCGCGATCGTCGAGGCGATGGCGCTCGATGCGACCCATCGCCAGACCGTCCAGACCGCGGCCAGCCTGATGAACCTGGGCAAGGTGCTGGTGCCCACGGAGGTCCTCACCAAGACCGGCAAGCTCAGCGACGCCGAGATGCAGCAGGTGCGCGAAAGCATCCTGCACTCCGCCGATTTCGTCGCCGGCATCGAGTTCGACGGGCCCGTGCTGCAGACCCTCAGGCAGTTGCAGGAGCGGGTGGACGGCAAGGGCTATCCGCAGGGCCTCAAGGGCGATGCGATCCTGCTGCCCGCGCGCATCCTCGCCGTCGCCAACGCCTTCGTGTCGATGGTTTCGCCGCGCGCCTGGCGCGAGGCGATCGGCATGGACCAGGCGATGGAGACCCTGCGGCGCGACCGCGACGGCGCCTTCGACCGCCGCGTCGTGGCTGCGCTGGAGCACGTGCTGGAGAATGCCGGCGGCGCCGAGCGCTGGCGCGATTTCGCGCGCCCGCCGCAGGTGGTCAAGGCCTAGACGCTACGGCGTCGCGCGCGAGATCTGCATCGGCTTGTGCAGCCACCAGGACTGCTCGTTGATCGAGTAGAGCGGCCGGTAGTGCCGGACCTGGCTGGTCTCGACAACCTGCCTGATCTGGTTGTCGAGCAGGAGCGCCTTGCCCTCGTGGTAGACCACCAGCACCGCATGCGCGACGTTCAGGTTCAGGTCCTGCAGCACGACCAGGCGCAGCTCGTCCGGCTTGAAGCCCAGCGTGCGCAGCGACATGAACTTGGCGATCGCGTAGTCCTCGCAGTCCCCGTCGCGCGTCAGGAACTCGCGCGGCGTCGCCCAGTAGTCGGGCACGCCGTAGTTCGGCAGGTCCTCGATGTAGCTGCGCCGGTTCATGTAGGTGTTGACCGCCAGTATCTGCTCGGTGCGCGGCTTGCCTTCCAGGGTCGCGAGGAAGCGCCGCCAGTCCGCCAGCCGGCATTTCAGCGCGCCGAGCTGCGCGCAGGGCGCCAGCTCCAGCGACTGCTCGGTGCGATAGCGGCCGACCATCCACGTCCACTTGGTGAACGGGCGCAGGTTCTCCGAGCGCGTCTCCGCCATGCCGAACAGGCTGGGATGGTCGACGGCGGCGGCGGTCCGGGGCGTCGCGGACGCGCCGGCCAGCATGCCGAGGAGGACGATCAGGGCCGGGCGGACGAAGCCCATGCAAGGCTCGCGAGACAGGGACGGGAGGCCCCTGTTATCGCCCGCCAATCCTTACCAAGCGGTAAGTGCGCTGCGGCGAAGGGCTACTTGTTGACCGCGCGGTAAACGCCGTCCCAGTCCTGCTCGGGCGGAACGCGGCGGAAATCCGCGATCCGCTCGGCGTAGACGTCGTAGAGGCCGATCGGCGCGCGGTCGCCCAGGGTTTCGCGCGCCAGCCCGCGGCATTCGCCGAGGCGCGCCTCGGCCGTGTCCCATTGCCGGGCGCGGTAGGCCGCCAGCAGCGCGTCATGCGCCGCGTGCCAGCGCTGGAACGCGGGCGCGTTAACCATGTCGGCGTCGCCCAGGATCGTGAAGACCTGCACCGCCTCGGACTTGCCCTTGACCGCGATCAGGTCGAGCTGCAGCAGCGCGAACCGCCCGGCGACGGCCTCGGCGGTCGCCTCGCCGATCACGATGTCGACGCCATAGGCGCGGGACTGCGATTCCAGCCGCGCGGCCAGGTTCACCGCGTCGCCCAGCACCGTGTAGTCGAAGCGCTGGTCCGAGCCCATGTTGCCGACGACGCAGTCCCCGGTGTTGATGCCGACGCCGACGCGCAGCGGCTTGAACCGGGCGGTGTCGCCATCCATCTCCGCCAGGCGCTCTGCGTTCAGCGCGTCCAGCGCGCGCAGCATGTCGCGCGCGGCCTCGCAGGCGTGCAGCGCGTGGTCCTTGTCGTCCAGCGGCGCGTTCCAGAACGCCATCACGCAGTCGCCCATGTACTTGTCGATCGTGCCGCGGCGCGCCTGGATACGCTCGGTCATCGGCGTCAGCAGCCGGTTGATCAGCCGGGTCAGCGCCTGCGGGTCGGACTTGTACTCCTCGGCGATCGCGGTGAAGCCGCGGACGTCCGAGAACAGGAAGGACATCTCGCGCGTCTCGCCGCCGGTATGCAGCAGCGAGGGATCTTCGGCCAGGCGGTTGACCTGCTCCGGCGCCAGGTAGTGGGCGAAGGCGGCGCGGATCTCGCGGCGCTGGGCCGCCTCGCGCATGAACTTCAGGAACGTCAGCACGACGAACAGCGCGGTGCACGAGATCACCGGGAAGCTGGCATCGACCAGGAAGGCCTGGCGCGCGAGCAGGAACCAGGAACTGCACACCAAGGCCGCCACCAGCGAGGCGAAGACGGCGACCATCGACACCGCCGACCCGGACGGCAGCACCGCGATCAGAAGCAGCCCGGTCAGGATGATGATCGCGAGTTCGATCGCATCGATGCCGTTGAGCCGTGTCAGGTGCTCCTTCAACAGGATCGACTTCAGGAGCTGCGCATGGATTTCGACGCCGGGGATCACCGTCTCGACCGGCGTCGTGCGCAGGTCCTTGAGGCCCAGGGCCGATGTGCCGACCAGCACGAACTTGCCCTTGATCGCCTGCGGGTCGAACTTGCCGGTCAGGATGTCCTTGGCCGGCAGGTAAATGCTGGGATCGTGGCGCGAGAAGCGCACCCACAGCCGGCCGCGCCGGTCCGTCGGTATCTCGAACCCCTTGACGGCGACGCTGGCGATGCCCGCGTTCTCGACGTTCGGCACGCTGCGGATGGCGTATTGCGGTTCGCCGGAAGCGACGCGCAGCATCTCCAGCACGAGCGTGGGGTAGAGGTTCTTGCCGATGCGCACCACCGCCGGCACGCGGCGGATCGTGTCGTCGCGATCGGGCCGCAGCACGAACATGCCGATGCCCGAGGCGGCTTCCTCGAGCACCGGAATATTGCGGATCAGGTAGCCGAAACCCAAGAGGAAGGGGCGCGGATCGCCGTTGAACTCCGCTACCGGCGTCACGCGCGGGGGGATCAGGGCTTCGGCCGGCGAGGTGCCGACATCCGCGCCCTGGCCCAGCACGACGATCTTGCTCTGCTTCAGGATGTTGGCGAACAGCTCGTCGGTCGAGGGCAGGCGCTGGATCTGCTGCCGCAGCTCGGGCGTCAGTCCGAAGGCGCGGTCGACGAAGTTGCCGCCGGAATGCGGATCGGGCTCGGCGAAGAACATGTCGAAGCCGATCGCAGCCGCGCCCGCGTTGGTCAGGTCGCCCACCAGCTTGGCGATGTAGTGGCGCGGCCAGGGCCATTGGCCCAGCGTCTTCAAGCTGACCTCGTCGATGTCGACGATCACGACCGGCTTTTCGGGCCGCTCCAGCGGCGTCCAGCGCTGGTACATGTCGAAGGTCTTCAGGCGCAGCGTCTCGATCAGCCCGGGATCGGCCATGCGCAGCGCGACCAGCGCGATCAGCAGCACCACGCCGGTCAACCGACCCGTTCGCCACCACGACCGCCAACGCCTTGCCAAGCCGACCGCCATCCGACCGCGCCGATCCCCTGAAACGCCACGGTAAACCATAGCGCGGCCGGCCGGCCGGCGTCACCCGTGCCCGGAGGGCGGAAATCCGCGGTTTGCCGCGGTTTTCCCGGCCAAGTCTTTATGGTTAAAGCATATTAGGGTTATTGTGCGGGAGCGGTAACGCGGGTAAACTAGATAAAATTCGTTGCAATCGCGTCCACCAACTCGACCGCCCAAAGGATGAGCTGACGTGGCGCAGGACTCGAACACCGACGGCGGGTCGGTGGAAACTGTGCGGGACGGGGGGAGCATCGTGACGGTCGGCGCCGGCGGCGCAGGTCCGATCGTCGTTCCCGACAACGTCTTTCTGCTGACCGCGGGCTTCGACCGCGCGGGCGCCGACTTGCGCCTGGTCGGCAAGGACGGCCAGTCGGTGCTGGTGAAGGATTACTTCACCGGCGGCGGCACGCCGGCCGACCTCGTGACGACGACCGGCGCGGTCGTGCACGGCGGGACCGCGAAGATTCTCGCCGGATCGCCCGCGCTGATGCAGATCGCCCAGGCCGGCGGCGTGGCCGCGGGCCCGGCGGCGATCGGCAAGATCACCGCGCTGACCGGCGACGTGACCGTCCAGCGCGCCGGCGTTCTGCTCAGCAGCACCGGCCCGGAAAAAGTCGGCATCGACACGCCGATCTACCGCAACGACGTGTTGCAGACCGGCAAGGGCGCGTCGGTCGCCGTGACGTTCGTCGACAAGACGAATTTCTCGCTGGGCGAAGACGCCCGCATGGCGATGAACGAATTCGCCTACAACCCGCAGACCGGTGCCGGCAACGCGCTGCTGTCGGTGCTGCAGGGCTCGTTCTCCTTCGTCAGCGGCCAGGTCGCCAAGTCGGGCGATGACGCGATCAAGGTGCAGATGCCGACGATGACGATCGGCATCCGCGGCACCAAGGTCGCGGGCTATGCCGCGGCCGAGGGCGTCGAGAGCCAGGTCACGCTGCTGCAGAACGACGACGGCACCGTCGGCAAGATCTTCGTGTTCAACAGCAGCGCCGGCTACCTGATCACCCAGGCCAATTTCACGGCCTATTCGACCAGCCAGGCGCAGGTGTTCCAGCAGCCCACGCTGCTGGTCAACCTGACGAAATACCAGGACACGCTGTCGACCCTGCAGAAGGCGATCCACTCGCAGGGCGACCGCGCCTCGCTCGACAAGCAGTCGCCGACCGACATCGCGCTGGCCCGCGCGCTGAACGAGGCGCAGCCCGGCGCCGGCGGCGAGGGCCAGGGCGGCGGCAGCGGCGGCTTCGGCACCCAGAACTTCGGCGATCTCGGCATCACCCTGGTGACGTTCCGCTCGGGCGGCGACCTGTTCGCGGCGGTGTTCAACAACGCGGACCCGACCAAGGCGGGCGGCGATATCGGAACGACCAACACCGCGACGAACGGCGTCATCAACCAGGAACCGCCGCCGCCTCCACCGGCGCAGGTCGTCGCCTCCAATGTCAGCACGCCGGAAGACGATACGGCATCGGGCGCAATTCCTACGCCCGACGGGGCGAACCCGGGTGCCTTGACCTTCACGCTGATCGTGCCGCCGATTCTGGGCAGCGTGACGCTGGCCGCCGACGGCACGTTCGTCTACATGCCGGGCAATGTTCTGCAGGCGCTTGCGCAAGGCCAGACGGCCGCCGACAGCTTCACCGTGCAGATCGCCGGCGGGCCGAATGGCACGGTCAATCAGGTCATCGGCGTCAACATCATCGGCGAGAACGACGCGCCGGTCGCCGGCCCCAGCCAGGGCGCGGTGGTCGAGGACCAGGCCGGCGCGACCCAGGGCAACGTGCTGACCACGGCCGCCGATATCGACAACGGCGCGGTTCTGCAGGTCGTTTCGGTCAACGGCATCGCGCTCGGCGGTCCCGGCGGCGGCGGCAATGGCGGCGGCACGCTGCAACTGACCCAGGCCGTGCTGAACTACTTGAACAGCCAGGGCCAGGCGCTGGTGAACGGCCTCGGCGGCGCAGCGGGCTTCGGCGAGAACACCGTTCCTGTGGGCGACGACAACTCGTTCCCGCAGAGCGGCGCCGGTATCGACATCTCGTCCGTGTTCACCGGCGGCCTGAACTTCTTCGGCACGACCTATAACGCGCTGTACGTCAACAACAACGGCAACATCACCTTCACCGGCCCGCTCGGCACCTTCACGCCCAGCCAGATCGGCGCCGGCTTCAACGCGCCAATCATCGCGCCGTTCTGGGCCGACGTGGACACGCGCGGCGCCGATAACGTGCCGCCGACGCCGGGCGGCAATTCGACCGGCACCGACAACGTCTATTACGACCTCGACGCGGCGAACCACGTTTTCACCGTTACATGGGACGACGTCGGCTACTTCAGCGGCGCGACCGACAAGGTGAATGCGTTCCAGCTCCAGCTGATCGACCGCGGCGACGGCAATTTCGACATCGTCTTCCGCTACGAGTCGATCAACTGGACCACCGGCAGCGCCAGCGGGGGGTCGGGCGGGCTTGGCGGGTCGCCCGCGCGCGGCGGCTATAGCGCCGGCGACGGCACGCACTACTTCGAACTGCCCGGCTCGGGCAACCAGGGCTCGGTTCTCGCCTGGGATGAATCCGCCGGCAATACCGGGCAAGTCGGCGTCTACGTCTTCCAGGTACGCGGCGGCCAGGTGGTTGGCGGCAGCGGCTCGGCCACCATCGAGACCGACTACGGCACGCTGGTGATGAATGCCGACGGGTCGTACACCTATACGCCCGACAATTCGTCGCCGCTCGTCCAGGCCCTGGCGCAGGGCGAGACCTACAACGACGTCTTCACCTACACCGTCTCCGACGAGTTCGGCGCCACCAGCCAGACGTCGCTGACGATCGCGATCACGGGCACCAACGACGCCCCGGTCGCCCAGCCCGACATCAATCTGGTGGGGGAAGACGGCGGCTCGGTGGGCGGCAATGTGCTCGGCAACGACACGGATGTCGACCACGGCGCGGTGCGCCAGGTCGTGTCGGTCGTCGCCAGCGCCCCGCCCGACGACCAGTCGGCTGCGCTGGTCACCCCTGACGCGTCGGTCGGCAGCGAGATTCGCGGCCAATACGGCACCTTGGTCCTCAACGCAGACGGCAGCTACACCTACACGGTCGATCCGAACTCGCCCGCGCTGCAGGGGCTTGGGCAGGGCCAGCACGCGGACGATTTCTTCACCTACACGGTTTCCGACGGCCAGGGCGGCTCGGCGACGGCGACGCTGACGATTTCGGTGACCGGCGTGAACGACGCGCCCACCGCCAATCCCGACGCGATACAGGCGGTCGAGGACGGCGGCCCCGTCGCGACCGGCTTCGCCGCGCTGCTGGCCAACGACACCGATCCCGAAGGCAACATCACGGTGGCCTCGGTGGCGGCGACGTCGGCCGCGGGCGCGGCCGTGTCGATCGTCAACGGCCAGGTGGTTTACGATCCGGGCCACCTGTTCCAGTCGCTGGGCCAGGGCCAGAGCACGACCGACAGCTTCACCTACACGATCACCGACAACGCGGGCGCGCAGTCCTCGTCGACGGTGACGGTGACGATCGCGGGCGTGAACGACGCGCCCACCGCCAATCCCGACGCGATCCAGGCGGTCGAGGACGGCGGGCCGGTCGCGACCGGCTTCGCGGCCCTGCTGGCCAACGACACCGATCCCGAGGGCAACATCACCATTGCCTCGGTGTCGGCCACCTCGGCCGCGGGCGCTTCGGTGTCGATCGTCAACGGCCAGGTGGTCTATGACCCGGGCCACCTGTTCCAGTCCTTGGGCCAGGACGAAAGTACGACCGACAGCTTCACCTACACGATCACCGACAATTTCGGCGCCCAGTCCAGCTCGACCGTCGCGGTCGCGGTCGCGGGCGCGAACGACGCGCCGGTCGCCGAGGGCGATCGCTACGCCGCCGTCAGCGACGATTCGGGGCCGGTCGCGCTGCACATCGCCGCGCCGACCGACGCTGACGCGCACGACGTGCTGAGTGCCACCATCAGCGGCCTGCCGACCAACGGCGAGATCCATCTCGCCAACGGCGCGGCGGTCGCCAACGGCCAGGTCCTGACCGTCAGCCAGTTGACCGGCCTGACCTTCACGCCGACGGATACCCACGCCGACACACATTCCTCGTTCTCCTACGTGGTCACCGACGGCCATGGCGGCTCGTACAGCGCGACGATCGCGATCGATACGATCGACGCCAACCACCAGACCGTTGTCGGCTACTACGACTTGATCGAGGGCCAGGGCAACCCGGGCCAGGTTGCCAGCATTCAAGCCGCCGGCTACGCGGCCGTTAACATCACCGAGCCCACGGCGGCGCAGCTCGCGGGTATCGACGTGTTCTTCGTGCAGGGCCGGCCCGACGTCGAAACGGGCAGCGAGTACCTCAGCCATCTTGGCGACATCGCCGCCGCCGTGGCGAACGGGATGACGCTGATCTTCCACGACAACGTCGTGACGGGCGCGAACGACATCTTGCCGGGCGGCGAATCCTTCACGATCGTCCAGAGCTTTGACGATGCGGAAGACATCAATGTGCTGGTGCCGGACTCGCTGCTCGCAAACGGTCCGGGCGGAGTCATCACGAACGCCACCTTGGACAATGCGTCGTATTCGACGCATGGCTTCGCGCTGTCGGGCACGCTGCCGACGGACGCGGAACTGCTGCTCAGCAACGGCACCCCGTCCGATATCGTCGCGTTCTCGTATTCCTACGGCGCGGGGCACGTCTACTACGCGACCATTCCGCTGGAATATTACCTGGGCGGCTCGGGCGATCCCGACCTCACCCCGGTGTTCGAGGAGATCTACGCGCCGAACGTCGTTGCGTATGGCGCCAGCCTCGGCGGTCTGGCCGAGGGCCACCAGTTCGCCGGCACGACCGGCGGCGATCTCCTTGTGGGCGGCGGTGGCGGCGATGTGCTGGTCGGCAATGGCGGGCACGACCTGATCCTGGGCGGCGCCGGCGACGACCGGCTGGTGGTCAAGGACCTGGGCTTCCTCAAGGCCGATGGCGGCGCGGGCAACGACGTGCTGGCCTTCGACACCAGCGGCACGATCGACCTGTCCGCTCTCGACGCCGGGCATTTTGCCGGGATCGAGCGCCTGGACATCGGCAACGGTCGCACGGACGCGCTGCAGATCGGGGCGGACCAAGTGCTGGCGCTCAACTCCGAGCACCAGGGAGCCGACAACACCGCGGCGAACGCGCTGAAGGTGCTTGGCGACGCCGGCGACAGCCTCAAGCTGCTTGGCGACTGGCAGGCCGGCGCCCAGGATTCCGGCGGCCAGGGCTTCCAGCTCTACACGCTGGGCGACGCCAAGGTTGCCGTCGAACAGCAGGATATCTCGGTCCAGATCATCCACTGATCGCGCGCGCCGTTTCACGATTCGCGGGTCAGCTTGGTCGAGGCCCGTCATGGCTCTCCCGGCATGGCGAACCTCGCGAACGAATCGGCGGGACTCTGCCGCTTTCGGCGCGCTGGCGCGAATATTCTGTTGCAGATTCGCCACAATGCGGCTGGATGCACGCGGTGCCCGCGACTCTTGGCGGCATGGCGTTGGCTGTGTTCGGCTTTTCTTCATATGGTATTGGGCAAACGAGCGTGCCGGGGCCGGCTTTTCTCGGGCCCCCAGACAGGCAGGGGCACCATGATTTCGCGTAGGACGGGTCTGTTCGATCCGGACGTCCGCAGGTTTTTGGCGTTCGGCGGCGCAATGGCGCTGATCCTGGGGCTGGCGGGCGCGTCCGCGCATGCCGCTTCGCTCAAGGAAGCGGTCACCACCACGATCGCCAAGCATCCGACCTTGCAGCGCGACGTGGCGCTGAGCCGCGCCGCGGAGAAGGGCGTCGACCAGGCCGATTCCAATTTCCTGCCGACGATCGACGTCGATTCCGAGGCCGGCTACGAATACACCAACAGCCCCACCACCCGCGGTCGCGTGACCAAGGGGCCGCGCGATTCCTCCGGCGTCTCGCGGTTCCGCCAGGACAACAATTTCACGTTCCGCCAGATGGCGTTCGACGGCTTCCTGGCGTCGAACACCGTCGCCTCGGCGCGCGCGACCTATGAAGGGTCCAGGGACGCGATCGCGTTCACCGGCGAGGTGCTGGGCATCCGCGTCGTGCAACTCTACGTCGACGTCCTGCGCAACCAGGAATTCGTCGCCTACGCGGAAGCCAACGTGCGCGAGCTGGGCGGCATCACCGAGCAGATCCGCAAGCTGGCCGGCGCCGGCCGCGGCACCACGGCCGACGTCAACCAGGCGGAAAGCCGCTTGGCCCTCGGCCGCTCGGCACTCGAGCAGCGCAAGGGCGAGCTGCGCGCCGCGATCGCGCGCTATGTCGAGTTCGTCGGCGAAGAGCCGCGCGATCTGGTCAATCCCGGCATCCCGGTCTATCGCCGGCCCGACAACGAGGATGCGGCCGTGCAGCTTGCGGTCGCGAACAACCCCTCGGCGCAGGTGACGGCCGCCAGCTACCAGGCGAAGAAATCCGACGCCAAGGCGGCCGACGCGCCGTTCTATCCGCGGCTGGACGCCGAACTGCTGGGCTCCACGGGCAGCAACCTCGACGGCGCCAAGGGCCGCGACAGTGATTTCAACGCGCGCATGCGGATGCGCTACAACGCCTTCAACGGCTTCGGCGACGTCGCCCGGCGCGGCCGCGCCAACGAGGAGGCCAACGCCGCCCAGCAGGACGACAGCGAGCAGCGCCGCCAGATCCGCGAGGACGTGCGGGTCGCCTTCCGCAACCTGGTGACGGCCGATGAACGCATCATCCCGCTGCGCCAGCACACCGAATCGTCCGAACGCGTGCTGCGGGGCTATCGCAGCCAGTTCGAGCTGGGCCGGCGCTCGCTGCTCGATCTCCTGGACGCGCAGAACGAGCTGTTCCAGTCGCAATTGTCGCGTACCGACGGCGAGTATCGCATCGTGCTCGCGAACTACGAGCTCGTCTTCACGATGGGCGCGCTGCTCGACACGGTCGGCGTGCCGCTTCCGGCGGACGCGAAGCCGAAGACGGGAATGAACTGAACGCGGTGGCGTTGGGGGCAGGGGGGACAAGCGTGGCCAGCGCGCATCCGGTGCGATCGCTCCGCGCCGCCATCATGGCGGCGGCGCTGGCGTTTGCGCTGATGCCGGCCGCGCCGCTTTGGGCCCGGTCGCTGCCCGACGTGGTCGCCGACACGATCAGCGCCAATCCCGAGGTGCAGCGCGACCGCGCCCTGCTGCGCGCCGCCGACCGGCGGGTCGACGAGCGCTTCGCCGGATTCCTGCCCAAGGTCGATCTCGAGTCCTCCGGCGGCTACGAATACACCAACGATCCGTTCACGCGCTCGCGCGTCGACAAGGAGCCGAACGACGATTCCGGCCGGCATTTGCTGCGCACCGACAACACGCTGACCCTGCGCCAGCTCGTGTTCGACGGCTTCGGAACCTCCAGCCGCGAGCTGGCGGCGGAAGCCGAGCGCCGGGCCGCCGAGCGCCGCGTCGCCGAGACGTCCGAGCGGATCGCCCAGCGCGCGGTCGAGGTCTATCTCGACGTGCTGCGCACCGACGAGCAGATGGCGCTCGCGCAGGCGAACCTGGACTACCACCGCGAGATCCTGCGCAAGGTCGAGGCGCGCGCGACCTCGGGGCTCAGCGACCAGCTCGACCTCGAACAGGCGCGCGCCCGCGTCGCGCTGGCCCAGGCGAGCCTGGTGCTCCGCGCCGGCGAGCAGCGCTCGGCCCGCGCGCGCTACCTCGAGTTCATCGGCCAGGCGCCCGCCGACCTGGTGCGCCCGCCGCCCGAGCAGTTCCGCAGCCCGCCCACGATCGAATCCGCGATCGACGAGGCCTTGCGGGCCAATCCCACCGTGTCGGTCACCGCCGCCCAGATCGACGCCGCGCGCGCCGAGATCGACGCGGCGCGGTCGACCTTCTACCCGCGCCTCGACCTCGAAGTGGCCGGCAACACCGGCAAGAACATCGACGGCGTGATCGGCCGCGACAGCAGCGTCAGCGTCCTGCTGCGGCTGCGCTACAACCTGTTCAACGGCTTCTTCGACGACGCCACCGTCCAGCGCCGCAGCGCCGAGGCGGCCGCGGCCTCCTACAGCGACGGCGAGGCGCGCCGGCAGGTGCGCGAGGACACGCGCGTCGCCTTCCGCAACCTGACCACCGCGCAGGACCGCCTGCCGCCGCTGCGCGACCATGTCGCGTCCTCGCGCCGGACGGTCGACGACTATCTCGGGCAGTTCGAGCTGGGCAAGCGCAAGCTGCTCGACCTGCTCGACGCCCAGAACGAGCACTACCAGGCCCGCTCGAACCTGGTCGACGGCGACTACACCCTGCTGGTGGCCCAGTTCCGGCTGGCCTTGGCCATGGGGCAGCTGCGCGGGGCGCTGGGGATCGCCGGCAACTGACGGTCGCGGGCCGCGCCGGCGGGTTTCGTCCGCCTGGGCGCGCGAAGGATATAGTGATATCATCAGTTTAGCGGTCGAATCGAGGCGGCCGCATGGCGCCTACAACCGAAGGCCCCTATCGCGACATGAACGACGCGACCAAGACGCTGGGGACCGATCCCCTTGCCGGCACGAAGTCGGCTGAAGCCGGGCACGACGGCGAGCCGCTGGTGCTGGAGGATGCCGCGCCGGGCGAGGATCCGCTGGCGGAATGCCTGGCGTTCCTGACCCGGTTCTACGGCCGCGCCTACACGCCCGTACAGTTGCGCGCCGGCGTGCCCCTGGAGCAGGGGCGGCTCGGCATGGCGGGGCTGGCCGAGGCGGCGCGGCGGATCGGCCTGGTGGCGATGCGCGACGTCACCGCGCTGAAGGACATTCCGGCGCTGGCCCTGCCGGCGATCCTGCCGCTGAAGGACGGGCGGGCGGTGGTGCTGCTGCGCCTGCTCAAACGCGGCAAGGTCGAAATCTACGATCCGCGCGCGGGCGACGGCACGGCCGAGCGCCCGCTCAAGGATGTCGAGCCGCTCTATGCCGGCCGCGCCATCTATGTGCGCCCGCGCTTCCAGTTCGACGTGCGCTCGCACATCCTCGACCTGCCGACCGCGCGCTCGTGGTTCTGGGGCGGCATCCGCCAGAACGGATGGATCTTCGCCAACGCGGTGCTGGCCACGGTGGTGGTCAACATCCTGGCGCTGGTCAGCCCGGTCTTCACGCTGGCGGTCTATGACCGCGTGGTGCCCAACGCAGCGATGGACACGCTGTGGGTGCTGGCGACCGGCGTGGTGGTCGTCGCCGGCTTCGACTTCCTGTTGCGCACCCTGCGCGGCTACATGATCGACGCCGCCGGCAAGCGCCTGGACATGGTGCTGGGCAACCGCATGTTCGAGCAGGTGCTGGCGATCAAGGGCGAGGCGCGGCCGCGCTCGGCCGGCAGCCTGGCGGTCACGCTCAAGGACTTCGACTCGGTGCGCGAATTCCTGGGCTCCGCCACCATCGCGGTGTTCGGCGACATGCCGTTCATCCTGCTGTTCCTGTTCGCGCTCTACCTGATCGGCGGGCCGATCGTGGCGCTGACCGCGGCGCTGGCCGTGCCGTTGACGCTCATCGTCGGCATGATGATCCACTTTCCGCTGCGCGCCGCCACGCGCCGCGCCATGATGGAATCGACCCAGAAGAACGCGCTGCTGTTCGAGGTGCTGAACGGCATCGAGACGATCAAGGCGGTGCGCGCCGAGGCCTGGGCGCGCCGGCACTGGGAGCACTACGTCGCGCTCAGCGCGGTCTCGGGCATGCGGATCAAGTTCCTGACCATGCTCGCCACCAACTTCACGGCCACCACCAGCCTGCTCCTGACCGTGGCCATCATCGTCGCCGGGGTCTACGAGATCGTCGACGGCAAGATGACCTCGGGCGCGCTGATCGCCTCGATGATGCTGGGTTCGCGCATCATGGGGCCGCTCGGCCAGCTCGCCTCGCTGCTGGTGCGGGTCGACCAGATGCGCATCGCCTTCGACGCGCTCAGCAAGCTGATGGCGCTGCCGGTCGAGCAGTCGGCCGAGGACCAGCCGGTGCACGTGCCCGAGCTCAAGGGCGCGATCGAGCTGAAGGACGTGTCGTTCCGCTATCCCGGCGAGGAAGTGCCGGTGCTCGACAGCGTATCCTTCGCGATCAAGCCGGGCGAGCGGGTGGCGATCCTGGGCCGCGTCGGATCGGGCAAGAGCACGATCTTCCGCCTGCTGCAACGCCTCTATTCGCCGACCTCGGGCTTCATCCGCGTCGACGACCTCGACCTGCGCCAGATCGACTTGGCGGATCTGCGCCGCCAGATCGGCTACGTGCCGCAGGAGACCGTGCTGTTCTTCGGCACGGTGCGCGACAACCTGACCCAGGGCATGCCGCACGCCACCGACGAGCAGGTGATGCGCGCGGTCGAGATGTCGGGGCTGATCGAATCGGTCAAGCAATGGCCGCGGGGCCTGGGCCAGCACGTGGGCGAGCGCGGCTTCAACCTGTCGGGCGGCCAGCGCCAGCTGATCGCGCTGGCCCGCGCGCTGATGGCCGGCCCGCCGATCCTGCTGCTGGACGAGCCGACCAGCAACCTCGACAACGCGGCCGAGCGGCGCTTCCTCGACAGCATGCGCAACTGGATGCCCGGGCGCACGCTGCTGCTGGTCACGCATCGCGCCTCGCTGCTGGCGCTGGTCGAGCGCGTGATCCTGATCGACAGGGGCAAGGTGGTGGCCGATGGCCCGCGCGACGAGGTGTTGGCGATGCTCGCCGGCGGCCGCACCCGCCTGGCGGCGGATTGACGCCATGGCCGGTGACAAGGCATGAGCGCGCGCGCCACCACCTCGATCCCGACGCAGCTTCGCGTCGACACGATGCGCGGGCCCCGCTTCGCGGCCATCGCGCTGCTGCTGACCCTGGTCGGCCTGTTCGGCGCGGTCGTCTACTGGATGAGCCGCGCCTCGCTGGACGAGGTGACGCCCGGCTTCGGCAAGGTGATCCCGTCGCGCCAGGTGCAGGTGGTGCAGAACCTGGAGGGCGGCATCGTTGCCGAGATCCTGACCAAGGAAGGCCAGGCGGTCGAGGCCGGCGACATCCTGATGCGGATCGATGCCACGGCGGCGGGCGCCAGCTTCCGCGAGCAGGAGGAGACCTACCTGCCGCTGCTCGCCTCCGTCGCGCGGCTGCAGGCCGAGGCCGAGGGCCGCGACCCGACTTTCCCGCCCGAGCTCGCGCGCGACCGACCCGAGATCGTCCAGCGCGAGGCCGACCTCTATCGCGCCCGCAAGGCCGAGCTCGACTCGGTCGTCCAGGTGCTGAACCAGCAGCGCAACCAGCGCGCCCAGGAGGTCGAGGAGCTGAACGGCAAGCTGCGTGCGGCGCGCGAGGGCTACGACCTGATCAAGCGCGAGTACGACATGACCGCGCCGCTGGTGAAGCAGGGTTTGGTGTCGCAGGTCGAGCTCTTGCGGCTGGAACGCCAGGTGACGGAATTGCAGTCCCAGATCGCCAGCGCCGTGGCAAACATCCCCAAGGCCCGCGCCGGCATGGCCGAGATCGACCAGCGCGTCCGCGAGCGTCGCGACAATTTCCGCACCGAGGCGCTGAAGGATCTGGCCGACCGCCGCATCAAGCTGGCGGCGATCCAGGAAAACATGACCGCCAAGCGCGACCGCATGGTACGCACCGAGGTGCGCTCGCCCGTGAAGGGCATCGTCAAGCAGCTCCATGTCGCCACCGTCGGCGGCATCATCCAGCCGGGCCAGGACATCGTGACGGTGGTGCCGGTCGAGGATTCGCTGCTGGTCGAGGCGCAGGTGAACCCGCGCGACGTCGCCTTCCTGCATCCCGGGCAGAAGGCCAAGGTCAAGCTGACCGCCTACGACTTCACGATCTATGGCGGGATGGAGGCCGAGCTCGAGAGCATCAGCGCCGACACGATCACGGACAGGCAGGGCAACAGCTTCTACCTGATCCGCGTGCGCACGATGAGGAACAGCCTGGAGCGCGCGAACGGCGAGCCGCTGCCGATCATCCCCGGCATGATCGCCCAGGTCGACATCCTGACCGGCAAGCGCACCGTGCTCGACTACCTGATCAAGCCGTTCATCAAGGCGCGCTACACGGCGATGCGCGAGCGGTAGGTCGGCGCAGTTTCATCCTTCGAGACGCTCGCTATGCTCGCTCCTCAGGATGACGGCGAAGGTTTGGTGTGCTCACAAAGATCGCGTCATCCTGAGGAGGTTGCGCAGCAGCCGTCTCGAAGGATAGGAGCGCGAGCGATCAGGCCGCCCAGGGCAGCGAGAAGGTCTTGACGTTGGTGTAGGACTTCATCGCCTCCACCACGCCTTCCTTGTAGCCGAGGCCCGAGTCCTTGATGCCGCCGAAGGGCGACATCTCGATGCGGTAGCCCGGCACTTCCCACACGTTGACCGTGCCGACCTCGAGCTCGGCGACGAAGCGCGTGATGTAGTCGAGCCGGTCCGTGCACACGCCCGAGCTGAGACCGTAGGCGGTCGAGTTCGACACCCGGATCGCATCGGCGATGTCCTTGACGCGGATCACCGGGATGGCGGGGCCGAAGGTCTCCTCGCGCACCAGCTCGCAGTCATAGGGCACCTTGTCGACCACCGTGGGCGGGAAGATGGCGCCGCGGCGGTCGTTGCCGTGCAGCAGCACCGCGCCCTTGGCGACGGCGTCGGTCACGCGGCTCTGGAACAGCACGGCCGAGCGCTCGTTGATCACCGTGCCGATGTCGGTCGCGGGGTCCATCGGGTCGCCGCACTTGAGCTTGCGGGCCTTCTCCAGCACCAGCTTGACGAATTCGTCGGCGACCGCGTCCACCACAAGGATGCGCTTCACGGCGGTGCAGCGCTGGCCCGAGTTCTTGGTGGCGCCCGCGACGGCCAGCTCGGCCGCCTTGTCCAGGTTGGCATCCTCCATCACGATCAGCGGGTCGTTGCCGCCCAGCTCCAGCACCACGCGGCGGTAGCCCGCCTTTTCGGCGATATACTTGCCCACCCGCACGCTGCCGGTGAAGGTCACCAGCTCGATGTTCGGGTTGGTGATCATCTCGTCGCCGATGTCCTCGGGCCGCCCGGTGACCACGGACAGCATCTCCGGCGGCAATCCCGCCTCGTACAGCACGTCGGCCAGCACCAGCGCGGTCAGCGGCGTCAGCTCGGTCGGCTTCAGCACCACGTTGTTGTTGGTCGCGATCGCCGGCGCGATCTTGTGCGAGGGCATGTTCAGCGGATGATTGAACGGCGTGATGGCGCTGATGCATTTCAGCGGCTGGCGCGTGGTGAATATCTTGCGCGCCTTGCCGTGGGGCGTGATGTCGCACGAGAACACCTGGCCGTCGTCGAGGATCGCAAGCTGGCCCGCCAGGGTGAACACGTCGTAGGCGCGTCCCACCTCGTAAAGCGAGTCCTTCTTGCTGAGGCCGCTCTCGGCGGTGATCAGGTCGGAGATCTCGTCGCGCCGCTGTGCCAGGATCTCGCCCGCGCGCATCAGGATCTTCTGGCGCTCGTAGCGCGTCAGCTTGGACTTGTAGCTGCCGGCGATGTCGAACGCCTCCTGCACCTGGGCGCGCGTGGCGCGCTCCACCGTGCCGACCACCGCGTTGTTGTAGGGGTTGAAGACCTCGATCTGGCCGTTGCCCGCGACCTTGCGGCCGGCGATGCGCAGCAATTCGCGGCGGACGGCCGAGACGGGCGGGGTGGCGGATTGCTTAGCGAGCATGATTGAGCACCATGTCGAAGATGTCGAAGTTGCGGAGGGGGGCGCCGGGGGGCAGGTCGGTCTCGCGGCTCATGATCAGCGGCACCTTCTGCTCGGACACGCCGCCATGCGAGCGCAACGGCTCCTTCAGCCCCGACAGGTCGTGCCGCGACCGGCTGGTGCCCAGCACCTTGTGGCGCCCGGACACCACCACCACGTCGCCCATCCGGTCCTCGGGCAGCTCGAAGCGCGCGCAGGCATCCTGTCGCGTCAGCACCGTCTCGACGCCCTGCACGGCCTTGAGGCTCGTCAGCACATCGGCCGAATTGGCGCCCGCGGGCAGGTAGATCGTCGCGAACGAGCCCAGAGCGCCGTGGTGCACGACATAGGGATCGGTGATCGGCAGGATCACCCGCGCCTTGCCCTGGCCCAGCCACTGGTCCATCAGGTCCTGCAGGTAGATCACGTCGGGCTGGCCCCGGCCGTCATGCTTGGCGTTCATGCCGTGGTCGGCGGTCAGCGCGACCACCGCGCCCATGGCGTCGAGCTTCGCCAGGTGGCCGTCCATCATGACGTAGAAGTCGTTGGCCACCGGCGTGCCCGGCGCGTGCTTGTGCTGGATGTAGTCGGTCGTCGACAGGTACATCAGGTCGGGACGGTGCTTCCCCATGATCTTCACGCCCGCCGCGAACACGAAGCCCGACAATTCGGCGCTGTAGACGCTGGGGAGCGGCATGCCCACGAGGTCGAGCACGTTGTCGATGCCGTTCTCGGCCATCGTCGCCTTGTCGGCATGCTCGGAGGAGAAGCAGATCGCACGCGGACCGATCTTCAGCCCGTTGCCGAGCAGCCGGCGCAGCTTGTCCTTGGCCGTCACGATCGCGATCGAGGCGCCCTGGTCCTGGAACGCCTTGAAGATGGTGCCGGCGCGCAGGAACTTGGGGTCGTTCATCATCACTTCCGCGCCGCTGTCGCGGTCGTAGAAGTAGTTGCCCGAAATGCCGTGCACGCTGGGCGGCACGCCCGTGACGATCGACAGGTTGTTGGGATTGGTGAAGCTGGGCACGACGCAGTCGGCCAGCCGGTTGGTGCCCCGCTTCAGCAGCCGGTCGAGGAACGGCGCGCGGCCGGTGGCCGCCGCCGCCTCGATGTAGCCCGGCTCCGAACCGTCGATGCAGACGACGACGACCGGGCTGGTCGGGCGGTTGTAGCGCCGCCCGTTGACGGTGACGGCGGCTTGCGCGGTTCCGTCAGGCGGCACGCTTGGCTCCCAACTGGCTGACGCCCATGTCGGCGATCACGGCGCGGACGGTTTCGACCGCGCCGCGCATGTGATCGGGCGACAGGCGCCCGATGCAGCCCACGCGGAAGCTGTCGGCCACGGTCAGCTTGCCCGGATAGATCACGTAGCCCAGGTCCTTCAGCCGGTCGTAGAAGGTCTGGAAGTGGAACTTGGGGTCGCGCGGCATGTGGAAGGTGACGATGATCGGCGCCTGCAGCCGGTCGGGCAGCAGCGTCTCGAATCCCATCGCCCGCATGCCGTCGATCAGCACCTTGGCGTTCTGGCGATAGCGCCCGCCGCGTCCGGCCACGCCGCCTTCCTCGACGAATTCCGTGATCGCCTGGTGCAGCGCCACGATGGCGTGGATCGGCGGGGTGAAGCGGTACTGGCCGGTCGTCTCCAGCACCTTCCACTGGTCGTGCAGGTCGAGCGCCAGGGAATGCGCGTTGCCCTTGGCCTGCTCGATCGCCTTCAGGTCGCAGACGATGAAGCCGAAGCCGGGCACGCCTTCCAGGCACTTGTTGCTGGATGAGGCCAGCGCGTCGAACGTCACCTCGCGCGCGTCGATCGGCAGCGCGCCGAACGCGCTCATCGAATCGATCAGCAGCCGGCGGCCGGCCTTGGCCGTGATCGCCGCGATTTCGGCCACCGGGTTCAGGATGCCGCTGGTGGTCTCGCAGTGGACCACCAGAACATGGGTGATGGCGGGGTCGGCCTTCAGCGCCGCTTCCAGCTTGGCCAGGTCGGGCGGCGTGTCCTCCGGCGTCTCCAGCACCTGGTGCGCGCGGCCGGCGTACTGGCAGATCTTGGCCGCGCGGGTGCCATAGGCGCCGTTGACCAGGATCAGCAGCTTGCCGTTCTTCGGCACGAAGCTGCCGATCATCGCCTCGACCGCGAAGGTGCCGCTGCCCTGCATCGGCACGGTGGTGTGCGTGCCCCGGCCGCCCGCGGCCTCGGTGATGCGCTCGCGCATCTCCTTGTTGACGCGGATGAAGGTCGCGTCGCGCGACCCCCAGTCGTGCAGCATGGACGTCTTGACCGATTTCGACGTGGTCAGCGGCCCCGGCGTCAGCAGCAGCGGGTCGCCGGTCTCGGACTTGGCGGGCATGGGAAGGCGGGCGGTGGGCATCGTCGCTCCTTGTCGGCGGTTGCTCGGCCCAAAGCGTATGGGCCTGAGAATAGGGCTGGCTCCAACAATCATTCAAATATATAGTTCTTATATCGATTATTGGTAAAACCGATATCAGCCGCGTGACGTCGCCGTGAACCACACCCAGCTCCGCGCCTTCCATGCCGTGGCCCGCGAGGGCAGCTTCACCCGTGCCGCCCAGGCCGCCCGGCTCAGCCAACCCAATCTGTCGGGCCAGGTGAAGGCGCTGGAAGAGCGCTACGGCGTTCGCCTGTTCGAACGGCGCGGGCGGGGGGTCGAGATGACCGAGCTGGGGCGCCGGCTCTACGCCGTGACCGATCGTCTCTTCGCGCTGGAGGGCGAGGCCCAGGCCCTGCTGGCGGGGTCCGAGGCGCTGACGATCGGCCATCTGCGCATCGCCGCCGACAACGCCATCCACGCCATGCCGATCATGGCCGAGCTCAAGCGCCGGCACGCCGGCGTGGCCCTGTCGCTGGTGATCGGCAACTCGGACGCCGTGCTGGCCCGGCTGTCGGACTACCAGGCCGATGTCGGCATCACCGCCCGCCGGCCGGCCGAGCCGCGCTTCCATGCCGTCGCCTACAGCCGCGACCGGCTGATCGTCTTCGTGCCGCGCGCCCACGCGCTGGCGCAGCGTCGCCGGCTGGCGCTCCGAGATCTCGAGGGCCGCGACATGGTGCTGCGCGAGCCGGGATCGGTGACCCGCGCCGTGTTCGAGCGCGCGATCGCCGGTGCCGGCGTACGGGTGGGCGCGATCATGGACATCGACGGGCGCGAGGCGGTGCGCGAGGCCGTGGCCTCGGGACTGGGCATCGGCGTCGCCTTCTCGCGCGAGTTCGTGCCGGACGACCGCTTCGTCGCGCTGGACGTCCCGGATGCGGCGTTCGACGTCGGCGAATATGTGGTGTGCCTGGAGGAGCGGTTGCGCCTGACGGCGGTGCGCGCCTTCATGCACATCGCCGAGCAGATGGCTGAGAAGCCGGGCAATCGCCGCTAGGCCGGGCGGTCAGTTGCGCCCGAACCCCAATCGGCGTGATGATCAAGGGCAAGCAACGGCGCAGGCTCCCGGCCAGCGGGGCGCCCGTGGAGGTCAACGCCTCGCCATGATCGAACTGATCATCGAGCACTGGAAGAACCTGGACGGGTCGAGCCAGTATCTCTGGTCGGTCTGGCGCGACGGCAAGCGGCTGGGCGTCAGCCGCCCGACCTCGTTGCCGGAGGACGCCGAGCAGCAGGGGCTGGACTGGTGCCGCAAGTCGACCGGCGGCCAGCCCGATCGGGTGACGCGGCTGTAGCGCGCACGATTCCCGGCTCCGCATTGATCTGGATCAACGCCGGCCGATCGACGGCAATGCCATCGCTTTTCCTCCGCTCGGATGGGGGAAATCATGGACGCCGCAAACATGGCCTTCCTGGCCGGAACCGTCGCCGCCTTCTTCGTCTTCGCGCTGACCCTGGCCTGGGTATCGCGCCGCAATTGACCTTTCGCCCAAAGGGTTAGGTCGCGGGGCGCCCGGGCGGCACCGCGGCCTTGATCCTCTGTTAACGGTCCCCACATAAGCTTTGGCGGTGCCACCAGGGGCCGCCCGAATCGAAAGCGCCTGCCGGCGGTTCGATCGATCCCGTGGAAGCCGAACTCGCTCGTAAGGAGGAGGGTGGCCGTGACGCGATTGTCGCTGTTCAACAGCCCGCTGCTGCTGGGGTTCGACCATGTCGAGCGCATGCTCGACCGGGTCGGCAAGGCCGGTGCCGAGGGCTATCCCCCGTACAACATCGAACAGGTCGGCGAGCACGCGCTGCGCATCACCCTTGCCGTGGCGGGGTTTCGCGAGGACGACCTGGCGATCCAGGTCGAGGACAACCAGCTTCTGGTCCGCGGCAAGCAGACCCAGGACGAGGAGCGGGTCTACCTGCATCGCGGCATCGCCGCGCGGCAATTCCAGCGCAGCTTCATCCTGGCCGAGGGGCTGGAAGTCACCGGCGCGCGGCTGGAACACGGTTTGCTTCATATCGACCTGGTACGTCCGCAGCCGGAAATCCGGGTGCGGGCCGTCAAGATCACCAGCGGCCGGAGCGATGCCGGGCCTGGCGGGGACGACCAGGGATCTCAGTCGGTGACCGTAACCAAGGGCCGGGCGGCGGGCCGGACAGCGTAACGTCGGCGCGGAAAGCACCGCGGCAAGGAAGGTAAGTCATGAACGAACAGACAGTGCAGAAACTGAAATCGATCTCGCCCGGCGATCTGGCGACCCTCGGCATGCACCAGATGGTGTATGTGCGCCGGCAGATCCTGAACGACCAGCCGGTGTGGTCGATCCACGCCGCGGACGGCTCCGAGATGGCTCGCTTGGCCGACCGCGACACCGCGATCGCCGCCTGCCGGCAGCACGACCTCGAGCCGGTCAGCCTCCACTGATTTGATCGACCGGGGCCAAAGCGCCCCGGCGCGTCAGGCGGCGTGGCTGGTCGGCGCATCCGCCAGCAGCGCGTAGAGCGCATCGCTGCTGGACGAGCCCCGAAGCTTCTCGCAGAACCCGCGATCGCGCAGCAGGCGCGAGACGCGGGCCAGCGCCTTCAGATGGTCCGCGCCGGCCGATTCGGGCGCCAACAGCAGGAAAATCAGGTCGACCGGCTGCTCGTCGATCGAATCGAAATCGATCGGCGCATCCAGCCGCGCGAACATGCCGTACAGGCGGTCGACGGTGCCGAGCTTGCCGTGCGGAATGGCGATGCCATGTCCTACGCCGGTCGTGCCCAGCTTTTCGCGTTCCAGCAGCACTTCCAGGATCTGCCGCTCGTGCACGCCGGTGAAGCTGGCGGCGCGGCGGGCCAGTTCCTGGAGCGCCTGCTTCTTGGTGCCGGCCTTCAGGCGGGCGATGACGCGGTCCGGTGTCAGAAGGTCGCTGATGTCCATGTTCCTGGGGCCCCCCGAAATCCACGTCCGGTGCTGCATTGACCGAATCCGGCAAGCCTCATTGGCCGACCGGCCGCGGCGTGCTTCGCCGTCGGTGATTCGACGCAATTTCCCAGCCGAAATTCGCTGTTGGTCGCCGCCGTCGTTCCTGAACCTTGGCTTGTGCCTGTATCCAAACTTGCGGCCGGACGGTGCCGGCGCCACGCGCACGTAGAAACCGTCCGAACCGCTTCCCGTTCCGTCCGGTCAAGCCCGGGTCGACGGGATTTCCGCGGCGACCACCCCGGCAGGTCGACGACGACCCGAGGGGGAAAAGTCCCTTCCGCAACGCGCGGCACCATAGTTTCGGTGGATTAAGGAGTCAATAACGACGCGGCCCCCGGCCGGGTCCAAACCTGTCATCTAAGCATTTGACATTAAAGACTTATCCCGTTTGCGCTGGACCGAGGAGGGGATGCGCAGGGCCTCGCGGTATTTCGCCACCGTGCGCCGCGCGATATCGATCCCCTGGGTCTGCAGGATCTCGACGATGCGGTCGTCGGACAGGACTTCCTGGGGCGTCTCGGCGTCGATCAGCCCCTTGATGCGGAAGCGCACCGCCTCGGCCGAATGGGCCTCGCCGCCGGCGGAATTGGCGATCGAGGAGGTGAAGAAGTATTTCAGCTCGTAGAGCCCGCGCGGCGTCGACATGTACTTGTTGGTGGTCACGCGGCTGACCGTGCTTTCGTGCATCTCGATCGCCTCGGCGATGTCGCGCAGGATCAGCGGGCGCAGATGGCTGACGCCGTGGCGGAAGAATGCGTCCTGCTGGCGCACGATCTCGCTGGCCACGCGCAGGATGGTGGTGGCGCGCTGGTGCAGCGACTTGACCAGCCAGTTGGCCGCCTGGAACCGCTCGGTAAGGTACTCGCGGTCGTTCTTGCTGAGGCTGCCGCGGTTGACCTTGGTGTAGTAGCGGTGGTTGACCAGCACGCGGGGCAGGGTCTCGGCGTTCAGCTCGACCAGCCATCCGCCGCCGTTCTGCGCGCGCATCAGGATGTCCGGCGTGATCGGCTGCGCCATCTCGTGGTCGAAGGCGCTCGACGGGCGGGGATTGAGCGACTTGATCTCGGCCACCATCTCGGCCAGGTCTTCGTCGTCCACCCCGCACAGGCGCTTCAGCCCGGCCAGATCGCGCTTGGCCAGGAGCGGCAGGTTGTCGATCAGCGCCCGCATCGCCGGATCCAGGCGGTCGCGCTCGGCAAGCTGCAGCGCCAGGCATTCCGCCAGGTTGCGCGCGAAGATCCCGGGCGGATCGAAGCGCTGCACCTTGGCCAGCACCGCGTCGACGCGTTCGCGCGGGCAGCCCAGCAGGTCGGCGACATCCTGCGTCGTGCCGCTCAGGTAGCCGCGCTCGTCCAGCAGGTCGATCAACTGCGAGCCGATCACCCGGTCCCCGGCGTCGGCGATGTCGACGTTGAGCTGCTCGACCAGGTGCTCGCGCAGGCTTTTCTCGCGGCTGACGGTCTCGGCGACGCTGCGGTCGTCGCCGTCGAAATCGGCGCGCCCGTTGCTCAGCTTCCACGGCGACTGGTCGACGCGCTCGCCGTCGTCGTCGAAGTCGCCGTCGTTCCAGTTCTCGTTGTCGACCGCGGCGGCGGTCTCGGCGGCCACCGAATCGGCCGGCGCGGCCGGCGCCTCGGCGACCGCTGCGTCGGGAGCCGGCGCCTCGGCCGCCGCTTCGCCCGGCGCGTCGGCGCTGCCGCCCGCGTCGTCGCGCTCCAGCAGCGGGTTCTGCTCCAGCTCGGCGTCGACATAGGCGGCCAGCTCGACGTTCGACAATTGCAGCAGCTTGATCGCCTGCTGCAACTGCGGCGTCATCACCAGGCTCTGGCTCTGGCGGAGATCGAGGCGCGGGGAAAGGGCCATGGCTGGGGTTCGCCGGCTGCGCCGCCCTAGAGGGAGAACCGGTCCCCGAGATACACGCGGCGAACATCCGTGTTCGCCACGATCTCGGCCGGACGGCCTTCCATCAGCACGCGCCCTTCATGGATGATGTAGGCGCGATCGACGATGTCGAGCGTCTCGCGCACATTGTGGTCGGTGATCAGCACGCCGATGCCGCGGTCGCGCAGGTGCGAAACCAGCTCGCGGATGTCGCGCACCGCGATCGGGTCGATGCCGGCGAACGGTTCGTCCAGCAGCATGTAGTTGGGCTTCGAGGCGAGCGCGCGCGCGATCTCGCAGCGCCGCCGCTCGCCGCCCGACAGCGCCAGCGCGGGCGTTCGGCGCAGGTGGCTGATGTTGAACTCGGCCAGGAGCTCGTCCAGCCGGGGTTCGCGGCGGTCGGCGCGCGGCTCGACAACCTCGAGCACCGAGCGGATGTTCTGCTCGACCGTCAGGCCGCGGAAGATCGACGCTTCCTGCGGCAGGTAGCCGATGCCGAGCCGGGCGCGCCGGTACATCGGCAGGTCCGACAGATCGACGCCGTCCATCACGATCGAGCCGTAGTCCGGCGAGATCAGCCCGGTGATCATGTAGAAGCAGGTCGTCTTGCCGGCGCCGTTCGGGCCCAAAAGCCCGACCGCCTCGCCGCGATTGACGTTGAGGCTGACGTCGCGCACGACCGGCCGGTTCTTGAACCGCTTGCCCAGGTTGTTGGCCTGCAAGCCGGCATTCTCGGCGACCAGCCGCGGGCGCGCCGTCGCCGCCGCGCGCGCGGCCTGCGCGGCCGCGATCGGCGTCGGCGGGGAAGCCTGCGGGGACACGGTCGCCGCTTGCGCAGCGGCGCCGGCAACCGGCGCGGCAGGACGCGGGGCGGATGGCGGCGGCGGGGCCGCCTGTTGCGTGGCCGGCTGTTGCGCGGCGGCCTGTTGCGTGGCGGGGCGCGGCGCGACCGGCGGCGGCGCTGCTGGTGCGGGCTGCACTTGCGCGGCGCGGGGCTGCGCTGGCGCGGCAGGCTGCTGCGGCGCGCGCGCGGCTGCCGGGGCGGGGACCTGCGGCTGCCCGGGCGGCTGGGCCGCCGGCGCGGCGGTCCTGGCCAGCGATGGCTCGACATCGACCGACGCGCGGCGGCGTCCGCGCCGGTCGCGGCGCGGGGCGGGCTCGCTGCGGAACAGGCCGAGGAGGTCCTTGAGGCTCATTGCTGCACCGGCTTGGGCGGCAGGCGGGGGCGCGACGGGCTGTCCGCCGCGGCCGGCTGCTTGGTCTCGCTCATCTGCTCCACGGCGCCGGTCGGCTGCGCCGCCTTGGTCGGCGCGAACAGCGCGCGCACCCGCTGGCCGGTCGCGTTCGCGGTCGCCCCGCCGCTCAGGATGCGGCTGACCCCGGTGTTCAGGTTCAACTCCGCCGTCTCGCCGTTCAACTGGTTCTCCCCGCGCGTGATCTTCACGCCCCCGCTCAATAGCGCCATTCCCGTTGATACGGTGTAAACGCCCTTCTCGCTGCGGGCGATCGACTGGTCGGACGACATGAAGACGTTGCCGAACGCGTCCAGGCGCTCGATGCCGTTGCCGGGTTGCACCGGGCCGCCGGGCGGCGCAGCGGCGCCCGGCTTGGCCGCGGCCTGGCCCTTGCCCGGCGGCGGCGCCTTGCCGGGCGGGGCCGGCTTGCCCGGCGCGGCCGGGGGCTGGGCGCCGGCGCGGCCGCGGTTCTCGTTCAGATGTGCCGTCAGGATGTCCGCGCGCACGCGCTTGTCCTGCTGGATCGCCACGGCGTCGCCGCGCGCGACCGCCAGGTTCTTGTGGTCGTAGTACTCCAGGCTGTCGCGCGCCGTGATCTTGGTCTGCGGGCTCTCGAAGCGCAGGCCCTTGCCGGTGAGCACCATCACCGCCTGGTTGGTGTCGTAGACCGCCTCGTCGCCATAGGCGGTGGTGTTGCGCCCGGGCGAGGTCAGCCGCACCTGGCCGGTCAGGGTCAGGACGCCGAGATCGACGTTGTAAACCCCGCGGTCGGCCAGCGCCTGGTCGCCGCTCGTTTCGATCCGCATCTTGCCGACCGCGTCGAGCTTCCAGATCTCGGTGCCGCCGCCGCCGAACAGCTTTTCCGAAGCATCGGCCGGCTTGGCGTCCTTGGGCTGGGCGTCCTTGGGCTTGGCGCCGGGGGCGGCCTCGCGGTAGTAGGCCGTCACGGTGTCGCCGTAGACAGTGATCTCGCCGCGCACCACCTTCACGTTGCCGCGCGCGATGTAGACCTTGTCGTTCTGGCGCCACTCGATGCCGTCGTCGGCCTCGATCTCGATCGGCGCGTCGGACTTCTTGTCGAGCAGGCCCAACCCCTGCGCGCGCGCCGGGAGGGCCGGGTCGAAGGCGAGCAGCGCCAGCAGCGCGGCCGGGCCGAAGGCGGCGACGCGCCTCATTTCGTGGGCGCCATCAGGTCGCGGCGGATCACCAGGCGCGACTTGCCCAGGAAATGCACCACCGCGCCCTTGTCGACGATGCGGAATCCCTCCGCGACCACGGACCCGAACGGGCCCTGGCCGTCGATCCGGTCGTTGCCCTCGGCCGAGCTGCTCGCCATGTCGAAGCGCGCCGTCGCGGTGCGGAACTCGTAGCCCGCGTCGTGGAACATGTCGACCTGGCCCGACAGGTCCAGGATGTGCAGGTCCTTGTAGAAATGGCCGGTCTCGCCGGTCAGCGCGACCCAGCTTCCGTTGCTCAGGGTCACGTCGCCCTTGGGCAGGCTGAGCTCGACGACGTTGGAATCGGTCGCCTGCTGCACGGCGTCCTCGGCCGTCAGCACGTAGGGGCGGTTTGCCGCGTCGATCCCGGTGTAGCGCGGCTTGACCATCTTCACGGTCGCCGCTTCCTCGATGTTGACGTTG
The DNA here is from genome assembly GCA_020846275.1 of Alphaproteobacteria bacterium. GTDB lineage: Bacteria > Pseudomonadota > Alphaproteobacteria > JAEULC01 > JAEULC01 > JAEULC01. The sequence continues at coordinate 66,567 of JADLEG010000188.1, forward strand.
GAGACGCCGATCTTGAAGCGGTCCTCGCGCTGGTAGAGATGCGGCCAGGCCGCGACCATGACCACGAGCGCGCCGGCCACCAGCGGCAGGGTCAGCTTGAGGAATCCGACCAGCCGGCTGTGGAAGCCGACGGGGGCGCGGACCTGGCGCGACTTCGAGCGGCGCACCGGCGCGGCGGAGCGACGGTCCTGGCCGGGCGCGCCCCGGGGCGGGGGCGTCGCGCCGGCCTGGCCGGGCGCCACTTGGGCGATCATGCGCGCCCTGCCTTCATGCGACGCCCGCGCGCAGGCAGTCGTGGATGTGCAGGATGCCCACGGGCCGCTCGTTCTCCACCACCCACAGCGAGGTGAACGGGCTCTGCGAGTTGGTCATGAAGCCGACCGCCTCGGCCGCCAGCGCGTTGCGCCGGATCGTCTTCGGCCGGGGCGTCATGACCTCGCGCACGCGGCGGCCCAGAAGGTCGGGCGTCATATGGCGGCGCAGGTCGCCGTCGGTGACGATGCCCATCAGCCGGCCCGCCGCGTCGATCACGCCGACGCAGCCCAGGCGCTTCTCGCTCATCACCAGGACGGCGTCGGCCATCTCCATGTCGGGGCCGACCAGCGGCATGGCGTCGCCGGCGTGCATCAGGTCCTCGACGCGCAGGAAACGCCGTCCCAGCCGCCCGCCGGGATGCAGCACGTGGAACTGGTCGGGCGAGAAGCCCTTGCGCTCGAGCATTGCTACGGCCAGCGCGTCGCCCAGCGCCAGCATCGCCGTGGTGGAGGTGGTGGGCGCCAGCCCCATCGGGCATGCCTCGGGCGAGTTCGGCACCACCAGCGCCACGTCGGCGGCATCGGCCAGCGCGCTGGGCGCGCGGGCGGTGATCGCGATCAGCTTGATCGCGCGCAGCCTGGTATAGGCGACGATGTCCGACAGTTCCTCGGTATCGCCCGAGTTCGACAGGGCGATGACGGCGTCGCCCTTGGCCACCATGCCCAGGTCGCCGTGGCTGGCCTCGCCGGGGTGCACATAGAGCGCGGGCGTGCCCGTGGAGGCCAGGGTCGAAGCGAACTTGCGGCCGATATGCCCGCTCTTGCCCATGCCGCTGACGACGACGCGGCCGGTGACCGCCGACAGCAGGTCGAGCGCATTGACGAAGGCGCGGCCAAGCGGGCCGGCGAGCGCCGTCCGCAGCGCCGCGATCCCCTCGGCCTCGCTCGCCAGCGTGCGGCGCGCGGAGTCGAGATCGCGCGCGGCGCCTTCGCTGTCGGATTGGGGGGAGCGCTGGTCGGCTTGTCGTTGCGGGGTGGTCATCGGGCCATCGCGCCAAAGGTGGAAGGGACGTATACGCCTTCGATACGCAAGATTTCCGGCATCGCCGGTTGCCTTGCCGCCAGTCACGCCTTTGGGCGGTCTTGCCGCCCCTGTCGCCGCAGCGCCCAGTTCCCGGCGCCGGGCGGGACAATCCTGCGGTACGACCCTTGCATAGTTCTTAACGGCCTAAGGATTCCAAGGCCGTACCGCAACCGCTTGAGGAGCCGGCAGTATGCCGGCCGAAGGGTTAAAGGTCAAACCGCCCGCCGAATCCCCAGGGTTTCCCAGGCCATTCCTTAATGGGCGAAGATGTCCTCTTCGGGCCAGCCGGCCAGGTCCAGGGCGGCGCGGAAGGGCAGGAAGGCAAAACAGGCCCGGGCCAGCTCGCTTCGTCCCTCGCGGTCGAGCATCCCGTCCAGCCGGGCTTTGAGCGCGTGCAGGTGCAGCACGTCCGAGGCGGCGTAGCGCATCTGCTCCTGGGTCAGGTCGGGGGCGCCCCAGTCCGAGGACTGCTGCTGCTTGGACAGGTCGACGTCGAGCAGCTCCTTCACCAGGTCCTTGAGGCCGTGCTTGTCGGTGAAGGTGCGCACCAGGCGCGAGGCGATCTTGGTGCAGTAGACCGGCTGGGTGGTCACGCCCAGGTAGTGCTGCAGGACCGCGATGTCGAATCGCGCGAAGTGGAACAGCTTGACGACCTGGGGATCGGCCAGCAGGGCCTTCAGGTTGGGCGCGTCGTAGCGCGGCGTCGGAAACTGGACCAGGTGCGCACTGCCGTCGCCCTGGCTGAGCTGGACCAGGCACAACCGGTCGCGATGGGGGTGCAGACCCATCGTTTCCGTATCGATCGCGACGCTGCCCGCAAATCGCACCCCGGCTGGCAGATCGTATTGGTGAAGCTTGATGTTGGGTGCGGCCATTTAAGGCGTTGCTTTGGTGCCCAGGAGAAGACTCGAACTTCCACGACCTTTCGGCCACAGGTACCTGAAACCTGCGCGTCTGCCAGTTCCGCCACCTGGGCTAAGCGGGGCGCATTTTGGCCAGGGACG
>JADLEG010000189.1 GCA_020846275.1 Alphaproteobacteria bacterium
ACCTACCGTCTTCAAACCAATGTCGTTGCGGGCATGTCGGCGCAGGGCGTGATCGACGGCACCACCTACGACTGGCGGCGCGGGGCGGTGTTGCAGGACGGGCGGCTCGACATTCAGAACCAGAGCAACGATGCCGGCGCGACGGTCTATTCGAGCACCACGATCCAGGCAAACCCGGTTTCTGCCGTGGCGCTGCTGACGCCGGTCGATGTGACATGGACGCATCCGGGCGGACCGGCGTGGATATTCAATACAGTCAACACCAACACGGGCGGGGTATCGAAAGGCGATTTTGTCTACGCGGAGCGGATGACGGTGACGAAGCTGTAGGCGTCCCGGTTGCGCGGGATCGTCGGGTCGAGCGGCAGATGGACGGTCATTCCCCCACTCCCTCTGCTGTGGTGCGCCCGTCCATGACGGCCGCCAGCGCCGCCTTGATCTGAGCATCCGCGTCGGCATGGACGCCCCATTCATGGGTGATCCTGACACCACCCGGCATCAGCACCCGCAGCATCGCGCCGCCCGAAAGTTCAATGATGACGGCGGCCCGCGCGCCCCATCGAATGCCGTCGATCACGGAGTCGGCGTAGAGGTCATCGTCGCGCTCGCCACAGGACAGGTCGCCCGAGACGGCGGACAATGCGTCCTCGAAGCCCTCGATGCCGAGGCGCTGGCTTTCGCCGATGATCGTGCGGATTGCGTCGTGCAGTGTCATTTATCGGTTCCTCTCCGGGTCAGGGATTGTTTCCCTTCCGCGCTTCTCGCGCTGTCGAAAAACTCGTGCGCGTGGTCGTTCAGGATGCTGGCGACCTTCTGCATGATATTATCGGCATCATCGAATAGGTCCGGCGGAATCAGCAGCATTGGCGCGCGGAGCGAATAGCTTGTCGTGCCGTCGTCATTCTTCCTAGGCTTGTCGCCGCAGACGATGGCCTGCGCCCCGCATTTTGGAATGCGAAGGGCCGTTCTCTCGACGGTGAAATAGTCTTTCTCACTCATGCTGCCATCCTCCTGGCGTAGTCGCCCCACTGGTCGGCCCATGCGGCCGCCATTCCTGGGAAGGTCTTCGAGCGCAGCTTCCAGCGCTCGGGGCCGGGGCCTGACCAGAGGTGCGCTGTCGCGGCGGATGCAGGGCTGGCGAGAAGGCAGAGGGTGCCAAGGACGGCTGGCAGTCGAGAGGTGGTCATGCGCGTCCAATCGGCGAATTTGCAGCGTTCGCAGGGGTTATTAGGCATCAATGTCGCCCTCCCATCCAATCGGACGTTGGAAGCCAGCCGCGTTGCGATGCCCGCCGCCGCCGTAGGCCGCCGCGATCGCGGACACATCAAAGTCGCCTCTTGACCGAAGCGAAAACACCCGCGCATCGGCGCGGTCGAAGTAGCAGGCCGCGAAAGGGTTGCCCTCGGCCAACGTTCCGGCTGCGTCGGATGCCATTGTGTAGGGGAGGTTGCAGACCGGCACCCTATGTCCGCCGATCACCATGTATCGCAGGGTAACGTCGATCAGCTCGGCGACGTCCTTGTCATGCTTGCGGAGGATTGCATCGCCCGCAAAGACGACGTTGTTCCAATCGTCGCCGTGTCCCAGCTGCTCTGCGAGCAAGTCCCAACGATCGAAGCTGTAATTGTGGCTGAAAATGTAGGCCGAGACCTGGCGCGAATAACGCAGCTTGAAGCGCCAGAGGTCGCGGTCACCAACATAGTCCACCAGTGTCGGGCGTTGAGCGCCGTGGAAGTAGTCCCATGCGATCTGTGCGCCGGACCGGTCCATGTCAAAGACCGCCCTAATGTAAGGGCCGTCATTGCCGTCGTGGTAGGTCGCTTCATGCACGTGGTCGGCAAAGAGCGTCCTCGGTGCCGCGAACCCGGCGAGGTCGGCGGCGGCGCTCTTGTGGTGGTCGAGAATCAGGACCGACCTCGTGGTCGCCGCCATCTCCAGCAGCACGTCGCGCTTGTAGCTGAAATCGACCAGAACCAAGTCGGCGCCGGTCACGTCCGGGGGGGCCTCGCCATAATGGCCGGGGTGAAAGATCGTGCCTTTCGGCAGAGCCATGCGCGCGGCCCAGGCGGCGGTGAAACCATCGGCGCAGTTGCCGTGGTAGATACAGATCGTCCGGATATTGCTCATGCTGTCACCATCTCCCTGAGATCAGCATCGCCACCAGCGTCGGCAGCACATAGACGGCCAGCACGGCCACGGCGGCGGCGGCCAGCGGGGCGACCCACCAGCCGGACGGCCAGCGCGGATCGCGGCCTGCCTCGGACCATTCGGCGCGGTCCATCTCCTCTTCGGCGCTGCGGCGCTGCCATTCTCGCGCAATCGTCTGATCGTCGGGATAGGGCGACCGCGCCAGCACGAGGGCGGCGGTGGCCAGCACCTCGTCCGAAACGAGGTCCGGGCTGAAGAATGCCGCGCGGGCATTGGCCAGCGGGGTTGCGATGGAGGAGAGACGGGCGGTCATTTGGTGGCTCCCTTCCGCAATTGAACACACTCGCGGCACTCACAACCGTCGATTGGCGCGCCATCATTGTGCGCCTTGTGCCATGCCTCGCTCCCCGCGAATCTAGCGCCCCTAGAATGCGGGCAATC
>JADLEG010000190.1 GCA_020846275.1 Alphaproteobacteria bacterium
GAGGTGATCCTTCCGTCGGGCACGGAGATGGTGATGCCGGGGGACAACGTGGCGCTCGAGGTGAAGCTGATCGCGCCGATCGCGATGGACGAGGGGCTGCGCTTCGCGATCCGCGAGGGCGGCAAGACCGTCGGCGCCGGCGTCGTCTCCAAGATCATCGAGTAGCGACCACGAAGCCGCGAGGCCTTGGCGGGATAGGGGTATAGCTCAACTGGTAGAGCACCGGTCTCCAAAACCGGGGGTTGGGGGTTCGAGTCCCTCTGCCCCTGCCAGGACTTCAGGGGTGCGGGCGCGGCCCCTTCGGTAGCGCCAGGATCGGGACGACGAAAGGTGGGCGGCGGCGTGGCTTCAGGAACGGCGATGGAAAAGATCAACCCGGCCAAATTCGCGCAGGAAGTGCGCCAGGAGGCCGCCAAGGTCACCTGGCCGACGCGCAAGGAGACGATCGTGACCACCGGCATGGTGTTCCTGATGGTCGTGCTGGCGGCCGCGTTCTTCTTCGTCGCCGACCAGATGCTGTCCTTCGGCGTGCGCTTCATCCTCGGTAGCGGAGCATGATGGCCATGACCGCGCAGTGGTACGTGATCCACGTCTATTCCGGCTTCGAGAAGAAGGTGGCGCAGTCGATCAAGGAGCAGGCGGCGCTCAAGGGCATGGCCGACCACTTCCCCGAGGTGCTGGTGCCGACCGAAGAGGTCGTCGAGATGCGCCGCGGCAGCAAGGTGAGTTCGGAGCGCAAGTTCTTCCCGGGCTACGTGCTGTGCAAGATGGACCTGACCGACGAGGCCTGGCACCTGGTCAAGAACACGCCGAAGGTGACCGGGTTCCTGGGCGGCAAGAGCAAGCCGCAGCCGATCACCCAGGCCGAGGCCGACCGCATCCTGCGCCAGGTGCAGGAAGGCATCGAACGGCCGAAGCCGTCGATCACCTTCGAGGTCGGCGAGCAGGTGCGCGTGGCGGACGGTCCGTTCACGTCCTTCATCGGCACGGTCGAGGAAGTGGAAGAGGAAAAGGCGCGGCTCAAGGTCGCGGTATCGATCTTCGGACGGTCGACGCCGGTGGACCTCGAGTACTCGCAGGTCGAAAAGGTCTGAGGGAAGCACCGAGATGGCAAAGAAAGTCGTCGGCTACATCAAGCTGGAGATCCCGGCGGGACAGGCCAACCCCTCGCCGCCGGTGGGCCCCGCGCTCGGCCAGCGCGGGTTGAACATCATGGAGTTCTGCAAGGCGTTCAACGCCGCCACGCAGAAGACCGACCCCGGCACGCCGACGCCGGTGGTGATCACGGCCTATGCCGACCGCACCTTCACCTTCGTCACCAAGACGCCGCCCACCAGCTATTTCCTGAAGAAGGCGGCGGGGATCGAGAAGGGCTCGGGCACGCCCTCGCGCGAGGTGAAGGGCAAGGTCACCAAGGCGCAGCTGCGCGAGATCGCCGAGAAGAAGATGAAGGACCTCAACGCCAACGACCTGGACGCGGCGGCCCGCATGGTGGCGGGATCGGCGCGCTCCATGGGCCTCGAGATCGTGGAGTAACGGCCATGGCCGACATCAGCAAGGGCAAGCGCCTCGACGACGCCTACGAGAAGATCGACCGGACCAAGTTCTACCCGGTCGAGGACGCGGTGAAGATCATCAAGTCCGCCGCCAAGACCAAGTTCGACGAAACGGTCGAGCTGGCGCTCAACCTGGGCATCGATCCGCGCCATTCCGACCAGCAGGTGCGCGGCGTCGTCACCCTGCCGCACGGCACCGGCAAGTCGGTGCGCGTGGCGGTGTTCGCGCGCGGCGACCGCGCCGAGCAGGCGAAGAAGGCGGGTGCCGACATCGTCGGCGCCGAGGACCTGGCGGCCAAGGTCGAGGCGGGCGAGATCGAATTCGACCGCTGCATCGCGGCGCCGGACATGATGGCCATCGTCGGCAAGCTCGGCAAGGTGCTGGGCCCGCGCGGGCTGATGCCGAACCCGAAGCTCGGCACCGTCACGCCGAACGTCGCCGAGGCGGTCAAGAGCGTGAAGGGCGGCCAGGTCGAGTTCCGCGCCGAGAAGGCGGGGCTGATCCATGCCGGCGTCGGCAAGGCGAGCTTCAGCGAACAGGCGATCGCCGAGAACGTGAAGGCGTTCGTCGGCGCGATCGCCCGCGCCAAGCCCACGGGCGCCAAGGGCACCTTCATCAAGAAGGTGTCGTTGAGCTCGACCATGGGCCCGGGCGTGAAACTGGATGTCAGCGGTCTGGTCGGCGGAACGGCCTGATCGCGCGCGAGATTTCCCCGCCCGCGCCGCCTGACGGTTGCGCGGGCGGGGATAACGGGCGCCGGGGACAAGGCCGCGAGGCCGGAAGCCGGAGCCCATCCTGTCCGAGACTGCGGGTGCATACGTCCGGTTCCGCCCGGCGCTTAAACGATCCCTCGGCCCGCAATAGACAGTGAAGAACAGGTTTGCCGTCCCCGAAAGGGCCGGCGGGCTTGAGCTTCCGGGACAGGCGAACCGGACCGACGGCAGGCGATTTGGCCGGCGGTCCATGTGCAACCGGTCCCGTTCTTCGACCGCGGCGGCAACGCGGACGAGGACGGAACCTTTCGGAGACGATCCGTGGACCGATCACAGAAGCAGAAGGTGGTCGAGTCGCTCAATCGGTCGCTGCAGACGCAGTCCGTCGTCGTCATCACCCGCCAGAGCGGGCTGACGGCGGGCGAGACGGCCGATCTGCGGCGCAAGATGCGGGCGGCCCAGGCGACCTTCAAGGTGACGAAGAATCGGCTCGCGCGTCTCGCCCTGAAGGGCACGCAGTTCGAGCATCTGGCCGATCTGTTCAAGGGGCCGACGGCGATCGCTTCGTCCGTCGACCCCGTGGCGGCGGCCAAGGCGGCGTTCGACTACGCGAACCAGAACGACAAGCTGGTGATCGTGGGCGGCGCGCTCGGCGGCAAGCTTCTCGATGCCGAAGGCATCAAGACGCTGGCGAAGCTGCCGTCGCTGAACGAACTGCGGGGCAAGCTGATCGGCATGCTGCAGACCCCGGCCACGCGCGTGGCCTCGGTCCTGGCGGCACCCGCCGGACAGCTCGCCCGACTGCTCAAGGCGAAAGCCGACAAGGGCGAGGCGGCGTAACGCCGACTTGGACATCACCGACGGACCGACGCTCCGGGAAATCCGGAAGTTCAACGCTAAGGAGTTCTGAGCAATGGCTGATCTGAAGAAACTGGTCGACGAGCTGTCGAGCCTGACCGTCATCGAGGCGGCCGAACTGTCGAAGCTGCTGGAGGAGAAGTGGGGCGTAAGCGCCGCGGCTCCGGTGGCGGTCGCGGCGGCGGCCGGCGGCGGCGCGGCCGCGGCGGCAGCCCCGGAGAAGGACACGTTCGACGTGATCCTGACCGATGCCGGCGACAAGAAGATCAACGTGATCAAGGAAGTGCGCGCGATCACGGGCCTCGGCCTCAAGGAGGCCAAGGACCTGGTCGAAGGCGCGCCGAAGCCGGTCAAGGAAGGCGTCAGCAAGGCCGACGCCGAGAAGTTCAAGAAGCAGATCGAATCGGCCGGCGC
>JADLEG010000191.1 GCA_020846275.1 Alphaproteobacteria bacterium
AGCTCGCGCCCTAGGATCGTTGCGAAGGCCAGACCCCGGCCATTGCAACCGAGGGCCGCAAGCAGCCCTGGCGCCGGTTGATGGATTTTCCAGCTTGCTTCGGAATTCATCGCGATCCAGCCTGTCCAGCGGAAATCGAGCTCCATCTCGCCCAGTTGGGGGAAGATCTCGTTGACGCGGCCCAGGCTGGGGCCAAGGGCCGGGCGTCCCTCCGGACCGAACAGCGGTCCTTGGCCGCTGAAGAAGAGCCGTCCATCCGGAAAGATACGTATGCCGGACATCAGGCGCCGTGTGTCGGTCATGCCCTGGCCACCCGGCAGGATCGTGCCGCGCACGTTGTCGCGCAGCGGCCTCGTGACGTACTGATAGGCGCGGACAGGAACGACCGACTGCCGCAGCGAAGGCCAGAGGTCGCCCGTATAGGCGTTGGTGCATAGGACGGCATAGTCGGCGGCGACGCCGCCGTGCGCGGTCACGACCCGCCACTTGCCGCCCGACCGGTCGAGACGCACGACCTCCGAGCACTCGTGGATTTCCGTGCCTTCATCGATGGCCGCGCGCGCCAGGCCTCGCACATAGGCCAGAGGGTTGATGGTTCCGCCCTGATGGTCGAACAGGCAGCCGAAGTAGTAGCCCTTGTCACTGCCAATGACCTCCGCCGTCTTCTGGCGGTCGAAGATTTCGACGGGATAGCCGAGCGCTTGCAGATCTTGCGCGCGCTGCCTCAGCAACCCGAGGGCGGCGGGCGTGTGGGCGGCAACGATGTTGCCGCTCCGCACGACGTCCGCTTCCATCCGGTACCTTTGAGCAAGCCCGAAAACGAGATCCGGTCCTTCCCGCGTGGCCTTGATCAGGCGGGGCCCGTATACGGGGCCGTAACGCCGCATGATCTCTGCCGGCGGCTGCTTGGTCGCCGGCGGCACGTGGCCCGAGTTCCGGCTCGAGGCGCCCCAGCCTATCTCTTTGGCTTCGAGCAGCACGACGCGCGCGCCCGATGCCGCGGCGTGTAGCGCCACCGAGCAGCCTGCGATGCCACCGCCAATGACCACGATATCGGCAGACCGGTCGCCCCGCAGCGGTGGCATCCCCAGTGGCGTGCCGCCGGTAGCGGCGTAGGGCGTCCCGGGCAGGTGCGGCGGGTCCTGGTTCGGCGAATACATTCCGGCAGGTCAGCGCGCTGCGACGACCTGAATTGCCACACGATGTGGCGGCGTCAGCAGTTTGGTCTGGATAGGCGTGCGCGCCGGCGTGTGTCCCGGAACGACCCAGGCGTCCCACACAGAATTTACCTCGTCGAAATCGCGCAAGTCGGAAAACAGCACGATCGCGCTAAGCAGCTTCGATTTGTCTGTGCCGCACTCGGCCAAGTAGTGATCGATCTGAGCAAGAACCTTGCTTGTCTGCTCGGCAGCGCCCGCCGGAACCGGCTCCACCGCTACTTGTCCTGCGAGATAGACGGTATCGCCGTGAATGACGGCCTTGCTGTAGCGTGCATTCACGCCGTGGCGCTCGATCGCTGCCATGTGTCTTGGCCTCCGACTGCGGTTGGTTCAGCGGCCGCAGGTCCTAGGGCCCGCGGCCGCCCGTTCAACGGCGCTACTGGCCCTTGTATTTCTGCTGCATTGACCGCACGAACTCCGTGCTGCGCCCAAACCACTTCTTTTCCAGTTCAGCGATGCGGCCGGACTTGTGCCACGCGATCACCTGCTCGGTGAGCAGCTTGTGCATGCGTTCCTCGCCGAGGCGCACAGCCATCACGACCGGCTGCTCGAGGATGCTGGGCAGGACCATCTCGTAGTCCTGCCATTCCGCCTCCTGCAGACGCATCGCCAGGTTACCGTCGTCATAGACAAACCCGATGCAATTGCCGCCTTTCAGGGCGGTATAGGTCTCGGCGGTCGTCTTGAAGGCGACGAGATCGGCGCCATACTGCTCTTGCACCGTCTTATTGTAGAACGCGCCCTGCACGCCGCAGATCTTCTTGTCCTTGAGATCTTCCCATTTCCGGATGTTGGCGCGCTTGAGCGCCATGACGTTGGCGCCCGATGCGTAGTAGCCGGGTTCAACGATATAGATGACCTTGCGCCGCTCCGGCGTATCGTTCATCGCGGCGATGATGACGTCGGTCTTGCCTTGCTCCAAGAACTGGATCTGGTTCGCCGCCGTGGTCGGCACGATTTCCGGCTTGACGCCCATCGTCTTGGCAAGGTCCTCGGCAAGCTCGACCGCGAAGCCAACGACCTTGCCGTCCGGCTCCCGGAAGCCAAACGGCTTGTAGTCAGCCTTGCCGCCGACAATCAGCGTACCTCGCTTCTTGATGTCGTCGAGCGTGTCGGCGCGGGCGTAGGCGCCACCTAGAATCAGCAGCGAAACCGACAGCAGGATGGACCTCCGGAGCCATATCGAGCGCATGTTCCCTCTCCCTGTTTGGCCTCTTGTGCGCGTGCAAATACGAACCCTATGGCGATCGAATTCGGACACGCTCATTTGGGCAATGTTAGTCGCTGCAAATCCATCAACAATCATGGTAATTCTTATGTCTCGATGATAAAAATGCATGGAGCAAGCATATGTCCGGCTATCGCAGCAAGCTCCCCCCGCCCAACAGCATCATTGCATTCGAGGCCGCCGGGCGCTTCCAGAACTTCACGCAAGCGGCAAGGGAACTCAACGTCACGCAGGCCGCCGTAAGCCGTCAGATCCGCAACCTTGAAGACTTTCTGGGTTTTTCGGCCTTCGAGCGGGGGAACGGGCGCGCCCAGCTCACGCCCGAAGGCAAACGCCTTTTCGAGGCGGTCGTCATCGGGCTTGAACACATCGCTGGCACGGTTCATGGACTCCGGCGGCGCCCTAAAAAAACTTATCTAACGGTCGCCTCGACGATCTCCTTCGCGAGTCTTTGGCTTATTCCGCGTATCGCCAACTTTCGGCATGAGTTCCCCGATATCGACCTGCGGTTCATTAGCTCCGACGCGGAACTCGATCTAGACGCAGATGCCATCGACGTCGCGATCCGCTACGGCAACGGTGCATGGCCGGGTGTCTTGGTGGTTCCTCTGCTCAAGCCCGAGATATTCCCTGTCTGCAGCCCATCGCTGGTCAAGGACGGCCCGCGCCTGCAGGCGCTGCCAGACCTCTCCGCGCATACGCTGCTGGATCGTGACGAGGCCGGCACGTTCGGCGTGAGCTGGAAAACCTGGTTGACGCGCGTCCGGGGAGATACCGGGCACATCCGCCGCCGAGTTCTTTTCAACAACTACGACCTTCTCATCCGCGCCGCGATCGAAGGACAGGGTGTCGCGCTCGGCTGGAGCCCGCTCGTCAACGAGCTGCTCAAACAGAAAATCCTCGTGCGTCCGATCGTCAGCACGATGAAGCCCAAGGATTTCTACTACCTGGTTCTTCCCAAGGACGCGTCGATGAACAAGAGCAGGGACACGTTTCTGAAATGGATCAGGCGCGCAGCGGCGCTTCACTAGCGTCCCGAACCAGAAGTTCGCCATCTCTCGATCGCAAGACCGGCGGCGAACTTCGGGTTCCAAAGGGGGCACTAGACTCAAATAGTTGCTCGTGTCCTTGCGTTGTTCTAGGTCGCTGTCGCCAAAAATCGATCCAACCGGACTAGGCGCTGAAACATCAACGACAGCACACGGTCGGGATCCGCGTCGTGAACCCACAGGGCATTGCGCGGTCGTTGCGTCACGCCCCAAAAATCGACCACCGTCATGCCCATCGTAAGCTCGGATTGGACCTCGATCTCAATATTTGCCTCGCGGGAAACGAACAGGCCAGGATCGATCAGCCAAGCTATGACGCAAGGATCATTGGTTGGGGCGCCATCGGTCGTGAAGCCGAATTTTTTGGTACGAACAGCGTCGTAATGCGTGATCAGGTCTGCCATTGCGACCGCAATCCTGCCGCCGGTCTGCCTAAGCGTGCCTAGCCACGACTTTCCACACAAAACCCGGCTGCATGCGTCGAGGCTTACTGCCACCACCGGCCGCCCGCAGCCAAACACGATCGATGCAGCGTGGGGATCGAAAAAAACATTGAACGTAGCCGCTGGCGTGACGTTTCCCCCGGTACTCCGAGCGCCGCCCATCAAGACGATCTGACGAATTTTGGCGGCAATCCGCGGCTCTCGGATGAGCGCCATGGCGAGGTTCGTCATCGGCGCAATACATGCCATCGTGATCGAATCGTCGGGCGAGCCCAATAGAGTCCGGATCATGAAATCCACGGCGTGCAGGGATTCTGCCCGTGTGCTCGAAACGAAGCTGGGAAAGCCGTCGATGCCTGTGACGCCATGCACATCGGCGTGCTTGCTTGGACGCATGATCGGACGATCACATCCGGCATAGACGGAAATCGCGCTTTTGCCGGCGAACTCGCATAGCATCAGTGCGTTCTTCTGCGTGAGCGAAGCGGGCACATTTCCGGCAGCCGTCGTGATGCCCAGAATTTCGATCTCCCCGGGAGATGCGAACGCGAGCATGAGAGCGACGGCATCATCGTGGCCGGGATCGCAATCGATGATCACGCGATGCGGCAGATTCATGGCAGATCTCGCGGGTTACTCATGGCGTGGTCGCCTGGTCGAGCCGTTTTCCACGGCGCTTCGCTCAACTCCAGACTACACGCCCACGGCTCCGATTTCGAGGAACGCACCGGGACAGCTACGGCCGCGGGGGACCGCTGCTTTCTCTGACAACGACATCAACAGCCACCTCGATTGTCTGGGGACCTGATCGGCCGGTGAGCGTCGCAAGGAGATACTCGGCGGCTCTGCGGCCAATCTCGTCGGCGGGAACGCGGACGGTCGTCAGTGCGGGAACTATCTGGCTCGCGAATTCCAGGTCATCAAATCCGACCACGGAAAGCTGTCGCGGCACGGCGATCCGGCGGCGGGCGCATTCGATGAGGGCGCCGAAGGCGAGTTGATCATTGCCGCAAACGATTGCCGTCGGAGCCTGTGGCGCCTCGAGCAGCGCCCGCAACGCAAGTTGACCTTCGGCGATCCGGTACGGACGCTCAATCAGCATCGCGCGCGGCACGGCCAAGCCTCGTTCGCGCAATGCATGGCGGATCCCCTCGAGGCGCGCCGCGGCGCGGTCATTGTTGTGGGTCAGTCCGGCAATGACCCCGATCTGTCGATGCCCGAGATCAAGCAGGTGGGTAGCCAGACGGCGCGCCGCCTCGGCATTGTCGAAACCCACGGACGGTATGCTCCTACGGGCAAGAGTCCAGGTTACGACGAAGGGGATTCTCCGCGCGGCGAGGAACTCTTCGACCATACGATCGCGCTGAGCCCCGACGAGGATAATGCCGTCGATGCCATGGGAGACCAGCGACTGGATCTGGGCCCACTCGCGCTCTGGATCGTAATCGGAAGTTGCCAGCACAACCCTGTAGCTGGTGTCGTTCAGATACCGTTGGACCCCTTCGGCCGTAATGGCGAAGTTCGAATTCTCCAGAGTCGGAATGATGATGCCGATGGACCGCGTGCGATCGGACGCCAACGCCCGCGCAGCACCATTCGGCACATAGCCCAGTTTTTCGACAGTCTGCTCGATGCGTTTGCGTATCTTTTCGCTTACCGGCCCGCTCCGATTGAGGGCGCGCGAGACGGTTGCGCCAGATACGCCGACCGCGGCCGCAACGTCTTCCACTCGGACGCGCTCAAGTTGTCGCCTGCCGCCGCGTGACTTTCCGCTCTTTGCCACCAGTTTCATGTTGGACCACTTTAAACGTGGTCTAGCCGATGAAGGAGGTGCGACATTTCGGGAGGTGGCGATGCATGCTTGGTCGATGCATTCTCAAGGTCCAATGTTCTCGCCAATCCTCCTAGGTGGTAGCGCTTACACCTCTCGGCGTCCAGGGAAAGCTTCCGCTTGTGCAAAAATAAGCTATGCCATAGGGGTTGGCCATCCGCTGCCGGTCACCAAAACCCTATTGACAACGCGACCTTTGCCTCGGAGTGTATGCGCTTACGCTTTGGCGGAGCTTTGGGCCATAGGAGGGGATGAAATGATCAAGCGGCGCGCCTTCATGCAACGGATTGCTTCGACGACGTCGGGTCTTGCGGTGTTTGGGGCGGTCGCAATCGCTTGGGGGACTGCGTCGGTCGCACAAGAGCTTCACGTGCTGAATTGGAAGGGGTGGGGCACCGACGAGACCTTCGCTATCGAGTCATTCAAGTCGGCTACCGGCGCGAAACTGGTCCACGACTACATAACGTCGTACCCCGAGGTCTTTACGAAGCTGCGCACGAATCCCGGCTACTATGACGTGGTGATCCTCAACGCCGCATTCGTGGGGCAGGCCGTGGCGGAAGGCCTGATCGATCCGGTTGATACGCCTAAGCTATCGAACTACCCGAACTTGTTTGCCGAGATCCGAGAATCCTCCCAGGTCAAATTCGACGGCAAGCCTTTCGCGGTGCCGTGGATCTGGGGCGCGACCTCGGTGACCTACGACACCAATGCGTTTCCGACCCCGCCGACGTCACTGGCGGTCCTTTGGGATCCTGCGAACGCCAAGAAAGTCTGCTGGCGCGACGACCCGGAGGACTCCGTGCGGTTTGCCGCCTTGGCGCTTGGACAAAACCCGGACAAACCGGAGGACATGAAGGCCATTCGGGAAAAGCTTCGTGCCCTCAAGCCCCAAATCAAGGCCTTTTGGAAATCGGAAGATGAATGGCGCAAGCTGTTTGCGGCGAAGGAATGCATCGTATCGATCTTCTGGAGCAGCAGCACGGAGCGGGCAATTGCGCGGGACAAGCTGCCCGTCAGCTACATCGTCGCGACGGAGGGCGCGATCGCATTTCGCGACACGCTCGTATTCCCGAAAGGCAGTCGCAGCAGGGAGCTTGCCCAGAAATTCGTCGACTATCTGACCGGGCCCGAATTCTATGGCGATTGGCGCAAGGGTGGCGGAGCTCCCGTATCCGCAAACGCGAAGGTGATGGAAGGCCTCCCCGAAGGTACGCTGTCGAAGAAGGTCTTGGCGACGCCGGAGGGCATGAAGCGGATCAACTTCAAGGGCCCGTTGTCCGACGCGCAGCGCCAGTCCTATCTCGATCTGTGGCAGGAAACCAAGGCCTACTTCGCGCAATAGTCCGGCGACAAACGACGCCTTGGGCTGGAAATTCGGTCTGGCTGCGCTTTCGAGGTGCCTGTCTTGGACACGATCAACTCATTGTCCAAACTTGAACAGCACGCCTTTGCCTGCCTCTCCTTCGGTGTCATTGGCGATGCGATGGGCTCGGCGTCGGAACTTCTCGAGCCGGCGGAAATCGAATCGCGGTTCGGCTGGATCGAGACATTTCAGGGCGACGGCACCGACGACGTCATCATGCGCGACTTCCTGGCGGCTGCGCTCGTCGCCACCGGCGGTTATGCCAACGCAGACGACTGGGCCGCGCAATGGCGCGACCACCGGGACACATTCTTTGGCGACAAATCCAATCGTTTCTTCGCATCGATACTGCACGCGGTCGCGAAGCTGGCGCGCAGCTATCCGCCGCGTTCGCTCGCGGAAGGAACGATGCCAAGCTCGACCTCGGCAATGGCGATTGCGCCCATTGGCATCGTAAATGCGGGTCATCCTCGCGCGGCCGCTGCTCAGGCGAGCGAAATCGCCAGCCTGATCCATGTTGGCCAAAACGGCTTCTGCCAGGATGCCGCTGCTGCCCTGGCGGCAGGAATCGCGACCGCGCTTTCGCCGGGGGCGACGCTCGATAGCGTTGTGCAGGCAGCGCTTGCGACCATTCGTCCCTGGAGCGGTGAGGAAATGCGCGAGCTGATCCTGGCGGCGCTGAAACTGGCGGACGAGGCGCAGGACTACAAGGCATTCCGGAGCGCGTATCATGCGCGGTTTCGCCGCGCGGTAATCTGCGATAGCCGCGAGACGATTCCCGCCACCTTTGCTCTGGCGCGGCTGGCCCAAGGCGATCCATGGAAGGCCGTTGTCCTGAGCGCCAATTTCGGGAGAGATTCGGATACGATTGGCTGCATGGCGGGCGGCTTGTGCGGCGCGTTGACCGGGCTCAATGTGGAGTCCGCTCGCAAAATCGAACAACTGTCACCTAACGTACGTGCCGGCCAGAGAAGCCTCGCGATTGCTTTGATCGGCACGCGCAATGCCAAGGCGGCCTCGGAGACTGCTGCTTGGAGAAACAGTCTCTAGATCGGTCTTGGCATTTGTCGGCCGATGCCGTTGCGGCGGAGGCTGATTCCCGGAATGGGAGCAAGCGGCTCGATGCGGTTGAAGCGAGAATGGGTCGGCTATAGCCTCACAGCTCCGGCTTTTGTCTGGCTTTGCCTGACCATCGTTCTCCCGCTGGCTGTAATGCTCTACTTCAGCTTCTTGTCGGCAATGCCGATGGGAATGGCGAAGCCCACATTGACACTCGGTCAATACCAGACCTTCTTCGAGAAGGACTTCTATCGATTTCTGACTTGGCGTTCGATCACGCTTGGGTTGTACGTCACGCTGACCTGTGTCGTGGTCGGCTATCCGGCGGCGCTCATTCTCGCCCGGCTAGTCAAGGGACGCTGGCGGGAGGCCGTGCTCCTCCTGGTCGTCCTTCCGTTCTGGAGCAACGCGCTCATCCGCGTCTTCGCGTGGACAATGGTGCTGCGAACGAATGGAATCATCGACCAGGCCGTTCAGCTGATAGCGCCAAGCCTATCCCTCGGCATCCTGTACAGCTATCCGGCAATCGTGATCGGGCTCGTTCATTCTTTTGTCCCGTACATGATTCTGACGTGTTACATCTCGCTGCAGGCGATCGACGACTCGTTGATTGAAGCTGGACAGGCGCTCGGCGCCACAAACTTCACGATTTTCCGCCGGATCATTCTTCCCCTCAGCTTGCCGGGGCTTTGTGTGGGCATCGTCCTCACTTTCGTTCCGGTTGTCGGCTCGTTCATGGAGCCCCGGATCCTGGGCGGGCCGCAAGGAATCATGTTGGGGACGGTTATCGAGGATCAGTTCACGGAAGTATTCAACTGGCCACTC
The DNA here is from genome assembly GCA_020846275.1 of Alphaproteobacteria bacterium. Taxonomy (GTDB): domain Bacteria; phylum Pseudomonadota; class Alphaproteobacteria; order JAEULC01; family JAEULC01; genus JAEULC01. The sequence continues at coordinate 9,022 of JADLEG010000191.1, forward strand.
GGCGCCGCACTTTCTTTTACGCTGCTTGCCTTGGTGGCGGTGATTTTCTTGGTGACGTCGCCGCTGCTCCGACGCGGTTTCAGGACGGCTTAGCGAGAAGTCAGCCATGTCCTGCTCACGATCGATCATCGGCTTTGGCTATCTGGCGCTGGTTCTGCTCTTCATCTACCTTCCGATCGCCATCATGATGCTCATGGGATTCAATGTCTCATCGAGCTATGAGTTGCCATTTCGCTTTACGCTAGCTTGGTATCAGCAGCTGGCGGATAACGAAGTGCTATGGCGTGCCGGTCGCAACAGCGTGCTCCTGGCCAGCGCAAGCACCGCGGTGGCCACGATCGTCGGCACGATGGCGGCTCTCGCCATGTCGCGCTACCGCCTCAGGGGTCAGGTGCTTCTGCAGGTTTTGCTGTTCCCCCCGATGGCGGTTCCTTGGCTTATCCTTGCAACATCGATGCTCGTCTTCTTTTACTATTCCGGGATTGGGCGCGGCCTGCACGCCATGCTGCTCGCGCACGTCGCATTATGCCTGCCCTATGTGATCATTGTCGTGGGCGCTCGGCTGCAAAGTTTCGATCGGGGTCTGGAAGAAGCCTCGGCAACGCTGGGTGCCAATCCGTGGCAGACCTTCTTTCGGGTGACCCTCCCCGTCATTGCACCCGGCGTCGCCGCAGCGGCTCTGTTCGCTTTCGGAATCTCGTTCGATCAGTTCGTGACATCCTATTTCCTGTCGCCGCCCGGAGTCACGACGCTTCCCGTCGAAATTTATGCATCGATCCGGAAGGGATTCACGCCGGAGATCAATGCAATCTCGACAATTATCATCATTGTCTCGATGCTGCTCTTGACGGCGGTATCGAGGTTCTATGCCTTTGGTGGTTCCAAATGAGCAGCGTCGATATCCGCTCGGTTTCGAAATTGTATGGCGACGTCGTTGCGCTGGAAGATGTTACGCTGAGGTTCGGCGAGGGGGAGTTTTTTGGTCTGCTGGGGCCAAGCGGCAGCGGCAAGACCACGCTTCTCAGATCGATTGCAGGATTTGTCGAACCGAACAGCGGGCAGATTCTCATCGAGGGAAGCGATATCAGCCGAATCCCGACGCACAAGCGCGACATCGGCATGGTGTTCCAGAACTATGCGTTGTTTCCGCATATGTCCGTGTACGACAACATTGCCTTTCCGCTCTCCGTGCGCCGCATGGCGTCCGCCGAGATCAAGTCGCGCGTAACGCAAATTCTCGATCTTGTGCAACTCGCGGGCTATGGCGGGCGGCGGCCGCGCGAGCTGTCGGGCGGTCAGCAGCAGCGAATAGCGCTGGCGCGAGCGCTGGTGTCTCGTCCTCGTGTCCTGCTGCTCGACGAACCGCTCGGGGCCCTCGACAAGAACCTTCGATCGCAAATGCAGATCGAGCTCAGGCAGATTCAGCGCGAGGTCGGAATCACGACCATCCTCGTTACGCACGACCAGGAGGAGGCGATGACCCTTTCCGACCGCATCGCCGTGTTCCAAAAAGGCAAGGTGGTGCAGGTCGGTCGGCCCGATGAACTATACGAACGGCCAAAGAGCGCATTTGCCGCGGAATTCTTCGGTGCTACGAACTTTCTTTCGGGTGCGGTAGAAAGCGCGGGTGATCTCGCGGTCATTCGACTCCGAGATGGAACGAAGTTGATGACGACCGATCGCCTCGGTCCGCGCGTCAATGAGGTTGCACTGACAATCCGTCCCGAGAAGATCCTTATCAGTGGCAGCAATGCCGGCAAGGACGAGGTGGACGATCAACCGATGAACGCCATAGGCGGGAACGTTGTTCGCTCGGTCTATATGGGGGCATCTGTGACCTACAAGGTGGCCACGGCCGCCGGCGAGCTCACGGTATTCCAGCAGAACCGCGAAACCCGTCTCTTGCAGGCGGGGGAGGCGGTGCGGCTGACTTGGCTACCGCATCACACGATTGTGCTGGCGGCGCCGATCGCTTAGCTGAAAGCCGTCGGACCGCACTGTGTAGCGGCGTTTGGTGCAATGAACGCCGATCGTTGCAGCAACAGTGAGATGCGGGCTCGCGACCGGACAGGACACTAGCCGAGAGACTTCCAAAGCGCCGCTCTACAGGGCGTCAGGACGGGCCTGGACGGCCCAATATTCGTACAAGTTCAAGGGTTGTAAACGAGCGCTGACGACGAAATCGGCGCGGTTGCTTCGCCGATGCCCCCCGCCGAATACCGACGATTCGTGAAAGTGGTCGTGGACGCAGTCATGAGCGAACTGTGCTCCGAGCGCAATTGCCTGCCTCACAGGGAAGAAATAGGGGCTTTCAACGGCGAGTGGCCGCCACTGATGGCGGCGTCTATCTGCATGAGCGTGCCTCTGATTTCAATATTCGCCGCATTGCCGCGCAATTTGATAAGCGACTGAGCGCCGGTGCCGTGAAAGGATAAACACTGCCGGTTTTCTTGCGGGTAACGAGTCTTGCGACAAAGTCTGCGTGCCCTCGCCGCCAAGCCACCGTGAGCGCCAGCCTGCCGCTGGCAAGCGTTCGGCTAGCAAGGAGGGTCATCAAGAATTGCTGGATCTGCCGCGCCAGCCAAAGGGGGCCGGCGCCGACCAGACATCAATGACGCCAGGCACGCGCCCAATCCCGACGTCTCGACCTGCAATGAATGTGGCGCATCTCGGCCTCCCTCATGCGGTTCATGCATCGCTTCTTGTGCGGCGTACATGGCTTCCAAGAAGCCATCGAGTACCGGTATTGGTACATCGCGCGCGATCGCTTCGGCGATACCGACCAGACCTGCACCACCGAGAATTGCCGCCTCGGCGCCGTCCTCTCGCATCGCGGCAATACATTCGCGGACGAGCGTCTCGTGTTCGCGCGACGGGTCTTGCACGATCTGGCCACCAGTGGCGTCGACCGCCCGGATGCTCGCGATCTTCTGCGCGAGGCCAAGTCCGGCCAGGAATTCGCGCAGCATCGATGGCCAGTTCGCACCACCAGTGACTATCGAAAAGCGCTGGAAGCGCTCCGCCGCGCGGCGACACGCCGCGTCCGCCATGCCAATCACCGGCACCGGCGCCAATTCGCGCAAGCCGGCGAGCCCGGGATCGCCGAAGCACGCCAACAGGACCGCGTCCGCGTCCGCGCTATGCTCAGCATAGGCGTCAAGCGCAGCATGACCCGCGATCGTATATGCTGCGCGGGTCGCGACATAACGTGCGCCGAACCGCGCGGTCGCGCCTACGATTTCAAGATTGGTTGGCGCGATCTGTTGAGCCGCCGCGACCAGGCGGTCGGTGATCGCCGGGTCCGTGTTGGCATTGATCAGCAGCAACCGTCGTGATCTTGGCCCATTGGCGGTGTTCATTTCGTGATCGCCGGCTGATGGCCGGTTCTGGCAGCGTATTCGCCGACCGTCATGGTCGGTAGGTCGAAGCTGTCGCGCGTTCGTATATAGCCGTGCCCGCCCATGCGACCGATTGCATCGAGGCCAGCGGGGTCGACATGCAGCGTCTTCGGGTCGACAATGCCGGAGCGCAGGTGCACGCAGAGTACCTCGCCCAGGATGATCTCGCGCGACCGGCCGATATGCAGGGTCTGATAGTGCCGGCACTCCAACGCCGCCGGGCATTCGGCGATGCGCGGACTGGCGACGCGCGCGCCGGCAACCGGAGTCAGGCCCGCCGCCGCCAGTTCGTCGATGCCCGGAGGGAACGGTACGGCACAGACGTTCATCGCCTCGAGCACCGCGTCGGACACGATGTTGACCGTGAACACGCCGGTGTCCGCGATGTTGCGCGCGGTGTCCTTGGAGGTGCCGTCCTTGCGGTACTCGACGCCCAGCGCGACGATCGCCGGATCGGCCGACAGGCAGTTGAAGAAGCTGTAGGGGGCGGCGTTGACCGCACCGGCCTTGTCGACCGTGGTTACAAAGGCGATCGGCCGCGGCACCACCGTGCCGATCAGGATCTTGTAGCGTTCGCGCGGCGTCAGCCGGTCGAAGGCGAAGCAGGTGGTGTCGGCGACGGTCATTCGGCGGCGTAGGCGCTGAGGATGTCGCGGATGTCGCGGTCGGGCGCCGGCGCGATCAGCGCCCGGCCGATCACGGCGTCGAGGTGGTGGTCCATCAGCCGCTCGACGCCTGCCGTGTCGCCGCGGACCAGCGCGTCGATGATCTCGCGGTGCTCCGCCACGGCGCAGTCCGAGGAGTGCGGCCGGCCGTAGAGCGCCAGGATCAGCGAACTGCGCGAGATCAGCTCGCCCACATACCGTGACAGGATAACGTTGCCGGTGAGCTCGGCCAGCAGGACATGGAACTCGCCGGCCAGGCGGATCGATTCCGGCCCGTCCTTGCCCTTGGCTTTCTCTTCGGCCGCGACATGGGCATCGAGCCGCGCCGCACCCCCCGGCGTCAGGCGCCCCGCCAGCCGCGCCACGACCAGGCGCTCCAGGCTGCGGCGGATGTCGAACACGTCGTGCGCCTCCTCGAGGCTCGGCCGGGCCACGGTAGCCCCCTTGTTGAGCCGCAGTTCGACCAGCCCCTCGGCCGCCAGCCGCGTCAGGGCCGCGCGCACGACCGTCCGGCTGACGCCGAAGCGCTCGCCGATCAGGTCTTCCGGCAGCTTGGTGCTAGGGCCGAGCGCCTGTTCGATGATCGCGCGCCGGATGCCGCGATAAACCGTATCGGCGCGCGAAACCGGCCCGGCACTGCCGTTGGCATCGTTGGCGGCCTGGGACGCCGCCGGCGCCTTTCGCTTGGTGCGTGGCATGAGAGCCCTCTTAACGCATTCTGCCTTGCCAAGTTAAATCGTATACGATACCTTCCTAATTAGGAATACAAAACATACAGCAATTGTACATCATATGCCTTTTCATTGTGCACGATGATGAGGGGTTGAGCTGAGAGGAGCACGAAAATGGGCAGGACCTTCCGACATCTTCTGATGGCCGTCGCCGCCACCGCGCTGATCGCCGGTGCGGCGGACGCCAAGACCCTGAAATGGGGCGCCAACCGCGAGATCGTCTCGCTCGACCCCTATTCCTATGGCGACACGTTCACGCTCGCCGTCCTCAACCACACCTACGAGGGGCTGGTCCGCTACAACGACAAGCTGGCGATCGAGCCGGCGCTGGCGACCTCGTGGGAAGTGATCGCCCCCACCACCTGGCGCTTCAAGCTGCGCCAGGGCGTGACCTTCCACGACGGCGCGCCGTTCACCGCCGACGACGTGCTGGCCTCGCTCGCCCGCGTCAGCCACGAGTCGTCACCGCTGAAAGGCAACCTGCCGGCCTACAAGTCGTCGAAGAAGGTCGACGACCTGACGATCGACATCGACGTCACCGAGCCCTATCCGCTGCTGCTGAACGACCTGACCAACATCTACATCTTCAGCAAGCCGTGGCTGGTGAAGAACAACGCCACCCTGCCGACCGACGCCGGCAAGGGGGTCGAGGGCTATGCCACCAACAACGCCAACGGGACCGGGCCGTTCAAGATCGAATCGCGCAAGCCGGACGCCGCCACCATCTTCGTGGTCAACCCGAGCTGGTGGGACAAGCCCCGGCACAACCTGACGCGCATCGAGTTCCTGCCGATCGCCTCGGCGGCGACGCGCGTGGCGGCCCTGCTGTCGGGCGAGATCGACTTCACCAACGTGGCGCCGCTGCAGGACCTGCCGCGCCTGGCCGCCTCGCCCGACGTGAAGGTGCTGCAGACCAACGAGCTGCGCACGATCTTCTTCGCCTTCAACATGGGCGACGCGCTCTACGAATCCGACGTCAAGGGCAAGAACCCGTTCAAGGACAAGCAGGTGCGCGAGGCGCTGTACCGCGCCATCGACATCGACGCGCTGCAGAAGCGCGCGATGCGCGGCCTGTCGCGCAACACCGGCGCGATGGTGGCCCCCGCCATCCCGGGCTACATGCCCGAGCAGGAGCCGCGCCTGCCCCACGACCCCGAGGCGTCGAAGAAGCTCCTGGGCGCGGCCGGCTATCCCAACGGCTTCTCCTTCAACCTCAACTGCATGAACGATGGCTACGTCAACGAGGAGGAAATCTGCCAGGCGGTGGCCGCGATGTGGTCGCGCGTGGGCCTGAAGCCCAACGCCGCGATCGCGCCGCGCTCGACCCAGACGCCCAAGCGCACCAAGGGCGAGTTCGACATCGTCACGCTGGGCTGGGCCAACGAGCCGATGATCGACGCCTACTCGATCCTGATCCAGGTGATCCGGTCGAAGAGCGGCACGGGCGGCGTGTTCAACTGGGGCGGCTGGGGCTCGGCCAAGCTCGACGCGCTCATCGACAAGTCGGGCACCGAGCTCGACACGCCCAAGCGCATCAAGATGATGGCCGAGGCGTTGCAGATCGTGCACGACGACATCCTGTTCCTGCCGCTGCACCAGCAGCCGATGGCCTGGGCCGCGCGCAAGTCGGTCGACACCATCGTGCAGCTTTCCGACAACAAGCCGCGCCTCTGGTACACGACCGTAAAGTAGGCTGAGATAGGCGGCGCCGGGCGATCCCCGGCGCCGTTTCCTTTTCGACCGCACGGGGAAGAGGGCGACGGGGTGATCGTCTTCCTGCTCAAGCGCCTGGCGAACGCCGCCCTGGTGATGGTGGCGGTAGCGCTGCTCGCCTTCCTGATCTTCCGCTTCCTGGGCGACCCCGTGGAGCTGATGCTCAACGAGCAGGCTTCGCAGGCCCAGCGCGACGCGCTGCGCATTCGCCTGGGGCTAGACCGCGGCGTCGTCTGGCAGTTCCTGACCTTCCTCGGCAACGCCGTCCAGGGCGACTTCGGCATCTCCTACCGCAACCAGCAGGATGTGTTCCAGCTCATCGGCGAGCGCATGCCGGCGACGCTGGAACTGGTGCTGGTGGCGACGGTGCTGTCGCTGGTGATCGGCATGCCGCTCGGCGTCTACACCGCGATCCGGCGCAACGCGCCGGTCGCGCAGGCCCTGCAGTTCGTCTCGGTCGTGGGCGTGTCCCTGCCCAGCTTCGCCGTGGGCATCCTGTTGATCCTCGCCTTCTCGGTGACGCTCGGCTGGCTGCCCGGCTTCGGGCGCGGCCAGGTGGTGCAGCTCGGCTGGTGGTCGACCGGGTTCCTCACCCCGTCGGGCCGGTCGGCGCTGGTGCTGCCCAGCATCACCCTGTCCCTCTTCCAGATCACGCTTGTGATGCGGCTGGTGCGCGCGGAGATGCTGGAGGTGCTTCGCACCGACTTCATCCGCTTTGCCCGCGCCCGCGGCTTGCGCGACCGCACCGTGCATTTCCGCCACGCGCTGCAGAACTGCTTGATGCCTGTGATCACCATCACGGGCCTGCAGATCGGCAACCTGATCGCCTTCGCGCTGGTGACCGAGACGGTGTTCCAGTGGCCGGGCATGGGCTTCCTGTTCATCCAGGCAGTCACCCATGTCGACATCCCGGTGATGGCGGCCTACCTGCTGGTGGTCTCCTTCATCTTCGTGTCGCTCAACACGGTGGTCGACCTGCTCTACGCCGTGGTCGACCCGCGCCTGCGCAGCGACGTGGTCCGCGGAGGTGCCGGTGGCGGTTGACGTCCAGGCCGTGGCCCCACGTCCGTCCAGGCTGGCGCGGTTCCTCAAGGGCGACATCGCCTGGAGCTTCCGCAAAAGCCCGGTCGCGGTGGGGGCGGCGGTCGTGCTGATCGTCATAGCCGTGACGGCCTTCGCGGCCCCGCTGATCTCGCCGCAGAATCCCTATGACCTGAAACAGCTCTTCCTCGACAAGGCCGAGTTGCCGCCGATCCTGTCGAAGGACGGCGAATGGCCCTATCTGCTTGGCACCGACCCGCAGGGCCGCGACGTGCTGTCGGCCATCCTCTACGGCTCGCGCATCTCGCTGGCGATCGGGCTCTTGAGCGTGGCGCTGGCCATGACGATCGGCGTGACGGTGGGCCTCGTGGCGGGGTTTTTCGGCGGGCGGGTCGACAACCTGTTGATGCGCATTGGCGACACGGTGCTGTCGATCCCCACCCTGCTGGTCGCGATCCTGGTGAGCGCCGTCTTCCGTGAACTCCTGCCGCAGAACATGCGCGAAGGGTTCTCGGCCGCGATCCTGGTGCTGTCGATCGCGCTGACCGGCTGGGTGCAGTACGCCCGCACCGTGCGCGCCTCCACAATGGTCGAGCGGCGCAAGGAATACGTGCTGGCCGCGCGCATCATCGGGGTCAAGCCCAGTCGCATCATGCGCCGGCACATCCTGCCCAACACGCTGACGCCGGTGCTGGTGGCCGCCACCTTGAACCTGGGCCTGGCGATCCTGTCCGAGGCGACGCTGTCGTTCCTCGGCGTCGGCATGCCGGTGACCCAGCCTTCGCTCGGCACGCTGATCCGCATCGGCAACCAGTACCTGTTCTCCGGCCTGTGGTGGGTGGTGGTGTTCCCGGCGGTGCAGCTCGCCCTGATCGTGCTGTCGGTCAACCTGCTCGGCGATTGGCTGCGCGACGCCCTCAATCCGAAACTGCGCTGAAAACATACGGAAACGCCATGCCCAACGACCTCTTGATCAAGAACGTTCGCCCGATGGGCGGCAAGCTCGCGTCGATCCGCGTGCTGGGCGGCAAGATCGCCGCGATCGGCGACGGCTCGAACGCGCCGGAGGCCGAGACCATCGACGGCGGCGGCGCCATCGCGCTGCCCGGCCTGGTCGAGGCGCATACGCATCTCGACAAGACCCTATGGGGCATGGGCTGGCACAAGCACCGGGCAGGCCCGCGGCTGATCGACAAGATCGAGAACGAGCGCACCCTCAAGAAGACGCTCGGCATCGATTCCGCCCGACAATCCGCGCGCCAGATCGTGCTGTCCCTGTCCAAGGGCTCGACCCATATCCGCAGCCATGTCGACGTCGATACCGAGATCGGCCTCCAGGGCATCGAGGGCGTGATGGCCACGCGCCAGCGCTATCGCGAGGTGATGAACCTGGAGATCGTCGCCTTCCCGCAATCCGGCATGCTGGTGCGGCCGGGCACGGTCGAGCTGATGGACCGCGCCATGGCCATGGGGGCCGAGGTCGTGGGCGGGCTCGATCCTTGCGCCATCGACCGCGACCCCAAGGGCCATGTCGACCAGGTCTTTGCCCTGGCACAGAAGCACGGCAAGCCGGTGGACATCCACCTGCACGAGCCGGGCGAGATGGGCGTGTTCTCGATGGAGCTGATCATCGACCGCACCAACGCGCTGGGCATGCAGGGCAAGGTCGTGGTCAGCCATGCCTTCTGCCTCGGCATGCCCGACCGCGAGGTAATCGACCCGCTGATCGACGCGCTGGCCAAATCGAAGATCGCGATCATGACCACCGGCCCGGCCGCGCGCCCCGCCCCGCCGGTCAAGCGCCTGGCCGAGCGCGGCGTCGTGATGTGCTCGGGCTCGGACGGCATTCGCGACACCTGGGGGCCCTATGGCACGGCCGACATGCTGGAGCGTGCGATGTTCATCGGCCTGCGCAACAATTTTCGCCACGACGCCGACGTGGAACTGGCGCTCGACGTCTGCGCAGCGGGCGGCGCCCAGGTGATGGGGCTCAAGGACTACGGGTTGAAGCCGGGCTGCGCCGCCGACATCGTGCTGGCGGAAGGCGAAAGCGTGACCGAGGCGGTGGTGAGCCACTTGCCCCGCCGCCTGGTGGTCAAGTCGGGCCGCGTGGTCGCCAGGGACGGCAAGGCCCTGATCGAGGCTCCATGACCCATCTCGTCCGTCCTGCAGGCCCGACCCTGCTCACCGCCCGCTGGGTGGTGGGGCACGAGGGCGGCAAGCACCGGCTGCTGCGCGACGGCCAGGTCGTGTTCGAGCGCGACCGGATCGTCTTCGTCGGCTTCGACTATCCGGGCGAGGTACGCAAGCGCATCGACTACGGCAACGCGCTGATCGGCCCGGGTTTCGTCGACCTCGATGCCCTGTCCGACCTCGACACCACGATCCTGGGCCTCGACAACCAGCCCGCCTGGAAGAAGGGCCGGGTCTGGCCCGAGGACTATATGCGCGGCGGGCCGGTGGAGATGTACACGCCGGAGGAGCTGGCGTTCCAGAAGCGCTATGCCTTCGGCCTGCTGATCCGCAACGGCATCACCACGGCCCTGCCGATCGCCTCGCTGTTCTATCGCGTATGGGGCGAGACCTGGGACGAGTTCGCTTCGGCGGCCGAGGCGGCGGAACAGCTTGGCCTGCGCGTCTACTTGGGGCCCGCCTACCGCACCGGCAACAGCTATGTGCGCGCGGATGGCGCGATCGACCTCCATTTCGACGAGGCGCGCGGGCTGCAAGGGCTGGAAGAGGCCGTACGGTTCTGCAAGGCCTTCGAAGGCCGGGCCGAGGGGCTGGTACGCACCATGCTGGCCCCCGATCGGATCGAGACCTGCACGCCCGAGCTGATGCGCCGCACGGCCGCGGCGGGGCGCGACCTGGACGTGCCGGTGCGCCAGCATTCCTGCCAGTCAAAGTTCGAGTACGACACGGTCGTCCGCCTGCACGGCATGAGCCCGCCGGAATGGATGCAGAGCCTGGGCTACCTGAACGAGCGAACCCTGCTGCCGCACGGCACCTTCGTGTCAGGATCGAGCCGCGTCGATCGGCCGGGGCACGACCTCGATATCATCCGCGATTCCGGCGCGACCATCGTGCATTGCCCCCTGGTCTCCTCGCGCCATGGCAACGTAATCGAGAGTTTCGGCCGCTATCGCCGGCGCGGCATCAAGATCGGCATGGGCACGGATACCGCGCCACCCGACATGGTGCTGAACATGCAGGTCGGCATGATCCTCTCGCGCGTGGTGGACGGCAGCGCCGATTCCGCGCGCTGCGAGGACTACTACGACGCCGCGACGCTGGGCGGGGCCGCGGCGCTGCGGCGCGACGACCTGGGCCGCCTGGCGCCGGGCGCCAAAGCCGACATCACCGTCTTCGACCTGTCAGCCCCCGACCTGGGCCAGGTGATCGACCCGATCCAGACCATGATGATCGCGGGCGGCGGACGGCATTTCACCACGGTGATCGTCGACGGGCGCTTCGTGATGGAGAACGGCGTCATCCCGGGGATCGATCCGAAGGCGGACACCGCCCGCGCCCAGGCCCAGTTCGACCGGCTGATCGCGCAATACCCCCGGCGGACCTTCGGCCACCCGCCGGTGGCGGAAATCTTCTCCGCCGCCTATCCGGTCGTCAGCCGCGCGTCATGACGGCACCGGCAGCCGGGCCCGTGCTCGAGGTCCGCGACCTGGAGGTCGCGTTCGACACGCGCCACGGGCGCCTGCGCGCGATCGACGGCGTTTCCTTCGCGATCCACCCAGGCGAGATCCTGGGCGTTGTCGGCGAATCCGGCGCAGGGAAGTCGCTGACCGGTGCGGCGGTGATCGGGCTGCTGGAGCCGCCTGGCCGCATCGTGGGCGGCGAGATCAGGCTGGCCGGCCGGCGCATCGACGACCTGCCGCCGGCGCAAATGCGCGCGCTGCGCGGGCGTGAGATCGGCGCGATCTTCCAGGATCCGCTGACCTCGCTCAACCCCCTGCTGCGTATCGGCGACCAGATCGTCGAGACCATCCGCACCCACCTGCCGATGAGCGACCGCGAGGCGCGCGCCAAGGCACTGGAGCTTTTGGTCGCCGTGGGCATCCCGGCGGCCGAGACGCGGATCGACCACTATCCGCACCAGTTCTCGGGCGGGATGCGCCAGCGCGTGGTCATCGCGCTGGCGCTCTGCGCCGGTCCCAAGCTGATCATCGCCGACGAGCCGACCACGGCGCTGGACGTTTCGATCCAGGCGCAGATCACCGGCCTGCTGAAGCGCCTGTGCCGCGAGCACCGGACCGCCGTCATGCTGGTTACGCACGACATGGGCGTGATCGCCGAGACCGCCGACCGCGTCGCCGTGATGTATGCCGGCCGCGTGGTCGAGATCGGCCCCGTGGATGAGGTGATCCACCGCCCGCGCCACCCCTATTCCGTCGGGCTGATGGCCTCGATCCCCAGCGTGCGCCATCGCGCGGCATCGCTGCGCCAGATCGACGGGTCGATGCCCCGACTCGATTCCATGCCCACGGGCTGTGCCTTCCACCCCCGCTGCCCGCGCTGCCTGCCGCGCTGCACGAGCGAGCGCCCGGCGCTGGAACCGGCGGGCATCGCGCGCGCCGCCTGCTTCGTCGCGGCCGAGGCGCCGGCCCATGCCTGACCAGGCCGACATCATGCTGACCGTCGAGGACGCGGCCTGCTGGTTCGACGTGTCGCCGCCCTGGCTGGCGCGCGTGGTCGAGCGGCGGCCGCGCCGGCTGCTGAAGGCGGTGGACGGCGTCAGCTTCACCGTGCGCCGCGGCACGACCTTCTCGATCGTCGGGGAATCGGGCTGCGGCAAGTCGACTCTGGCGCGGCTGGTCGTCGGGCTGATCCAGCCGACGCGCGGCCGGCTGAGCTTCGGCCGCGTCGACGAGGCCGCGGGTGCCGGTGCCGCGCCCCGGGTGCAGATGATCTTCCAGGATCCTTATGCGAGTCTGAACCCGCGCTGGCGCGTCGCCGACATCATCGCCGAGCCGATCCGCGAGCTTGGCCTGATGCGCCACTCGGTCGATATCGAGGCGCGCGTGGCCGAGCTGCTGGGGCTGGTGGGGCTGGCCCGCAATGACGCCTGCCGCTACCCGCACGAATTCTCGGGCGGGCAGCGCCAGCGCATCTCGATCGCCCGGGCGCTCGCCACCCAAGCGCATTTCCTGGTCTGCGACGAGCCGACCTCGGCACTTGACGTGTCGGTCCAGGCGCAGATCCTGAACCTGATGCGCGCGCTGCAAGCCGAGCTGAACCTTACCTACCTGTTCATCAGCCACAACCTGGCGGTCGTCCGGCACATGTCGGACGAGATCGCGGTGATGTATCTCGGCCGGATCGTCGAGCAGGCGCCGGCCGAGGAGCTGTTCGCCGCCGCGCGCCACCCTTACACCAGGCTGCTGCTCGACACGATCCCCGACCTGGAAGCACCGAACCGCAGCCGCGCGCCGCTGGCGGGCGAAGTGCCGAACCCGATCGACCCGCCCGCGGGCTGCGCGTTCCACCCGCGCTGCGCCCGGGCGGTCGAGCGCTGCCGCACCGAGACGCCCGAACTGCGCACCATCGCCGGCGGGCGCGCTGCCTGTCACCTTGTGGAGCAAGCCGCATGAACCAGCCGATCAACCTGTTGATTTCCGGCGGCGTGGTGATCGCGATGGACCCGGAGCGCCGGGTGATCGCCGACGGGGCGGTAGCGATCGCGGGCTCGCGCCTAGTCGCCGTAGGGCCTAGGGCGGAGGTGGAGGCGGCCCATGGGCCGGCAAAGCGGCGCATCGACGCGACGGGCAAGGCGGTCCTGCCCGGCTTCATCGATCTGCACGGTCACGCTGGCCACGCGCTGGCCAAGTCGATCGGCGACACCGGCGAGGATTGGATGCACCTGACCGGCGCGCTCTATGCGCGCGGCGCGGACACGGATTTCTGGCGGGTCGAGGCGCTGCTGTCGGGGCTGGAGCGCATCCGCTGCGGCACCACCACCGCCTGCCTGCTGTTCGGCGGCGGGCCCGACGTGATGCGCACGGAGGACACACGGGCCGCCGACGCGCATCTCCAGGCGATCGAGCAGCTTGGCCTGCGCGAGGTGCTGGCCGTCGGGCCGGGCCGCCCGCCTTTCCCGCTCGCCTACCTGGACTGGGACCATGGCGCGACGCCGCGCGAGGTGTCGGTCACGCCGGAACGGCAGATCGACACCGCGGAGACGATCATCGACCGCTGGCACGGCAAGGCGGGCGGCAACATCCGCATCGCCTGCTCGCTGCCCGTGTTCCTGGACCAGCGCTGGACCGACCAGGAGGTGCGCCTGTCCGTCCGGACGCGGGAGTTGGCGCAACGCAAGGGCGTGCTGCTGGTGCAGGATGGGCATCGCGAGGGCTCGATCGCGCGGTCCCAGCGCTTCGCCGGCCTGCCGGCCCCGAACGCCGTGTTCGCCCACTGCGTCGAATTGACGGAGGACGACATCGCGACGCTCGAGCGCAGCGGCGCCAAGGTCGCGCACAACCCCAGCGCCCTGATGTCAGTGCGCGGGCGCTGCCCGGCGCCGGAGCTGATGCAGCGCGGCATCGTCGTGGGCATCGGCTCGGACGGGCCGGCGCCCGACCGGCCCTTCGACATGTTCCGCCACCTTTTCCAGCTCATGCGCTATCACGCGCGCCATTTCCGCGACGACACGGTGCTGCCTGCGACGCGCGCGCTGGAGATGGCGACGATCGAAGGGGCGAAGGCGTTGGGCATGGAGAAGGAGATCGGCTCGCTCGAGCCCGGCAAGCGGGCCGACGTGATCCTGGTCGACCTGACCGCGCCGCACTTGGCCCCGCTGGGCGCACCGGTGCGCCGGCTCGCAACCTTCGCCAACGGCGGCGACGTCGATATGGTGCTGGTCAACGGCCGCATTTTGATGGAGGGACGCAAGGTTCCAGGCCACGACATGCTTGCAATCGGCCGTGAAGCACAAGCCAGCGCATCACGTGCACTCGAGCGAATCGGATTCACGGCGGATCAGTTTGGTTGGTCATGATCGGCCCGGGTCTGCATCGCGCGTAGATGGGCCGCGCCGATAGGGAAATTTCCAGCGGTCCCCTGGATCGGTTGGCCGCCGGCGGGCTCCGCCCATTCCTCTGGCTGCAGCTCAGTCAAGAGGTTCTACGTATCGGCTGATTTGTCGCACCTCACGCGGGTCTCCAAATGGAGCCATTCGATTGACGATGCGTGATCTATCCAATAATAATTGAGAATCGGTCGCATTCGCAAATTGTGACTGCCTGGCAACCTAACTTTTCTTGCTCTTGAGGACTGTCTTGCAGCCTTCGGTCTTGCCCCTTGCTATGCATTTCGCGCGCGCCCCGGACGCCGGACCGGCATTCGAAAAAAGGAATCTGTTTCCTTGGATAAAAGGTCGCACTCGCCCTTCGCCCAATCCGGGGGCGGTCTATGCGCGGTTGCGACGAGGTCGGCGCAGAAGCAAGCGCGTCGCCTATATCCACGTGCCTTTCTGCGCCAACCATTGCCTGTTCTGCGGTTTCTATCGCAACCGCTCGGCCGACGAAGCCCTGCGTGACTACGCAACTCACGTTGCCCAAGATATCGCCATGGACGCGGCCGACGCGGAACCGGTCCATGCCGTCTATTTTGGTGGCGGTACGCCGAGCGCGCTGGCCGCTGCCGACCTGCACCGCCTCGTCAGCACCGTACGCGACCGCCTGCCGCTGGCTCCGGATTGCGAAATCACTGTAGAGGGCAGGATCGCGGGCTTCGACGATGAGAAGATTGATGCCTGCCTCGACGCCGGTGCCAACCGCATCTCGATCGGCGTGCAGACATTCGATACCGAGCTTCGCCGGCGCCTGGGGAGGCGCGCAGACCGCGCTTCGGCGATCGCGTTCCTGCACCGCCTGCGTGAGCGCGACCGCGCGGCGGTGGTGTGCGACCTGATCTTCGGCCTGCCGGGCCAGGACATGGAGTCCTGGCAGCGCGACGTGCGGACCTGCGTTGAACTGGAGCTGGACGGCGTCGACCTCTACTGCCTAGCGCTTCACGACAAGAGTCCGCTGGCGCTATCGATTGAGAAAGGCGCCCTGCCTGCGGCGGCGTCGCTCGAGCAGATGGCGCGGATGTATGCCGTCGGACTGGAGACCATCGAGGATGCCGGATGGCGGCACCTCAGCCAGGCGCACTGGGCCGCCGGCACCCGGGAGCGCAACCTCTACAATCAGCTCGTCAAGGCCGGAAGCGACTGCCTGGCGTTCGGCGCCGGCGCCGCCGGCATGCTGGACGGTCATCGTTACGTCCTCGATTCCGACCTAGGTTCCTATCAGCGCCGCATCGGTCGGTGCGACAAGCCCATCGCCGTGTTGCTGCCGCCGCCACCGAATCACCACGCCCGGGACGTGGTGATGGCGGGAGTCGAGCAAGGCAGGCTCGATCTCGTCCGTCTTGACGCCGCGACCGCCCCTGGTTTCACTGATGCCTTGGCGCCACTGTTCGATCAGTGGGCGGCGGCAGGTCTGCTGCGCCGTCGCTGCAACACCGTCCTGCTCACGACCGCCGGGTGGTTCTGGCACGGTAACCTGGCCGGCAGCCTGTTCGCGATGATCGACGCCTACCTGGGAGGCGTCGATCACGCCTCCCATCCCACCCTCGAAACCCAAGGAACCCACGATGCGCGATGAGAATGCCGAGACGGCGATGCTCTCGACGCTGAGGGAAAAAATGGCGCGCAGCCAGGATGGCGTGCTGGAGGCAATCGCCGCCGAGCACGGCGCCAGTACCCGCGCGGTGGCGGACTGCCTGCCCGACCATTGCCGGACGGTAGTCGACGGATCGGCCTTCGAAGCAGTGATGGCGGACCTGAGCGCATGGGGCGAGATCGTTCTCCTCGTCCACACCCAGGACGTCGTACTGGAGTGCCGCGGCGAAATCCCGCGCGGGCGCATGGCGCGCGGCTACTATAATTTCGAGGGTCACGGCCCAATCGGCGGCCATTTGCGCCACGGCAGATGTGCGGCGATCTACTTTGTAAAGCGGCCGTTCATGAAGATGGATACTTGCGCAATCCTGTTTTTCAACGGCGAAGGCGAGGCGATGTTCAAGGTGTATGTCGGCCGCGACGCGAACAGGCGGCTGCGCGCCGACCAGGTAGCACGGTTCGACCAACTTAAGGCGCGACTGACATCCCAACGCGCCTAGTATCCTATCCAATCACGGCCAACAGCCACTCGACGCCTCGCCTATCGGACAATCGGACGCCGGCCGAAGGAACGAATCTCGGACAGGAGTGAGTGGTGGACCAACCGAGGCCAAACTGGGCACTGGAGTCTCGAACTGCCCATACCGCCCAAGGGATCGCTCAGACGCAGATAGCATGTCCATTGACCTCACGAAGTTGGTTATACTCGCGGGGCGATAACAGCTAGAGCACTTTTTGATCGGACTGAATCAAAAGGGGATTCCCCATGGTCGGGAATTCTGATTCAAGATGCAGGCTGGTGAAGGAGGCCAGCCTGGATGACGCGACCTCTTTCGATGGACATCCGCGCACGGCTGATTTCGGCGGTCGCGGGCGGGATGACGCGGCGCTCG
>JADLEG010000192.1 GCA_020846275.1 Alphaproteobacteria bacterium
CAGCCGCTGTAGCGGTCGGCAAGGCCCGCATGCTCCAGTGCGGTGCGCCACAGGCCGAAGCGCCGGTGGACGACCGCCGTCGCCATGCGCGAGTGGCGGCGGAACAGGCTGATGGTCAGATGCCCCGGCCCGACCAGCGCGGCCACGCGCCGCAGTTCGTCCAGCACCATCTGCTTCGTGTAGATCACGCGCCGCCGCGGCCGGTTGCCGATATCGGCGCCGCGATAGCGCCGGGGCGGCAGATAGGCCGCCGCCTCGTCTTGGGGATCGCGCCCGGCGGGAAGGTCCGTCCGCGGGGGCGCTTGCTCTTCGTCCTGGGGGCCGCACGGCGCCTGACGGTTCGTCAGGCCGGCCTGCCCCGGTGTTTCGGTCATCGACCTCTCAAGTACGGGATGCAGTCAGAGGATGGTAACGCCGCACCCCGCCGGCGGGCAGGGGGTTCCCCGAAATAAAGTCGGCGACCGCCTTGTCCCCCAACCTGTTGATAACATCGACATCCCAGGTTTCGTATGGTAATCAAGTGTCTACCGCCAGATATGGTAGGCTGACCCGGTAAGCCTGTCTGCCGTCTGGCCCAAGGCCAGGGGTCGGGATTGACGCATCGCCTGATGGGCGAGCCTGTTTCGCGGGCGCGGGGGCGCGCCGCCGAGGCCCTTTTCCATCCTCCCTCCGCCGCGGGCGGGCGGGGGGGAGGGGTGGAGGGCCGCGCGCGCCCGGTAGTCTCGTCTTCTCCGCTCTGTGTCTCTGTGTCTCGGTGGTCGACCTTCGGAGATGAACCACAGAGGCACGGAGGCACGGAGAAGAAGGCTGGAGCGGACATGCTTGCGTGCGCCGCTCTGGGCGGCGCGGGATTCCGATCTTCGCTTCGTGTCTTCGTGTCTTCGTGGTTCAAATCCGAAGAGCGACCACGAAGGCACGAAGGCACGAAGGCGACAAGGAAGGCTTTCTCGTCTTCTCCCCTCTGTGTCTCCGTGTCTCTGTGGTTGATCTTCGCAACCGCCGCCGCGCCGGCCCAGGCCGCCTCGCTGGAGGAGGCGGTGCAGCGCGCGGTCAGCACCAATCCCGATGTCGGCGCCGCGGCGGGCGACCGGCGCGCGGCCGACGAGCAGGTGCGCCAGGCGCGCGCCGGCTTCTTCCCCCAGGCCGACACGCGCATCTCGATCGGCCGGGAATGGGCCAACACGCCGTCCACCCGCGCCTCGGCCCCGCCGGCCGAGGACGACGCCACGCAGAAGAACCGCACCGACGCGTCCTTGACCGTGCGGCAGATGCTGTTCGACGGGTTCGAGACCCAGAGCGACGTCGACCGCCGCCGCATGCTCAGCGAATCCGCCGCCTCGCGCGTGCTGCAATCCTCCGAGCAGACCGGCATCGACACGGTCGAGGCCTATATCGAGGTGCTGCGCACGTCGGACGTGGTGGCGATCAACCGCGAGAACGTGCGCACGCACGATAGCTACGTCGCCGCCTTGCAGAAGCGGCTGGACCGCGGCGCCGGCGACGTGGGCGACCTGCGCCGCGCGCAGTCCAGGCTGGCGAGCGCGCAGGGCCAGCTCGCCGATGCCGAGGCCAGGCTCAAGGACGCGCAGTCGCGCTACCTGCGCACGGTCGGCGAGCCGCCGCAGGGCCTCGAGCGGCCGGTCGCGCCCGACGCCGCCCTGCCGCCCGACGTCGACGCGGGGGTCGAGCAGGCGATGCGCGCCAACCCGGTGGCCCAGCGCGCCGAGGCCGAGGTCGAGGCGGCGCGCGCCCAGACGCGCCAGGCGAAATCGGGCTTCTACCCGCAGTTCGACGTCGAGCTGAACGGCCAGACCGGCGACAACCTGCGCGGCGTGAAGGGGCGCGACAGCGCGGCCAACGCGCTCCTGGTCATGCGCTACAACCTGTCGCGCGGCGGGGCCGACATGGCGCGCTCGCAGGAGGCGATCGAGCGCCTGGCCGCGGCCAACCAGCGCCTGGCCGGCGTGCGCCGCGATGTCGAGCGCGACATGCGGCTGGCCTTCTCGGCGCTGCGCTCGGCGCGCGAGCGGGCGGTGGCGGCCAACAACCAGGTGATCGCCGACGCGCGCGGGCGCGACGCGTTCCGCCGCCAGTTCGACCTCGGACGCTCGCGCATCCTCGACCTGCTCGACAGCGAGCGCGACTACTACAACTCGCTGCAGCTCCGCACCTCGCAGGAGGCGACGGCGCTGTTCGGCGTCTACCGCGTGCTGCAATCGGCGGGCGTGCTGCTGCGCACGCTGAGGGTGAAGCCGCCGGACGAGGCGTTCGGCGCGGACGACACGCCCTGGGCCGCCGAGGTGGCGCTGGCGCGTCAGGCCCAGCCCTACGCCCCGCCCGCCGGTGCCGGCGCGGGCGCCTCGCCGCCCGGCACGCTGCCGCCCGGCACGCTGCCGCCCGAGCTGCCGCCCGGCCTGCAGCTTCGACCGCCCAGCGAGCTCCGGCCCGACTACGCGCCGGGCTTCGCGCCGCCGATCTCGCCCGACGCGCCGGCGATCATCCCCGTCCTGCCGCGCGCGCAGCAGCAAAGCGTGCCCGCGCCGGTCGTGCCCGCACCGGTGGCGCCGACCTTCGCGCCGCGCCAGGCCGCGGCCCTGCCGCCGCCCGCGCCGGCAACACTGCCACGGGCAGCACCGCCGCAGGCCTTGGCGGCGCTCGCGCCTGCCGCGGGGCCGATGGGGCAGTGGCCGCTGCCCGGGGCCGCTGCTCCGCGGGATTGGCCTGCGGCGCTGCCGCTGCCGCCGATCCGCCTGCCCGGCTTCGATGCGGTGGCCGTGCCGCCGTCCATAGCGCGCGGACGACCGCTGCCCTGGCCCGCGGGCATGACGCCGCCGCCGCTGGCGCCGAGCCTCGGCCCGCAGCAGGGCGCGGGCTTGCCCGCGCCGCGCGCCTTGCCGCCGGCGGCGGATGATCCGGCGCGCGTCGCCGCCATGCCCGACGATCGGGGCGACACGCGATGACCGCCGACCTCGCTGCCGGCACCGGGAACGCCGGCACCCACGGCAATGGCAATGGCGGCGGCGGCGGCGCGGCCACGGGTGGCGCGACGCCAAACGGCGGCGGCGCCAGCGGCGAGTGGGCGCTGCCGGGCGGCGCCGCGGGCAACGGCGCGGGATCGGGGGCCGAGGATCCGCTCGCCTTCTGCCTCGCGGCGGTGGCGCGGCTGCTCGAGCGGCCGGCCTCGACCCCCTCGCTGATCGCCGGGCTGCCGCTGGTGGACGGCAAGCTGACGCCCGAGCTGTTCATCCGCGGCGCCGAGCGCGCCGGGCTGACCGCGCGCCTCGCGCATCTTCCGCTCCAGCGCATCTCGCCGCTGACGCTGCCCTGCGTGCTGCTGCTGCACGGGCGGCGCGCCGCCGTGCTGACTGCGCTCGCCGACGGCGGCATGGCCGAGGTGATGCTGCCCGAGGACGCGGGCCAGTCCCGGCGCATGGCGCTGGACGAGCTCGACCGGCTCTATCTCGGCCACGCGCTGTTCGCGCGCCCGGGCGTGCGCACCGACGACCGCGCGCGCGCCTCGTCGCCCGCGCGGCCCGAGCGCAACTGGTTCTGGGACGTCGTGCGCCAGTACCGCACGCTCTACGGCGAGGTGATCGCCGCCGCCGTGCTGATCAACATCCTGGCGCTCGCCACGCCGCTCTTCACGATGAACGTCTACGACCGCGTGGTGCCGAACCAGGCGATGCAGACGCTGTGGGTGCTGGCGCTCGGCGTCGCCATCGCCTTCGTGTTCGAGTTCGCGCTGCGCATGCTGCGCGGCTACTTCGTCGACAGCGCGGGCCGCGGCGCGGACCTGCAGCTCTCGAGCTCCATCTTCGAGCGCGTGATGGCGATCCGCATGGCCGCCCGCCCCCCGTCGGCCGGCGCGCTCGCGTCCAACCTGCGCGACTTCGAAAGCCTCCGGGAGTTCTTCTCGAGCGCGACACTGCTAGCAGTTGTAGACCTTCCATTTATTGCACTCTATATTATTTTCATCTTCGTGATCGGCGGGTGGCTGGGCTTGGTGCCGCTGGTCGCGGTGCCGGTGATCCTGGGCGTGGGCTTCTTCCTGCAGGCGCCCTTGCGCGAGGTGATGCGGCAGAGCTTCGAGCAGCAGACGCAGAAGCACGCGGTGCTGGTGGAGGCGATCTCGGGCATCGAGACGATCAAGGCCTTGAACGCCGAGGGGCGCATGCAGCGCACCTGGGAGAGCCAGGTCGAGGCGACGTCGCTGAGCGCGCACAAGGCGCACGGGCTGTCGCTGCTGTCGGTCACGTTCAGCCAGATCGCGGCGAACCTGGTCAACTGCCTTCTGGTCGTGGCGGGCGTCTACCTGATCAACGCCGGCCACCTGACGGTGGGCGGGCTGATCGCGTGCACGATCCTCAGTGGCCGCGCGATGGGGCCGTTGGGCCAGGTGGCGTCGCTGCTGACGCGCTTCCATCAGAGCCTCAACTCGCTGCGCGCGCTCGACCGGCTGATGCACACGCCGATCGACCGCGCGCCCGACCGCACTTACATCCAGCGCCCGCGCCCGCTGGGCGAGATCGAGTTCAAGAACGTGACCTTCAGCTATCCCGGGCAGAAGCAGCCGGCGCTGCAGAACGTCTCGTTCAAGATCCTGCCCGGCCAGAAGGTCGGGCTGATCGGCCGCATCGGCTCGGGCAAGTCGACGATCGAGCGGCTGGTGATGGGCTTCTACGAGCCGCAGGAGGGCGCGGTCTTGATCGACGGCGTCGACGCGCGCCAGATCGATCCCGCCGACCTGCGCCGGTCGATCGGCTGCGTGCTGCAGGAGAATTTCCTGTTCTTCGGCTCGATCCGCGACAACATCGTGCTGGGCGCGTTCCACGCCGACGACGCGGCGATCCTGCGCGCCGCGCGCATGGCGGGCGTCGACGACTTCACCCAGCGCCATCCCCTCGGCCTCGACCTGCCGGTGGGCGAGGGCGGGCGCGCGCTGTCGGGCGGCCAGCGCCAGTCGGTCGCGATCGCGCGCGCGCTGCTGCTCGACCCGCCGATCCTTCTGCTCGACGAGCCCACCAGCTCGATGGACAATTCGTCCGAGAACCGCTTCAAGGCGCGGCTGCAGGAGATACTGCCCGGCCGCACGCTGATGCTGGTCACCCATCGCGGCTCGATGCTGACGCTGGTCGACCGGCTGATGGTGATCGACGGCGGCAAGGTGGTCGCCAACGGCCCGAAGGAGGAAGTGCTGCAGGCCCTTGCCCGCGGCCAGATCCAGGCGACGCAGGGATGAGGAACGTGGGTCCCCACGCAGGGTTGGCTTGGCACGGCAGTTCCGCTTTGTCGGAAACCACCAAGACACCAAGACACCAAGCTGGAATCCACGCGCCGACGACGTCGGCGCATGGTCTTCTTTTGCTCAGTGTCTTTGGCTCTTCGTGGTTTGCTTTCAGGAATCAACCACAGAGACACAGAGACATCGGGGAAGAGGGAGGGCCCGGCACATCCTTCTTCCTTCGTGTCTTCGTGTCTTCGTGGTCGATTTCCGGAATTGAACCACGAAGGCACGAAGACACGAAGACGGAGAAGAGGTTTCCTGTCCGTATCTCGGCGCCTCGGTGGTTTGATCTTCTTAAGACCCGGCCACGGAGGCACAGAGGCACAGAGAAAGTGAAGGTTCTGCGCCGACGTTGTCGGCGCGCGGATTCCAGCTTGGTGCCTTGGTGTCTTGGTGGTTTGCTTGGGCACAGGCCGGCCAGCGCGATCAGGGCGGGTGGGCGATGACCGACGACCAGACCACGCTGATCCAGCGTTCGGCGCAGGCCAAGGGACCGGCGGGGCTGGATGCCCGGCGCACCTCGTCGGGCGCGATCCCGAAATCGCTGGCCGGCGCGACCGAGCGCATGGGCAAGGCGCTGGACAGGACCACGCGCTCGGCGCGCTGGTTCACCCGCGTGATGGACCGCATCGCCGGCGCGCGGCCCTACGACTACGCCGACGCGCCCTCGCCTGTCGTGCCCACGGCTTCGCCGCAAGCGGCACCGCCGCAAGCGGCCCCCCAACCGGCGGCGCCCCCGCCGGCGGCCGAGGCGGCCTATGGCGCGCCAGCAGGCTTTTCGGCGATCGCGAGCAACGGGGGCGGCGCCAACGGCGGCCCTCCCAGGAACGGGGCAGCCGGCGCCGCCGGTCCGCGACGTCCCGCGCGGCGCGCGGCGCCCACGGAGTGGGAAGAGGCCGAGCTGATCCAGGACATCAAGGAGGCGAGCAAGCGCCAGTCCTCGCGGCTGGCCCGGCTGCTGCTGCGCGCGATCATCCTGCTGTTCGCCGCCTTCGTCGCCTGGGCCGCGCTGTTCCGCATCGAGGAGGTCACGCGCGGCGAGGGCAAGGTGGTGGCGTCCAGCCAGACCCAGGTGGTGGCCAACCTCGAGGGCGGCATCGTCAACGCCGTGCTGGTGCGCGAGGGCGACCTGGTCGAGAAGGGCCAGTCGCTGCTGCGGCTGGACAACGCGCCGGCCCAGGCGCAGTACCGCGACAACCGCGCGAAGTACCTGGCGCTGACGGCCCAGGTCGCGCGGCTCACGGCCGAGCTCGCCGGCGCCGACACGCGCTTCCCCGAGGAATTGCTGCGCGAGGCGCCCGACGTGGTGCGCGAGGAGCGCGCGCTGATGGCCGCGCGCCGCCAGCAGCTCGAGGCGCAAGTGCAGATCCTGCGCGACCAGCGCCGCCAGCGCCAGCAGGAGCTGGCCGACCTGCGCGGCAAGTCGGTCAAGCTGGCCCAGCAGTTGAAATTGACGCAGGAGCAGCTCGACATCCTGGCGCCGCTGGCGGCCGAGGGCCTGGCGCCGCGCGTCGACGTGATCCGCGCCCAGCGCGAGGTGACCGGCATCGAGACCGACCTCGATTCCGCGCGCACGCAGATTCCGCGCGCCGAGGCGGCGCTGGGCGAGGCCGAGCGCAAGATCGAGGAGCGCACGGCCACCTTCAAGGCCGACACGCAGAAAGAGCTGAACGAGCGCCGCACGATGCTCGAGGGCGCGACCGAACTCCAGGCGTCGGACCGCGACCGCCTGCGCCGCACCGAGCTCAAGGCGCCGATGCGCGGCACGGTGAAGCAGATCTACGTCAAGACCGTGGGCGGCGTGGTGAAGCCCGGCCAGGACCTGATCGAGCTGGTGCCGGTGGAGGACACGCTGTTGGTCGAGGTGAAGATCCGCCCGGCGGACGTGGGCTTCGTGC
>JADLEG010000193.1 GCA_020846275.1 Alphaproteobacteria bacterium
AAGGCCGCAAAAAAGAAGGCGAAGCGGAAGTAGCTTCTCCGTCGTTTTTGCGACATGAGTTTGTCGGCCGACTCGCGCGCCTCTCCTCCAAGCTTGGCGACGGTCGGCCGACGCTCTTCCAGGGGGACCTCCTCCCCCTAGGCCTTCGATCCCTCTCCGACATAGGCTGATCGCCGCCCGGTACGTCCGGGCCGGCTTGCCGTCGCTTCAGCCCTGCGGCAGGCGCGAATTTGCGTCTATCGGCCGTTTCCGTTAACACTCCCGGCCGCTCTGTCGATACCCGAGGAGAGCAGGCGGACCATCGAGAATGGCTGGGATTCGATCGATTCTGCGCTCGACCCTTCCGGTCGTCGCGATCACGGCGACCCTGTCGCTCGCCCCCACCCCGGTGCGCGCGGGCCAGGCCGTGATCGTCGTCGACGGCGACAGCGGGTCGGTCATCAATGCCCGCGAGGCGACGCAGCTCTGGTACCCCGCGTCGTTGACCAAGATGATGACGATCTACCTGGCATTCGAAGCGATCGAGCGCGGCGCGGCCCGGTTCACCGACATGCTGACCGCTTCCCCGCACGCCGCCGCCCAGCCGGAGACGCGGCTCGGCCTTTCGACCGGTTCACGCATATCGCTGAAGGACGCCGTCCTGGCGCTGATCACCCGCTCGGCCAATGATGCCGCGGTGACGATCGCCGAGCAGATCGCCGGGTCCGAGACCGCCTTCGCCGAGCGCATGACCGCCAAGGCGCGCGAGCTGGGCATGGACCGCACGGTGTTTCGCAACGCCTCGGGCCTGCCCGATCCGGGCCAACGCACCACCGCGCGGGACATCGTGCTGCTGGCGATGGCGCTGAAGTCGAAGTTCCCGCAGCATTACAGCCTGTTCTCCAGCCGGCAGATGATTTTCCGCGGGCATACCCTGCCGACGATCAACGGCATCGTGGTCAGCTATCCCGGCGCCGACGGCATCAAGACCGGCTTCACCTGCGGATCGGGCTACAACCTCGTCGCCTCGGCCACGCGCAACGGCAAGCGCCTGTTCGCCGTGCTGCTCGGCAGCCTGTCGCGCGCCGGGCGGTCGAGCGAGATGACCCGGCTGCTCGACGACGGCTTCTCCCGGCTCGGCCGCGCCTCGCGCGCCGACCTGGCCGTGTCCACCGTCGACGACTACATCGACGTGATCGACAGCGCGCCGCCGCCGCAACAGCTCAACG
Source organism: Alphaproteobacteria bacterium (assembly GCA_020846275.1). Lineage (GTDB taxonomy): Bacteria > Pseudomonadota > Alphaproteobacteria > JAEULC01 > JAEULC01 > JAEULC01. The sequence continues at coordinate 1,209 of JADLEG010000193.1, forward strand.
GCAAGGACTGCTCGATCATCCAGGCCGCCGCGCCGGTGGAGCAGACGCCGGCGCAGCTTCCCACGGGCTGGGGCGTGGCGCTCGGCTCCTTCGGCGCACGGCCGGAAGCGAAGGCTGCGCTGGACCGCGCACGCGCCAAGCTGAAGGCACTCGGTTCGCTCGGCCGGCCGGCGATCGTCGGCCAGGACCGCGCCGGGAAGCACACCTATACCGCCGTGCTTGCCGGCATGGCCCAGCCGCTGGCCGCCAATGCCTGCAAGATCCTGCGCGCGGGCAACGAGTATTGCCTGGTGATAACGCCGGCCGTGCTCGGCAACGCCGGCGCGATCCTTTGGCGGCCACGGTGACTCTCCGCCCTCGTGTGCTAAGATATTCCCGTCCTCTCAACGACCTGCCCAGCTGCCCATGCCTCCTTCGCAATTCACCCGTCTGGCCGAGCGCGAGCGCCGGCGCCTGACCTTGACGATCGACGGCGCGGCCGTCACCGCGCTCGAGGGCGACACGCTGCTGACCGCGATCCTGACCAACGCGCGCCGCGTGCGCGCGAACGAATTCGACCGCAAGCCGCGCGCCGGGTTCTGTCTGATGGGCGCCTGCCAGGACTGCTGGGTCGAGCTGGGCAACGGCGACCGCGCACGCGCCTGCACGACCTTCGTCGCGGAGGGCATGGACGTGCGCACGGGCGGCGGATCGTGACCGGCGAGACCATCGTCATCGTCGGCGCCGGTCCGGCCGGCACGCGCGCGGCCGAGACGCTGGTGCGCGCGGGATTGCGGCCGGTCGTGATCGACGAGGCGCCGTTCAGCGGCGGACAGATCTATCGCCGCCAGCCGCCCGGCTTCACGCGGCCGCCGGAAAGCCTCTACGGATTCGAGGCCGGCAAGGCCAAGAGCGTGCATGCGGCGTTCGATGCGTTGTCCGGCAAGGTCGACTACCGCCCGGACACGCTGGTCTGGGAGATCCGCGACGGCAAGGTGCACACCATCGCCAATGGCAGCAATGCGCGGGCGCAGCTTCCCTATGACGCGCTGATCCTGGCGACCGGCGCGATGGACCGGGTCATTCCCTTCCCCGGCTGGACCCTGCCCGGCGTCTACACGCTGGGCGGCGCGCAGATCGCGCTGAAGTTCCAGGGTTGCGGCATCGGCAGCAAAGTTGTGTTCGCCGGCTCGTCGCCGCTGCTGACGCTGGTCGCCTACCAGTACGCCAAGGCCGGCGCGACGGTCGCGGCGGTGATCGACACCGCGCCCTTTGCCGCCAAGCTGCAAGCGTTGCCCGATCTTGCCAGGGGCGGCGCCACCTTCGCCAAGGGCCTGTACTACACCGCCTGGCTGAAGATGCGGGGCATCCCGATGTTTTCCGGCGCGACGCTGGTCCGCGCGGAGGGCGAACAGGGCATCGCGCGGCTGGTCTGGCGCGGGGCCGGCGGCGACGAACGCAGCACCGACTGCGACGCGCTGGGCTTCGGCTTCGGCCTGAAGTCGGAAACCCAGCTGGCCGATCTTGTCGGCGTACCCTTCGTCTTCGACGAGGGTCAGCGCCAGTTCGTCCCCCAGGCCGACCCGGCCGGCCGCACGCCGGTCAAGAGCGTCTATGTCTGCGGCGACGGCGCCGGCATCCGCGGCGCCGACGCGGCGGAGCTGGCCGGCGAGCGCGCGGCGCTCGCCCTTCTGGCGGACCGCAACCTGCCGCACGACCGGGGGCGCGCCGCGTCGATCGATGCAAGCCTCGCGCGCCTCGCTCGGTTCCGGCGCGGGATCGAGCGCGCCTTTCCCTTCCCCGAGGCGATGGCGCGCGCCGTCGCCGACGAAACGGTGGTGTGCCGCTGCGAGGCCGTCACCGCCGGCGAGGCGCGCAAATGGATGCGCGAACTGGGCGCGCGCGAGTTGAATCGCCTCAAGGCCTTCAGCCGCGTCGGCATGGGCCGTTGCCAGGGCCGGGTCTGCGGCACGCCGATCGCCGAGATCGTGGCGCAGGAATGCGGGCTTGGCCTGGAACAGGCCGGCCGCCTGCGCGGCCAGCCCCCGGTCAAGCCGATCCCGCTCGACCCGGGGCCGGAAGAGTAGGCTTCAGAACAGCCCCACGGTCGCGCCGCCGTCCACCGCGATCGCCGTGCCCTGGATATGGCGCGCGGCTTCGGAGCACAGAAAAAGGGCAAGCGCCGCGTTGTCCTGGGGCGTGCCCAGGCGGCGCAGCCCGTCCTTGGCGATCGCCGCGGCGCGCACCTTGTCCGGAGTCGTCCCTTCCGCCTGCGCGCGCTGCTGGAAGAGCTGTTCCACGCGTTCGGTCTCGGTCATGCCGGGCAGGATCGCGTTGACATTGACCCCGTCGCGCCGGCCCATCGCCGCCAGGCCCTTGGTGAAGTTGTGCATCGCGGCGTTGACCGCGCCGCCGATCAGGAAGCCGGGGTCGGGCGTGCGCGCCGCGCCGCCGATGATGTTCACCACGTGGCCTTCGGCCGCCTTGAGCAGCGGCCAGAACAGCCGGCACATCCGCACGCAGCCGAAGAACTTGAGCGCAAACCCGTCCTGCCAGGCCTCCTCGCCGAGGTCGAGGAAATTGCCGGCACGCGTCGCCCCGGCCGAGTTCACCAGTATGTCGGTGCGGCCGATCTTCTCCTTCACCGTGGCGAAGGCGCGCTCGCAGTCCTGCGGGCGGCGCAGGTCGGCAACCACGGTCAGCGGTGCCTTGCCGGCCGACTTGGCGACCGCCGCCGAGGCCGCCGCCAGGTTGGCCTCGGATGACGCCACCAGCACGCATCGCGCGCCCGCTTTGGCGAAGCCCTCGGCGATGCCCCGGCCGATGCCCCGGCTGCTGCCCGTGATGACCGCGACCTTGCCGCCGAATTCGCCTTGCATTCCGTTCCTCCCCGGTTCCCGACCCGACCTTGTGCCGCAAGCCGGCGCCGCGATACGTTATAAGATAAGGCAACGGCGCGCCGCCCGACCCGGGCCGGCGCCAGGATACAGGAACAGGGCCAATGACCAAGACCCTCGCCGCCGCGCCCCCTGCAAGCCACAACATCTCCCCCGCCCGCCGCGACTTCTATCGCGAGATCGCACCGCAGAACCTGGCGCCGCTGTGGGAGGTGCTGCACCAGCTCGTGACCGCCGAGCCCCAGAGCATCATCAAGCCGCATTGCTGGAAATACGCCGACATACGGCCGCACTTGATGAAGGCCTGCGCGCTGATCACCGCCAAGGAGGCCGAGCGCCGCGTGCTGGTGCTGGAGAACCCCGCGCTGCCCGGCGAATCCAAGATCACGCGCAGCCTGTTCGCCGGGCTGCAGATCATCCTGCCGGGCGAGATCGCGCCGCCGCACCGCCACACCCAGACCGCGCTGCGCTTCGTCGTCGAGGGCCGGGGCGCCTATACCGGCGTGGACGGCGAGCGCACCGAGATGCACCCCGGCGACTTCGTCATCACGCCGTCCTGGACCTGGCACGACCACGGCAACAACGGCAACGGCCCGATGGTATGGCTGGACGTGCTGGACATCCACATGCTGAAGCTGTTCGAGGCCAGCTTCCGCGAGGGTTCGGACAGCGACGAGGCGCGCCCGGAGGAACGTCCGCGGGGCGATTCGATGGCGCGCTACGGCAGCAACCTGCTGCCGGTGGACGGCAGCTACAGCCGCCCGACCTCGCCGGTGTTCAACTATCCCTACGACCGCACGCGCGAGGCGCTGGAGGCGATGCGGCGGCGCGAGGAGTGGAACCCGTGGCACGGGCTGAAGCTGAAATACATCAACCCGATGAACGGCGACTACGCGATACCCACCATCGCAACCTTCATCCAGCTCCTGCCCAAGGGGTTCAGGACCCAGCCCTATCGCTCGACCGACAGCACCATCTATGTCTGCGTCGAGGGCAGCGGCACCACCATGGTCGGCGGCAAGACCATGGCCTGGGGACCGCGCGACATCGTCGTCGTGCCGAGCTGGGAGCGTTTCGTCCACCACGCCAGCGAGGATGCGGTCCTGTTCAGCGCATCGGACCGCGGCGTGCAGGAGAAATTGGGCTTCTGGCGCGAGGAGAAGGTCAACGGATAGGCGTTGGCGTTATCGCAGCAGGCACAGCACGCCGTAGCAGGTTTTGAGCCAGTGCTCCGCGACGACATAGAGCAGGACGTCCAGCGCCAAGCCGACCGCCAGGATCGGCAACGCCACCAGCCCCAGGAAATACCACAGGGCGAAGCGCGTGAAGCGGCGGCGCGGGATTTCGTGCCCGCCGACCGTGATGCTGCGGGATGCCATGGCGCAGGATAGGGCCGAACCAGCCGAGCCGTCCATCGAATGGCGCTGGGACGCGCTGGAGCAGGCGCAATGGACCGCGCTGCTGGCCCAGGCGCCGCTGCCGACCCTGGAGCAGTGCTGGGCGCATGGTGCCGGAATCGAGCAGGTCTCGTCCTACGGCGCGCATCGCGGCGTCGCCTACCGGCACGGCCAGCCCGTCGCCTTGGTGCAGCTCTTCCGGCGCACGATCGGGCCTTTCACGATCGGCAAGATCCTGCGCGGGCCGGTGCCGCTGGCGCCCCTCGCCGGCGATGCGCTGGAGTCGATGCTGCGGCCGATCGCCGATGAATGGCGCATCAGGCGCCTGCGGCCGCTGTTCTGGCTGCCCGAGCCGCCGGTTGACAGCGCGACGATGCGCCTGCTGGGCAAGCGGCCGATGGTCGAGGGGAATTCGACCGCTCGCATCGACCTGGCGCGCGACGAGGACGCGCTGCGCGAGCAACTCGACGGCAAGTGGCGCAACCAGTTGACCCGCGCCGAACGCGGCAAGACGCGCGTGCAGATCGACCATGGCGGCAAGATGCTCGACTGGCTGCTGGCCAGCCACGAAGCCTTCCGCCGCAAGGAACGCCATCGCGGACCGTCGGACCGCGAAACCAGGGCGCTGGTCGATGCGCTGCATCCCAAGAGGGACGCGCTGGTCCTTACGGCGCTCGACCACAACGAGCCCTTGGCCGGGATACTGATCGTGGTGCATGGGCGCGGCGCCACCTATCACGTCGCCTGGTCGAGCGCCGAGGGCCGGCGCCTGCATGCCCATAACCTGCTGCTGTGGCGCGGGCTCCTGGCGCTCAAGCGGCGCGGCGTGGAGTTTCTCGATCTCGGCGGGCTGGACGCGACCGCGCCGGGGGTGGCGCGGTTCAAGCTCGGAACGGGCGCCGCGGTGGTGCCGCTGGCAGCGACGTATCTGTAGCTCTAGTGCCCCGAACCCGAAGTTCGCCATCTCTTGATCGCAAGACCGGCGGCGAACTTCGGGTTCCAAAGGGGCACTAGACTTGGAATGGTTGCTAGCATCCTTTTCGATTCCGAAGTTCGTACCGCGGGCGTCGCAAACACTGACGAACTTCGGAATCGGGACACTAGTCCAGCACGTGGTGCTGGTGCACCGGCAGCTTCTGGCGCACGTCGGCGAGGTATGCGCGATCGATCCGCGCGGTGACGTAGCCCGGGTTGTCCGAGGCCTGCGCCATCACGTGGCCCCAGGGATCGACGATCATCGAATGGCCCCAGGTGAAGCGCTGTTCGTTGCCCTGCGGGTGCGGGCCGATCTGGGCCGAGGCGCAGAAGTAGGTCTGGGTCTCGATCGCGCGGGCGCGGATCAGCGGCTCCCAATGGTCCTTGCCGGTCTGGAGCGTGAAGGCGGCCGGCAGCATGATCACCTCGGCGCCCTTCGCGGCCAGCGCGCGGTAGAGTTCGGCGAAGCGGATGTCGTAGCAGATCGAGCAGCCCACGGTGACGCCGTCCGCGACATAGGTGATCACCTGGTCGCCGCGCGCGACATGGGCCGATTCCTTGTACTCGCGCCCATCGGGCGTGGTCACGTCGAACAGGTGAAGCTTGCGATACCTGGCCAATTCGGCGCCGTCGCGGCCGAAGGCGACGGTGGTGTTGTAGTACTGGTCGCCCGCGCGCTCGTAGAAACTGCCGCCATGCACGAAGACGCCGTGGGTCCTGGCCGAGTCCTGGAGCATCTTGTAGGCCTCGCCGCCCGGAATCTCCTCGGCGGCGGCGCGGCGCTGATCCAGGGGTCCGCCCAGCATCGTGAACATCTCGGGCAGGACGACTAGGTCGGCCTTGTCCTCCTTGGCCGCCTCGGCGATGAACCTCCGCGCCTCGTCGAGGTTCTTCGCCTTGTCGTTCTGGCTGTTCATCTGGATGACCGATACTTTCATCGTTGGGGCTCCATGGCTTGGCATCCGATTGGATTGTGCGAGACGCGTGCGGGAAACACAAGGCGCGCAGGGTTGCGGCTACCGTCGCGCCGGGCAATGCTGTCGCTCGGTATCGCGCAATAGGGCATTCCATGATCCAGATCGACAGCAATTTTCCCTCCGGCAACATCGAGGTGGTGGCCGCCGACGATCCGGCCAACATCCGGCTGCGCATCCGTCCCGACCCGGTGACGAACTTCCTGCAGTGGTTCCATTTCCGCGTCGTCGGGGCGAAGGACCGCGATCTGGTCCTGCGGATCGAGAACGCCAACGACGCGCTTGTCCGCAAGGGCTGGGAGGGCTATCGCGCCTTCGCATCGCTGGACTCGCAAGCCTGGTTCCGCGTGCCGTCCGCCTATGACGGCCAGGTCTTCGCGATCAGCCATCGCCCGGACCGCGACAGCATCTACTACGCCTATTTCCCGCCCTACACGTCCGAAGACCTGCGGCGCCTCGTGGGCAGATGCCAGATGGACCCGCGCTGCCGCGCGGAAATCCTGGGCCGGACGATCGACGGCGAGGCGATCGACCTGCTGACGATCGGCGAGCGGTCGGCCGGCCGCAAGGCGATCTGGGCGATCGGCCGCCAGCATCCGGGCGAGGTGCAGGCGAGCTGGTGGATGGAAGGCTTCCTCGACGCCCTGCTCGACCGGCGCAACGTCGCGGCCAACACCTTGCTGAGCAAGGCGACGGTCTATGTCGTGCCCAACATGAACCCGGACGGCACGCGGCGCGGCCAGCACCGCACCAACGCGGGCGGCGTCAACCTGAACCAGCAATGGGAGGCGCCGTCGCCGGAAAAGGGACCCGAGGTGTTCCACGTGCTCGAGCGTATGACGAAGACCAGCCTCGATTTCTGCCTGGACGTGCATGCCGACGAGGAACTGCCCTTCGTGTTCTTCGCCCGCGTGGATTTGAACGGCCCGATCCCGCCGCAGGCCGCCGCCCTGCGCCATGGCTTCGGCGAGGCGCTGGCGAAGTTGAGTCCGGACTGCAAGCCCGACGGCAGCTATGTACGCCCGCATTCGCGCATCGGGCCGATGGCCTTTTGCGGGCCCCAGATCGCCCAGCGCTTCGGCGCGCCGGCCGTGACGCTGGAGATACCCTACAAGGAGGTGGCGGAGTTGCCCGACCCGGTCGAGGGCTATTCGACCCGCCATTGCCGCGAGCTTGGCCGGGCCTGCGTCGAGGCCCTGGCCGCCGTCTTTGCGGGCGCCGGCAAATGACACCGCGGGCCGATTGTGGTTGAATGCGAGACATGAAAATGTCCGCACGACAGCCGATCACCGGCGCCGCCTGGTATGGCGGCACCCTGCCCGCGGCCGCCTGGACCCGCAGCCTGGACCGCGACCACGTGGCGACGCTCGACCAGGCGCTGGCGGCGGTGAACAGCCGCAAGCTGCCGACGCTCGAGATCGCTCGCGACGATTTCCCGCTGCCCGGCTTCGCGCCGCTGGTCGCGGACCTGCAGGAAACCATCGAGAACGGATGCGGATTCGTGCGGCTCACAGGGATTCCCGCCGAGCGGTATTCGGTCGAAGACCTGCGCCGGATGCTGTGGGGCTTCGGCACGCATCTGGGCGTTGCCGTCAACCAGTCGGCCGGCGGCGAATGGATCGGCGAGGTGCGCGACGAGAGCGACGACGACACCAAGAGCTATGCCGAGAACGGCCCGGACAAGGTGAAATCCAGCCGCGCCCGCGCCCGCTCCAGCGGCCCCTTACGCTTCCATACCGACCGCTGCGACGTGATCGGGCTGCTCTGCGCGCGCAACAGCCTGTCGGGCGGCATCAGCAAGCTGGCCAGCTCGGTCACGATCCACAACGAGATCCTGAAGCGCCGGCCCGACCTCCTCGACGTGCTGTTCCAGGATTTCTGGCGGTCGCGCCCGTCGGACGAGGACGGGATGTACGAGCATCCCTACTTCGCGCTGCCGGTCTTCGCGATCGAGCGCGGCCATTTCACCAGCCAGTACTCCCGGACCTATGTCGAGCAGGCCCAGGAATATCCGGGGGTGCCGCCATTGACCGCGGCGCAGGTCGAGGCCATGGACCTGCTGGCGGCCGTGGCCGAGGAAGTCTGCCTGCACGCGCCCTTCGCGCCCGGCGACATGCAGTTCGTCAACAACCACATCGTCTATCACGGCCGCACGGCCTACGCCGACGACCGCGCGAGCGGACGGTCGCGCCTGCTGCTGCGCCTGTGGCTGTCGCCGCCCAATACGAGGCCGCTGCCGCGCGGCTTCGAGGAGGCCTGGCATTCGATTGCGCCGGGCGCGGTGCGCGGGGGAATCCCGCTGAAGCGGAAAGTCCCGGAGCCCGCCTAGCTAGTGCCCTTTTCGAGTCCGAAGTTCGTACGGCGTGCGTCGCAAGCACTGACGAACTTCGGAATCGGGACACTAGTAGGTTCCGGGATAGGCGCCGCCGTCCATCAGGAAATTCTGCCCGGTGACATAGCCGGCATGCACGCTGCACAGGAAGGCGCAGGCCGCGCCGAATTCCGGCGGCTCGCCGAAGCGCTGGGCGGGAATGCCGCGGATGCGCTCGGACCGGACCTCCTCGACCGCGCGGTTCTGCTTCGCCGCCATGGTGGCGACGGTCGAATTCAGCCGGTCGGTGGCGAACGAGCCGGGCAGCAGGTTGTTGATCGTCACGTTGTGGCCGACGGTCTTGCGCGCGACGCCCGCGACGAACCCGGTCAGGCCCGAGCGCGCGCCGTTCGACAGGCCAAGGATGTCGATCGGGGCCTTCACCGAGCTGGAGGTGATGTTCACGATCCGGCCGAACCGCCGCTGCATCATGCCGTCGACCGTGGCCTTGATCAGCTCGATCGGCGTCAGCATGTTGGCATCCACCGCCTTGATCCAGGCCTCGCGGTCCCAGTCGCGGAAATCGCCGGGCGGCGGGCCGCCGGCGTTGTTGACCAGAATGTCGGGCATAGGACAGGCGGCCAGCAGCTTGGCGCGGATCTCGGGCTGAACCACGTCACCGACAACGGTCGCGACGGCGCCGCCCGTTTCGCGCCGGATCTCCTCGGCGGCGGCCTCCAGTGCGTCCCTGCCCCGTGCGTTGATGGTGACGGCAACGCCCTCGCGCGCCAGCGCCATCGCGCAAGCCTTGCCCAGCCCCTTGCTTGCCGCGCAGACGATGGCCTTGCGGCCCTTGATCCCCAGGTCCATGCGATCCCGCTCCCTACCGTGTTCGTGCTGGCGTCCAGACGCCGCGTTTATACCGCCTTCCCGTCGGCCCGCGCCAGGACGCGCCTATGCGCCGTGCGGGACACCCGAAATCGCATGAGAGACCGGCGAAAGCCTCGATTGCGCTTGCGCCGGCGCGCCGTCAGAGTTGGCGCAAGACTAGTGCCCCGAAGGGGCGCTAGACGTGAAATAGTTGCTCGTGTCCTTTTCGATTCCGAAGTTCGTACGGCGTGTGTCGCAAGCACTGACGAACTTCGGAATCGGGACACTAGGGGAGGAAATCATCCGATGGGCAAGGGCCTGGCCTTGCGCGTCCTTGGCCCGTTCGCGGCCGCCTATTTCCTGTCGCTGTTCTTCCGCTCGATCAACGCGGTGATCGCGCCCGACCTGGTGGGCGAATTCCGCCTCGGCGCGGCCGATCTTGGACTGCTTACCGCCGCGTATTTCCTGACCTTCGCGCTGTTCCAGATCCCGCTCGGCGTCCTGCTGGACCGCTTCGGCGCGCGCCGCGTCCAGGCGACGATGGTGGCAACCGCGGCGCTGGGCGCGCTGGTCTTCGCCCTCGGCCGCGACCTGTCCGTGCTGGCGGTGGGGCGCGGGCTGATCGGGCTGGGGTTCTGCGGCGGGCTGATGTCCGCCTACAAGCAGATCGCCGACTGGTTTCCCAAGCACCAGCTTCCCCTGCTGAACGGGCTCTTTCTCGGCTTCGGCTCGCTGGGCGCCGTCATCGCCACCGCGCCGGCCCAGGCGGCCGTCGACAGTCTCGGGTGGCGCGGCATGATGCTGGCCGGCGCCGCCGCCACCCTGCTGGCGGCACTGTCGCTGCTGCTGGCGGTGCCCGAGCGGCCGGCGGCGGCGGCGCCACCGCCGTCGCTGACCCAGCAGGTCCGCGACCTGTTCCAGGTGATCTATCGCGATCCGCTGTTCTGGCGCCTGGCGCCGATGACCATGCTGGGCTTCGCCAGCGGATCGGCGATCCAGACCCTGTGGGCCGGCCCGTGGCTGCACGACGTCGCCGGGTTCGACCGGCCGGCGGTGGCGCGCCAGCTCATGGTCATGGCGCTGGCGTTGAGCCTGGGATCGATGTTCGGCGGGGTGATCGCCAACGCGCTGCGGCGCTTTGGCGTCGGCGTCACGGCGGTCGCCGCGGGCGCCGCGCTGCTGTTCATGGCGGCGCAGCTCGGCATCGTGCTGGGCTGGACCGGCGCCAGCGCCGCGCTGTGGGCGGTGTTCGGGGCAACGTTCAACGTCGTCACGCTGAACTACGCCGCGCTGTCGCAGCACTTCCCGGCCAACTACGCCGGGCGAGCGAATACCGGCATGAATGTGCTGTCGACCGGCTCGGCCTTCGCGCTGCAATACGCGATCGGCGGGGTGATCGACCTGTGGCCGCGGGGCCCAAGCGGCGGCTATGACCCGCGCGCCTATGCCTGGGCCTTCGGCCTGGTGCTGGCGCTGCAGGTCGCGGCCTTCGCGTGGTTCCTGCTGTACAGACCCCGCGCAGGCGCTACTTCATGATCCACGTCAGCGCCAGCGCGATATCGGGAAAGACGGTCAGCAGGCCAACCGAGCCGAGCAGGATCAGCCAGTAGGGCACCGAGGCCGAGGCCGCCTCGCCCAGGCTCACCTCGTTGCGCGTGATCGCGCTCAGCACGAACAGGTTCATGCCCACCGGCGGGGTCAGCATGCCGACTTCGACCAGGATGGTGATGATGACGCCCAGCCACACGGCATCGAAGCCCAGGCTGGTCATCACCGGGAAGACGATCGGGAGGGTCATCAGCATCATCGACACGCCGTCGAAGAAGCAGCCCAGGATCAGGTAGATCACCACGACCAGCAGCAGAACCCAGTATTTCGACAGGTTCAGCGCCAGGATCGATTCCATCACCTGCTGCGGCAGGCCCAGGATGCTGATGGCCTGCGACAGGACCAGCGCGCCCAGCATCACCAGGCCGACCGCCCCGAACATGACCGTCGAGCTGAGGAAGGCCCGCCAGGTCAGGGCAAGCGTCAGGTCGCCGAACAGGAAGCCGATCGCGATCGCCGTCACCACCCCCAGCCCCGCGGCCTCGGTCGCCGTCGCCCAGCCCATGAAGACCGTGCCCATGCAGGCGAACAGCAGCACGACCAGCGACCACATCTCCCACACGCCCTTGGCCACCTGGCGCAGGGTCGGCCAGGAATAGCCGGGCGGCGTGATGCCGGGCCGCGCCGCGCACAGCGCATAGATGTAGATCATGAAAAAGAAGGCGATCAGGAAACCGGGCACCGTTCCCGCCAGGAACAGCTTGCCGATCGACACGTTCTGCGTGGCGCCGTAGAGCACCAGCGACAGGCTGGGCGGGATCAGCAGGCCCAGCGTGCCGGCGCCGGCGAGCGAGGCCACGACCTCCTTGCGATCGTAGCCCAGGCGGCGCAGTTCGGGATAGGCGACCGAGCCGACCGCAGCCGCCGTCGACGTGCTGGTGCCGGCGACCGAGCCGAACAGCGAGCAGACCACGATGTTGGTGTGCAGCAGCTTGCCGGGGAAGCGTTGGAACAGCGGCGCCATGCCCTGGTAGAGCTGGCGGCTGAGGCCGCTTTCGGTCATCACGTCGCCCATGAACATGAACAGCGGGATCGAGCTGATCTCGAACGCGGTGAACACGTTCCAAACGGCCGAGACCGTCAGCGTCTCGGCACCGCCGGCGATGAATTCCAGGATCGCAATGCCGGTCAGGGCCAGCGCCACCCCGATCGGCATGCCGGTGACGGCGGCGGCTGCAAGACCGGCGGCAAGGATCAGCCAGATGACCATGAACGATCCCTAGAGCGGCGGTTCCGGTTCGTCCGACTTGCCGTGCCCGCGCCGATGCGCCAGGAACGCCGCGATCCCCATCAGCAGCGCCGCCAGCGGCATCGTCGCCATCCAGGGCCACAGGGTGAAGCGGCCGATGTCGGAGGTGGAATTGAGCCAGAACGACAGGGAAGCGAAATTGAACGAATAGAAACCGTAAACCGCGCAGAAGACCAGCACGCAGACGAGCGAACCCAGCGCGGACAGGGTGCGCCAGCGACCGCTGAACCGGTCCGACAGGATGGTGACGCGGATATGCTGGTTCTCGATCGTGCAGTAGGGCAGCGTCAGGAAGACCATGACCACGAACAGCAGCCCGACCACCTCTTCGGTGAAAGGGAAGGGCGAGCCGACCACGTAGCGCATGACCGCCGCCACCGCCACGAACCAGGTCAAGAGGATGCCGGCGCCGGTCGCGACATAGAGCATCGCCAGGCACACGCGCCGGATCAGGGCGTCAAGCGCAGCCATCGGAGCCCCCCGGGGAAGCGGGCAACGGGGACGGCCTCAGGACCGCCCCCGCATTCCCCACGATCAGCCGCCGGTCGCCTTCAGCAGCGCCTCGCGGTTCTCCTCGGCCTTCTTGCCCAGCTCCTTGGCCGTCTTGGCCCAGACCTCGCGCGCGGTCTTGGTGAACGTGTCCTGGTCGGCGTTCGGGAAGCTTTCGATCAGGCGTCCGCCCTTCTGCGTGAACTCCTCGAACGCCTTCTTGTCGTAGGTACCCTTGACGTAGTTGTCGATCGTCGCCTTCTGGACCTGCTGAGCGGCGTCGGCGACGATCTTCTGCACGTCGGGCGGGAGGGCGTCGAACGACTTCTTGGCGACGATGATGTGCAGGGGATGCAGCACATAGGGGAACAGGTAGCTGGCGTAGGGCTCGACCTCCTGCAGCGAGATCGACGACACGAAGCCCATCGGGTAGACCGAGCAGTCGACGACGCCGGTATGCGCGGCGACATAAAGGTCGTTCTGGCCGATCACCTGGGCCGACACGCCCAGCGCGCCGAACGTGTCGACATGGAACTTCTCCCACACGCGCAGCTTCTTGCCCTTGAGCTGGGCCAGGCTGGTGACGGGCTCCTTGCAGACGATATGCGTGTCGCGCACGGGGTGCATCACGTAGCCCAGCAGCTTGATGCCCCACTTGTTGTAGGTCTCCTCGTAGATCTTGGTCAGCGCCGGCAAGGCGCCGACCATCTTCTCGGGCTCCTTGATCACCCCCGGCGGCAGGGTCGAGGCGTATTCCGGCACGTCGCGGGTCATGTAGCCGGGATAGAGGCCGGCGATCTGGATCACGTTGCCCGCCGGCAGGATCCGCAGCATGTCGATGTCCTTGACGCCGAGCGACCCGCCGGCGAA
>JADLEG010000194.1 GCA_020846275.1 Alphaproteobacteria bacterium
ACGATCGCCAGCAGCATCATGAAGCCGCCCATCGTGGGCGTGCCCTTCTTCAGCAGGTGCGATTCCGGGATGTCGTCGCGGATCGGCTGGCCGCCGGGCTGCAGGCTGCGCAGCCAGGCGATGATGCGCGGGCCCATGGCGAAGCTGACCAGCCACGCCGTCGCCACCGCGCCGCCGCTGCGGAACGTCAGGTAGCGGAACACGTTCAGCGGCCCGATCTGGTCGGAGAGGGGGAAGAGGATGTGATACAGCATCCGCCGCCCCTAGTTCCCGTTCGCCGCTTTGGGCGACGTGTCGGCGAGCTGGCGCAGCGCGGCGACGATCGGCGCCATCTTGGTGCCGAGCGATCCCTTCACCATCACGACATCGCCCGCGCGCACCGCGCCGACGACGCGCGCGATCAGCTCGGCCGAGTTGGCGGCATGACCGGCGCGCAGCTTGGCGGGCAGGGCGTCGAACAGCCGGCGCATCTCGGGCCCGCAGGCGAACACCAGCTCGACGCCGGCGGCGGCGACGTCCGGCGCGAGCTCGACATGCGCCTCGCTCGCGATGGCGCCCAGCTCCAGCATGTCGCCCAAGACGGCGATGCGCCGCCCGCCGGCGCCCGGCTTCATGCCGCCCAGCACGGACAGGGCGGCGCGCACCGAGGCGGGGCTGGCGTTGTAGGACTCGTCGATCAGCACGAAGGCGCCGCCATGCGGCAGGTCGATCTGGCTGCGCTCGCCGCGGCCCTTCAGCGGCTTCAGACGGCTGAGGCTGGTGGCGGCGATCGCGATGTCGGCGCCGGCGGCCTTGGCGGCGGTCAGGATCGCCAGGCTGTTCATCACCCAGTGCCGGCCCGGCATGGCGACGCAGTAGTCCAGGCGCTCGCCGCCGATCTCGGCCGAAACCGCGCTGCAGGTGGGGTGCAGCGAGCAATCGATCAGCCGGGCGTAGGCGGTCTCCTCGCTGCCGAAGGACAGCACGCGCGAGATGCCGCGCGCGAAGGCGATGCCGGCCAGGCGCTCGAACTGCGGATTGTCGATGTTCAGCACCGCCGCGCCGGAGCGGGTCATGCCGTCGAAGATCTCGCCCTTGGCATCGGCGATCGCCTCGACCGAGGGGAAGAACTCGATATGGACCGGCTCGACCGTGGTGATCACCGCGACGTCCGGGCGGACCATCTTGCTCAGGCGCGAGATCTCGCCGGGACGGTTCATGCCCAGCTCGAACACGGCGTAGGCGGCGTCGCGCGGCAGGCGGGCGAGCGACAGCGGCGCGCCGATCTCGTTGTTCAGGTTGCCGGCCGAGGCATGGGTCTTGCCCTGGGTCGCGAGCGCCAGGGCGATGCCTTCCTTGGTGCCGGTCTTGCCGACGCTGCCGGTCACCGCGATCACGCGGGCCTGGCAGCGGGCGCGGGCGGTGCGGCCGAGCGCAGCGAGCGCGGCCAGCGTGTCCTCGACCACCAGCAGCGGCTTGTCCTCGGGCAGGCCCGGCGGCACGCGGTCGACGATCGCGGCCACCGCGCCGGCGGCGAGGGCCTCGCCGACATAGTCGTGGCCGTCCAGGCGCTCGCCCTTGATGGCGACGAACAGGTCGCCCTGCGCGGCGGTGCGGCTGTCGATCGACACGCCCGAAGCGCGCCAGCCGCGCCCGGCGCGCACGCCGACGGCGGCGGCGGCCTCGGCCGCGGTCCACAGCAGCGGCTTACCGATCATGGCCGGTCTCGCGGTCCGGAGAGAAATTGGCCCTCCTGGCCAGCGCGGCGACAACCACGCGCGCCTCCTCGGCGTCGTTGAAGGGCAGGACCGTGTTGCCCACGATCTGGCCCTGTTCGTGACCCTTGCCGGCGATCACCAGCACGTCGCCGGCATCAAGGGCTTCGATGGCGGCGGCGATCGCCTTGGCGCGGTCGCCGATCTCGGTGAGCTTGCGCGCATCGCCGGCGGCGCAGCCCGCCAGCACGGCGCGGCGGATCGCGGCCGGATCCTCGCCGCGCGGATTGTCGTCGGTCACGATGACGCGGTCGGCCAGGCGGCAGGCGATCTCGCCCATCTGCGGCCGCTTGCCGGCGTCGCGGTCGCCGCCCGCGCCGAACACGACCACCAGGCGCCGGCGCGCCAGGGGACGCAGCGTCTCCAGGATCGAGCGCAGCGCGTCGGGCTTGTGCGCATAGTCGACATAGATCGGCGCGCCCGAGGGATGCGTCGCCACGCGCTCGATCCGGCCCGGTACCACCGTCAGCGCGCCCAGCGCCGCGGCGGCGCGTTCCGGCTCGGCGCCGCAGGCGATCGCCAGCCCGGCCGCGCACAAGGCGTTGTGCGCCTGGAACGCCCCGGCGACCGGCAGGTAGACCGTCATGCGCCGGCCGAACACGCCGAGCGTGAGGTCCTGCCCGTCGACGGCCTCGACCAGCCCGTCCAGGCGCAGGTCGTCGCCCCGCCGGCCATAGGCGATGATCCGGTGCTTGCGCGCGGCGGCGGCGGACGCGAGCGCGTCGAACTCCGGCGCGTCGGCGTTGAGCACGGCCGCGCGGCCGGCCGGCATCACCTCGGCGAACAGCCGCAGCTTCGCCGCAAGGTAGGCGCGCATGTCGGGGTGGTAGTCGAGATGGTCGCGCGACAGGTTGGTGAAGCCGGCCGCCGCGATGTCGATGCCGTCCAGGCGGAACTGGTCGAGACCGTGGCTCGACGCCTCGATCGCCAGGTGGTCGATGCCGGCGCGCTTCAGCGCGGCCAGGTCGCCATGCAGCACCACCGGGTCAGGCGTGGTCAGCTCGCCCTTGCGCTCGATCCCCGGCGCGACGATGCCGAGCGTGCCCATGCTGGCGGCCTTGACGCCGAGCGCGGTCCAGATCTGGCGGGTGAAGGCGACGGTCGAGGTCTTGCCGCTGGTGCCGGTGACGGCCGCGACGGTCTTGGGCTGGGCGCCGTGGAAGCGCGCGGCCATCAGCGCCAGGCGGCGGCGCGGGTTGGCGTCGGCGATCACCGGGATCTTGCTGCCGTCCTTGGCGACCGGGGCGGGCAGGGGTTCGCGCAGGTCGGTCAGCACGGCGACCGCGCCGCGCGACAGCGCGTCGGGAATGAAGGCGCGGCCGTCGCCGCGCGTGCCGGTCAGCGCCGCGAACAGGAAGCCCGGGCCGACCGCGCGCGAATCCGCGGTCAGGCCGCGCACGTCCAGCTCGAGATCGCGTGTCGGCAGGGCGCGTGCCACGTCGTCCCCCCCGATCAGCTCAATTAGCCGCAACGCTGGGCCCCGGCGCCCGCGCGTTCTGCACCGGAACGACGGGGCGGGCCGGCGGACGATCGACCGGGTCGAGCCCCATCAGCGGCCCCAGTCGCGCGACCAGGCGGCCGACCGTGGGCGCGGCGACCGCGCCGCCGGTGGCGAAGCCGCCCGTCGCCTTGGTGCCGTGCGGTTCGTCCAGCATCGCCAGCACGATGTAGCGGGGATCGTCGATCGGAAACGCGCCGACGAAGGACGACAGCAGCGCCTTGCGCGCATAGCCGCCATGGGCGCTGATCTTCTCCGCCGAGCCGGTCTTGCCGCCGACGCGGTAGCCCGGGACCTCGGCCTTCTTGCCGGTGCCCTTCTCGACGACCATGCGCATCAGCCCGCGCATCGTGCGCGAGGTCTCGGGCGAGATCACCTGCACGCCCGTAGGCACATCAAGCGGATCGCGCTTCAGCAGGGTCGAGGGCCGGAGCACGCCGCCGTTGGCGAGCGCCGCGACGCCGTTGACGAGCTGCAGCGGGCTGACCGCCAGGCCGTGGCCGAAGGCGATCGTCATCGTGTTGATCTCTTTCCACTGCGCTGGGAACATCGGCTGGCCGACTTCCGGCAATTCGAGCGGCGCCGGGTTCAGCATGCCGATGCGGCGCATGAAGTCCTTCTGCCGCGCCGGGCCGATCGCCACGCCGATGCGCGCCGCGCCGATGTTCGAGGAGTACTGCAGCACCTCCGAGGTCGTCAGCCACCGGTGCTCGCCGCCGCGGTAGTCCTTGATGGTGAAGCGCGAGATCTGGATCGGATGCGTGGCGTCCCAGGTGCTGCCGAGGTTGGCGACGCCAAGGTCCAGCGCCATCGCGAGCGTGAACAGCTTGAAGGTCGAGCCCATCTCGTAGACGCCGAGGGTCGGCCGGTTGAAGCGGCTCTCGGGCGGCACGGCGCCGGGCAGGTGGGGATCGAAGTCCGGCAGCGAGGCCATCGCCAGGATTTCGCCGGTGCGCGCGTCGAGCAGCATGCCGGCGGCGCCGACCGCGTTGAATTCCTCGATCGAGCGCTGCAGCTCCTCGCGCATCACGTACTGCGCGCGCACGTCCAGCGACAGCCTGACCGGGCGCTGCGCCGAGCGGAGCTGCTGGTCGAAGCGCCGTTCGATGCCAGCCAGGCCCTTGTTGTCGATGTCGGTGAAGCCGACGATGTGCGAGGTGACCTTGCCCAGCGGATAGACGCGCCGCTCGTCGCGCTGGAAGTCGATCCCGGGAATGCCCAGGCGGTTGACCTCGTACTGCTGCGTCGGCGTCAGGTTGCGCCGGAGCCAGGCGAAGTTCTTGCCCGAGGCAAGCTTGGCTTCGAGCTCGGACGAATCCCCGCCGATGATGGCCACCAGCTTGCGCGCGGCGACAGCCGGATCGGGCACGCGGCGCGGATTGGCGTAGAGCGAGGCGGTCTCGAGGCTGGTCGCCAGCAGCACGCCGTTGCGGTCGGTGATGTCGGCGCGGAAGGTCTCCATCGCGACGCGGGGCGCGGCGGCGATGCGCGGCTCGGCCGAGCGGCCGATCAGGGTCACGTCGACCAGCCGGCCGGCGATCACCAGGAACACGGCGGCAAACAGCGCGCCGGTCACGATCAGCCGGTTGCGGCCGGTCTCGAGGGCCTGCTTGCCCTCGCCCTCAAGGCGCACTCGCCCCGCGGCCGGGAGCGCCGGCGGCGGGGCGACAGTGTGACGCGCGCGCGCGAAGAGGGAAGGGTCTGTCATTGCCGTTGTTTGACGCTCGCCAGCATCGGGTTGGCCAAGGGTGCACTGACCGGCGCGGCCGGTTGCTGGGCCACCGGCAATTGGGCGATCGGCGATTGGGCGGCCGGCTGCCGGACCGCGCCGGACGCGGCCGGCGCCTTGGCGATCGCCGGCACCGGACCTTTAAGTGTCGCGGCCTGCGACGGCGGCGCCGCCATAGGGGCCGAGGCCAGCATCTCGCCGGTGCCGCGCGGCGGCAGGTCGGCGACCGATCCGATCTGGGCGGCGGCGACGGGCTTCAGATCGAGGTTGCCCAACGCGCGCTTGCCCAGCTCGACCGGCTGATTCAATAGACTCCACTCGGCCTTCAGCACGTGGATCGCCTGCTGGTCCGCCAGGATCGCGCGGTTGATCCGGTCGAGCCGCCCTTCCAGCGCCTGGACCTCGTATTTCACCTGGAACAGGCCGGCGGCGACGCCCGCGGCCAATCCCACCCACATCAGGGTGTAACGCCCGATCATGCCGCTGCCTCCATGGTGGCGGGAGAAGATGTCCTTTCTGCGGCCCGCAGCCGGGCCGAACGCGCGCGGGGGTTGGAGCTGACCTCGTCGGCACTGGGGGTCAGGGCGCCGCGGAACAGCAGTCGGAAGGACTGCTGGGGGGTGTTCCTAGCGGCGATGGGCATGTGCCGAGAGGCACGCGGTTCGGCCCCGCTGCGGGACCGCAGAAAGCTCTTGACGGCTCGATCTTCGAGCGAATGAAAGGCGACCACGGCGAGCCGCCCACCGGGATTCAAGAGA
>JADLEG010000195.1 GCA_020846275.1 Alphaproteobacteria bacterium
CCAGCGATAGATGATCGTCCGCTTGATCGAAAACTCCATCGCCAGCGCCGTTCCGCTCTCGCCGGCTTCGAGCCGCTCGATCACCTTCAACTTGAACTCGCGGCTGAAACGCCGCCGTGCTCGATCGGACATCCGTTCTCCTTCATAGAGAACTGTCCCTTATCTCACTGTCTCATTCCAGGGGTGCACTCCATTCCGGGGACGTTCAAATTCCGGGGACGCGATACTCAATTCGCGGGGAAAATCGGCGTCAGCGCAGATTTGCCCGCTATCTGCCGCTGCGCGCCCTGGGCTTGCGGCCGTTAGGCTTGGCCGCCGCGCGAAGCGCCTAGCGCTGCAGGACGCCGCGCTTGTTGCCGTAGCGGTCGAACACCTGGCCCTGGCTGTCGACGGTGCCGACGCGCGAACCGTTGGGGGTCAGCGCGCCGTTCTGATTGAAGATGCCCGGCGGGTTGTAGTAGTTGCCCGCGGCGTCGATCGAATAGGGCGCCTTGTAGGGGCTGACGCCGAACGGCGCGGCGAGCGCCGGCGAGCCGGCGGCGCGCGCGTAGGGATCGCCCGACTTGAAATCCGGCGCGGCCTTGATCGGCGGCTGGCCGTTGCCCGGGCCGCTGGTGGTCTGGCGCGGCAAATTCAGGCGCGGATCGACCGGCGCGACTTCGGTGCCCGTGGTCCCCGCGCCGGCGGCGGCGGCGGCGCCCTCGGCCTCCGTGGCGGCCGGCCCGATCGTCTTACCCTTGGCCACCGGCTTCTCGACCGGGGTCGGCGTGCCGGGGCCGGGCCGTCCGGCGCCATAGGCATAGGGCGCCGTCACGCCCTGGCCGTAGGGCAGGCCGATATTCGACTGGTAGGGCGGCTTGCTCTGCAGCGTGCCGGGCGGGATCGTGCCCGGCGGCACCGGTCCGGACGCCCCGCCCGGCGGCGTGCCCGGCGTGGCGGTGGGCCCGAGCGTCGTCGTCGACAGGGTCTTGGGGCCGCCTGTGGGCTGCTGCGCCTCGGCGGCGCCGGAAACGAGGAAGGCCAGCGCGACCAGGCAGACGGCACCACCCCGCGAAGCCTGCCTGCCGCCGATGGGCAATATCGTCATGATCGAGCCTCGTTCCACCGTTGGACGTCCCCGCCATCGCGTGCCGCCGACGTTACGCCAGCGCCGGCCCTCGAACAAGCGGACCGCATCCTTGCCGGGCGGTTTCCCGGGCCACGCGCCCAGACGCCTAGACCTTTTTGGTTAACAATAGCTTAGGCCGTCGCCGCCTGCTTCAGGTTGCGGAGCCTGAGCCAACCCGCCGCCAGCGCCGCGATCGCGATCAGCGGCAAGATGCCGAGATTCGCCGGCTGCCAGCCCAGCCACTCGTGCAGCGCGCCCGAGCTGTAGGCCGACAGCGACACCAGCCCGAACACCAGGAAGTCGTTCGCCGCCTGCACCTTGTTGCGCTCGGCCGGCTCGGCGACGCCCATCAGCAAGGTCGACGCGCCGACATAAAGAAAGTTCCACCCCAGCCCCAGCAGCAGCAGCGCCGACAGGAAATGCGCCTCGCTGACCCCGGCCGCGTTGATCGCGATGCACCCCACCAGCAGCGCCGCGCCGGCCAGCATCACCTCCAGCACCCCGAAGCGCTTGATGATCGACCCGGTGAAGAACGACGGCACGAACATGCCCAGCGCGTGCACCTGCATCACCAGCTTCGTCGCCCCGAACGAATGCCCGCAAACCACCATCGCCAGCGGCGTCGCGGTCATCACGAAGTTCATCGAGGAGTATCCGACCATGCCGCCCAGGACCGCGACGAGGAAGGTCGGGTTGCGGGCGATTTCGAGGATCGGGCGGCCGCGGCTAGCGCGAGAAGCGGCGTCGGGCACGGGGATGTCGAGGAACTGCAGCAGCGCGAGTGCCGCCGCCTGCAGCACCAAGATGCTGGCGAAGCTGCCGGCGAAGAAGATCGGCGCCAGCCAGTCCTTCGACCACTGCGCGAGCTCGGGACCCGCGATCGCGGCGACGATGCCGCCGGCCAGCACGTAGGAGATCGCGCGCGCGCGATAATCGGCCGGCGCCGTGTCGGCGGCGGCGAAGCGGTAGAACTGGCCGAACCCGTTGAACACGCCCAGCGGAATGCCGCCCAGCGCGAAGGTCCAGAAGTCGCCGGAGAGCACGCCCCAGGTCGCCGTGCCGGCGCCGGCCATGCCGATCAGGACGCCGATGCTGAAGCCCGCGCGGCGGCCGACCTGCTTCATCAGCATCGAGGCCGGGATGGTCGCCAGCATGGTCGAGAAGAACTGCAGCGCCAGCGGCAGGGTCGCCAGCGACTTGTCGCTGGCGAGCTCGTGGCCGACCAGGGCCGACACGGTCATGGTCAAGGACGCGCCGGTCATCATCAGCGCCTGGCAGCTCGCCAGCAGCAGCACGTTTCGGCGGGTGCGCGGATCGCGGTTCATCGGGACAAACCCAGGGTCCGGAAGGGGCGCGCAGCA
Source organism: Alphaproteobacteria bacterium (assembly GCA_020846275.1). Lineage (GTDB taxonomy): Bacteria > Pseudomonadota > Alphaproteobacteria > JAEULC01 > JAEULC01 > JAEULC01. The sequence continues at coordinate 2,470 of JADLEG010000195.1, forward strand.
TCCTCGGAGCGGGCCTGCGGGTCAAGCCGGGCCGGTCAAGCCTGGCGTATCCTAGGCATCCGCATTTTGCGGTCGTGACTGCCGACCGACCCTAGTAGGCTCCTTGCTATCAAACGACGGAACTACCAGGGGACGGCAGGAACCAATGGCAAACTATCCCGAACTGCGTCTTTTCATCGGCGGCGAATGGAAGTCGGCGCCTGGCCGCCCGGTCTTGAATCCGGCCGACAACAGCGTGCTGGGCACCGTGCCGCACGCGACCAAAGCGGATCTCGATACGGCCCTGGACGCGGCGGAACGCGGCTTCAAGATCTGGTCGCGCACCTCGCCGGCCGGTCGCGCGGAGGTGATCCTGAAGGCGGTGCGGCTGATGCGCGAGCGCGTCGACGCGATGGCCGTGGCGATGACCCTCGAACAGGGAAAGCCGCTGGCGCAGGCGCGGCTGGAAATCCTGCGCGGGTGCGACATCATCGAATGGGATGCCCAGGAAGGGCGTCGCGTTTATGGCCGGATCATCCCGAGCGAACCGGGCATGCGCCATTCGGTGATGCGGCTGCCGATCGGCGTGGTCGCGGCCTTCTCGCCGTGGAATTTTCCGATGAGCTCCCCCGCGCGCAAAGTGGGTGGCGCGCTTTCGGCCGGTTGCTCGATCATCCTCAAGGCGTCGGAGGAGACGCCGGCCGGCGCCGTCCAGCTTGCCCAGGCTTTCGCGGACGCGGGCCTGCCGCGCGGCGTGCTCAACCTGGTCTTCGGCGAACCAGCCGAGATCTCCGAGTACCTGATTCCGAAGCCGTCGGTCCGGCTGGTGACCTTCACCGGGTCGGTTCCGGTCGGCAAGCGGCTGACGGCGCTGGCGGGCTCCTGCATGAAGCCGGTGATCATGGAACTTGGCGGTCATTCGCCGGTGTTCGTGTGCGACGACGTCGACGTCGCTGCCACCGCGGCCAGCTCCGCCCTCGCAAAGTCGCGAAATTCGGGGCAGGTCTGCGTTTCGCCGACCCGCTTTTTCGTCGAGGATGCGATCTACGACCGCTTCACCACGGCGCTGACCGAGAAAGCCGCGGCCATAAAGATCGGCAACGGTCTCGACGCCGGCGTCGAGATGGGCCCCCTGGCCAACGAGCGTCGCGTCGCGGCGATGGAGACGCTGGTGGCCGACGCCAAGGCCAAGGGCGCGCGGGTCACCACCGGCGGGGCGCGCCTGGGCAACCAGGGCAATTTCTACCCGCTGACCGTCCTGGCCGACATGCCCGACGACGCCCAGGCGATGCGCGAGGAGCCGTTCGGCCCGCTGGCGCTTGTGAGCCGCGTGCGCAGCCTCGACGAAGCGATCGACAAGGCCAATTCCGTACCCTACGGCTTGGCCGCCTATGCCTTCACCAACTCGGCGCGCAAGAGCAACGAACTGGCGCAGCGCGTCGAGGTGGGCAATCTGTCGATCAACCATTTCGTCGCGTCGATCGCCGAAACGCCCTTTGGCGGCGTGAAGGAAAGCGGCTTCGGCCGCGAAGGCGGGACCGAAGGACTGGCGTGCTACACGATCGTCCGGAATGTTTCCCATCTGATGACGTAAGCGCCGAAAAACGCGGTTCGGAAAGCCCGCGGCGGCGGGAACGCGGGCGGGGGGCGGCCGTTCTACCTGGGACAATGGGAGAACGACCATGACGAACCATCTCCGCCCGCTGACGCTTGGCCTCGCCCTTGCCGCCGCCACCCTGGCACCCGCCTTGGCCGGCCCGGCGCAGAAGGCCGAGCCCGCGCCCGCCGCCCAGGTGGCGAGCCGCGGCGCGCCGCTCGACCTGCGGCAGATCGAATCGCGCCTGTACGAGCAGGGCTATCACCGCATCAGCCACCTGCAGATGCAGGACGGACTCTATGCCGCGCGCGCGCTCGACGACGAGGACCGTCCGGTCTTCCTGGGCGTTTCGGCCGGCACCGGCCACGTGACCCAGGCGATCCCGCTGGACTGATACCGCCAGGAGAAAATCCGCATGACCCGATTCACCGGCCGTAGCCTCCTCGCCCTGCCGCTGCTCGCGGCCCTCGCCGCGCCGGCCCTCGCCGACAATACGACCTATGTCGTCGTGCGCCCCGGCTATGGCTTCAACGGCGCGCTGCAGGAAACGAACCGCCAGACCGGCGCCGCGCCGACCTACCTCGGGCCGGGCTACACCTATACGCCGCAGGGCTACGTCTACACGGGCCCGGTCTACGCGACGCCGGAGGGCGCATTGCCGCCGGCTGCGTCGGCGACGGTGCCGCCCGTGGTCGTCGCCTATCCGCCGGCGCCGCCGCCCGCCGCCTATCCGCCCCCGCCCCGCGGCCCCATTCTGTCGAAGGACCAGATCGAGGACCGGCTGGACAAGCAGGGCTACGACGACATCGACGTCGGCGTGCTGCAGAGCGGCTTCTACATGGTCAAGGCGAAGGACCGCAACGACAGCAAGCTGTGGCTGCGAGTCGACGCGACGACCGGTTATGTGGCGGACGCGACGGCGCGGCGCTAATGCGAATGGCTTTCAGCCGCAACCATGGCGCATCGCCGCTTCCGGGCCCTCGGCCGGTCCGCTAGCATTTGCCCCACCGGCGGGCATTCGCCTGCCGGGGCGTTCAAACGGGGGGCACTCACATGGGATCGAAGAACGTAGCAAGCATCGTGGTCGCGACCGCGATGCTTGCCGGCATCGCCGCGTTCGGCAACGGCGGGGCGCTGGCGCAAGGCGCGATCGACAACAGCGCGCTTTCGTCGTCGGCTTTCCGCGAGCACAAGCGCACCTTCGGCCTGGTCTACACGCTGCCGAAGGAGGTCAACGACATCCTCAACGCGACCGTCTACGGGCTTCTGCGCGAGAAGCTGCTGAACGCCAAGCTGTACGACGAGGCGCAGCGCTTCAACATCCCGCACGTGACGGTGCTGCACATCCACAACGCCGACCCGGCCACGCCGCAGAAGATGCTGAAGGCGCTGCCGAAGCTGCCGGGCGAGCTGAAGCTGGTGCTGAAGAACTTCTACACCACCGAGGCCGCCAAGGGCGCCGGGCATCCCTGGTGGCTCGACCTCGGCATCGTCAAGGA
>JADLEG010000196.1 GCA_020846275.1 Alphaproteobacteria bacterium
GCGCCTCGGCGATCAGCTTCTCGAGCGTCGCCGCGTCGACCGCGCCGGGCACCAGCTTGTCGCCGACGATGAAGGCCGGCGTGCCGCGGATGTTCAGCTCTTCCGCCAGCTCGGTGTTCTTCTCGAGATAGCGGCTGATCTCGGGCGAGGCCATGTCCTTCTTCAGCCGCTCGACGTCCAGCCCGACATTCTGCGCGATGCGCAGGGTCAGATCGTCGGTCAGCTTCTCCTTCACCCGCATCAGCGCGGTGTGGAATTCGAGGTAGCGCCCCTGCCGCTGCGACGCCAGCGCGGCGCGCGAGGCGAACACCGATTCCGGTCCCAGGATCGGGAACTCCTTGAACAGGACCTTGACCTTGCCGTCCTTCTTGGCGGTGTCGAGCACGCGGTCGGCCACCGCCTTGCAATAGGGGCAGCGGTAGTCGAAGAACTCGACCACGACGACGTCGCCGTCCGGATTGCCGGCCACGGGCGCGCTGGGGTCGCGCAGGATCTCCTCGCGCTTCTGCTTCAGGGCCGCGTTGGCGCGGCTCTCGGCCGCCGCCTCGTCCTGCCGGCGCATGTCCTGCAGCGCGTCCAGGATCAGCCGCGGCTGCTCCTTGATGATGCGCTTGACGATGTCCTCGACCTGGCGCGTCTGCTCGGGCGTCAGGTTCTGCGCCGACGCCGCGAACGGCATCGCCGCCAGCGGCACCGCCAAGAGCAGCGCCCCGGCCAAAACGGAACCGCGCGACACCGCCGAAATGATCCGCATCGTCCTGTCCTTTCCCCGGAAGTCTGTCGCGGTCATGGCAATTGCCCGCCGCCCTGGTCGCGCTGCTTGGCCAGCTCGCGCCTGGCCTGGACCTGGAGGTCCTGCACCCGCATGTGCGGCGGCGAGCCGACCGGCAGCAGGCGCTCGGCGCGCTGCGCCTGGCCGAGCGCGATGCGGTACTTGCCCAGCAGCAGCGCCTCTTCCGCCAGCGCCAGCGCCGCCATGCCGATATTGCCGATGCGGCCCTCGCCGATCGCGAGCTGCCGCCAGGCCATGCTGTTCTCGCCTTCCTGGCGCAGCGCCTCGTTCAGATTGGCGACCGCCTTCCCGTCCATGTCCGGGCGGTTGAACTCGAGCTGCACGCGGGCAAGGTCGATGCGCAGCAGGCCCGACTTGGGCAGCAATTCCACCGCCCGCTCGTAGGCCGGCAGCGCCTCGGCCGCGCGCCCGTTCTCGAACAGCGTCTGGCCGCGCAGCTCGTGGAAGAACGGGTCGTTCGGCGCCTCGCGCAGCAGGCTGTCGATCGTCGCCAGCGCGCGCGGCACGTCCGGCTTGCGATAGAGCGCGACGGCGCGCGCGTAGCGCGCCTCGACCGACTTGTCGTCGTCCTTGTAGATCGTGAGCGTGCGGCTGATCGGCTCGATGAACCCGAACAGCTTCGCGCGCATGCGCTTGTGCATTTCGACCCATTCGGGCGGCAGCGGCGCGTCGCTGTAGCGCGAACGGGCGACGAAATTGCGCACGAAGTCGATGCGCTCCTTGGTCAAGGGATGGGTGCGGACATACGGGTCCTGCCGCGAGGTGACCATCAACTCCTGGCCCGAGAGGATGTCGAAAAACTCCATCAGGCCGCGCGAGGAAAGCCCGTTCTGCTCCATGAAATTGACGCCGGCCTGGTCGGCCGAAGCTTCCTGCGTGCGGGTATAGGCGAGGAAATTGCGCTCGGCGGCGGTCATGCCCCCCGCCACGCCGGCGACCGCGGCATCGGGCCGGCCCGCGGCCACGCCGGCGACCGCGCCTATCAGCAGCGACAGGATCGCCATCGCCGTCGCGTTCTTCATCGCCTCGGGCAGCCGCGCCAGGTGGCCGCCGGCGATGTGGCCGGTCTCGTGCGCGATCACGCCGATCACCTGGCCGGCATGCTGGCTGCGCAGCAGGAGCCCGGTGTTGAGGAACAGGTTCTGGCCGCCGGCGACGAACGCGTTCAAGGTGCGGTCGTTCACCAGCACGATGTGCACGTCGTCGGGCACCAGTCCCGCCGCCTCGAACAGTGGCGTAGCCCAGACCCGGATGGTATTTTCGATCTCGGCGTCGCGGATCAGCGACACGGCCCGCGCCGTCGTGGGCACGACGGCGACGCAGAATGCGCCCAGGAACGACAGCGCCAGAGCCACGGACCGCATGAATCTGTGCAAAATCCGATCCTTGTCCGCCTGGATTGGCCGCCCGCGCCGTCGCGCCGGCCCTTTTGGGGCTGGCCCCCTTGAGGCTCCTGGCCGCGCCATGGCACAGAGTATAGGGTCGCGTCGGAGCACTGGCGACTCACGAATGCCTTATCGCTGAACGGCAATGACAATCAAGATCGCGCGCCGCGGCATGGTGCCGCCCTTCATCGTCATGGACGTGCTGGCGGCCGCCAACGAGCGCGCCGCCCAGGGCCATGCGGTTTACCATCTTGAGGTGGGCCAGCCCTCCACCCCGGCGCCGCAGGGCGTCATCGAGGCGGCGCGGCGCGCGCTGGACGCCGAGCGGCTGGGCTACACGGAATCGCTGGGAACGCCGGTGCTGCGCCAGCGCATCGCGCGGCACTGTCGCGACTGGTACGGCGTCGCGGTCGATCCGGCGCGCATCGTCGTGACCACCGGTTCGTCCGGCGCGTTCCTGCTGGCCTTCCTCGCCGCGTTCGACACCGGCGACCGCGTCGTGCTGGGCGCGCCGGGCTATCCGGCCTATCGCAACATCCTGACGGCGCTGGGCGTCGAGGCGGTGCTGCTGCCGGTCGGCGCCAACACGCGCTTCCAGCCCACGGCCGCGCTGCTCGATGCCTTCCTCGAAGCCGATGGCGGGCGCATCGACGGGCTGATCATCGCCAGCCCCAGCAACCCGACCGGCACGATGCTCGACCGCCAGGCGCTGGCCGACATCGCGACGCTGTGCCGCGCGCGCGGCGTCAGGCTGGTGTCGGACGAGATCTATCACGGCATCACCTATGGCGAGGCGGCGACCAGCGCGCTCGAGCTGACCGACCAGGCAATCGTCATCAACAGCTTCTCCAAGTACTTCTCCATGACCGGCTGGCGGCTGGGCTGGACGGTGCTGCCCGACGACCTGGTCAGGCCGGTCGAATGCCTGACGCAGAACTTCCACATCTCGCCGCCCGCGCTGTCGCAAGCCGCGGCAAGCGCCGCCTTCGACTGCCATGACGAGCTCAGGGCCAACGTCGCGCGCTATGCCGTCAACCGTGCGCTGCTGCTGGAGCTGCTGCCGCGCGCGGGGTTCGAGCGCATCGCGCCGGCCGACGGCGCGTTCTACCTCTATGCCGCGGTCGACCATCTGACGGACGACAGCCACGATTTCTGCCGCCGCATGCTGGCCGAAACCGGCGTCGCCGCCACGCCCGGCACGGATTTCGATCCCCAGCGCGGGCACCGCTTCGTGCGCTTCTCGTTCGCCGGGGCGACCGCCGACATGCAGGCGGCCGCCGAGCGGCTGATCGCCTGGCGCGGGCGCTGAACGCTGGGTCGCGCGTCAGCCCTGCGTCAGGCGCTGCCACCAGCCGCGCCGCCCGGACGCGGGCTTCGGCGTGGTCTCGTCCACCACGATGACATTGGCCGGCACGCTGGTCCGGTGCTCGCGGCCTGACGGCGCGGGCGGCTCCGCGGACGGCGGCCTGGTCTCGGCAGGGGCGGCGGCGGCAGGAGCAGCAGCGGCTGGGGCGGCCGCAGCAGGCGCTGCGACCTGCGGCGTCGGCTCGGACTCGGGCGCCGGCGCATTCTCGATCGGCGACAGCGGCCAGGGTTCGGTGCGCGCTTGCGGCGGCGGCGGCAATTCCTGCTCGGCCGTGTCATGCGGCCATGCCGGCGCATCGTCGCGCACCGGGGCTTCGCCGTTGTTCGCGCCGCGCTCGATCGTGCCGCCGCGATCCTCGTCAGCGCCGCGCAGGGCCAGCTCGGGCCCGCCTTCCGGCCCGCCTTCGCGCCGGCCACGGCGACGACCGCCGCGGCGACCGCGACGGCGGCGCGGACGGGCCTCGCCGCCCTCGCCTTCCTCGCCGCCCGGGGCGTCGGTGAACGGGCGACCGGGCTGGCCGATCTCCTCGGCCGCCAGCGGTCCCTCGACGACCGGCTGCTCGCCGCTGCCGTCGAACGGCTGCGGGGACCGATCGGCGGGCACGAATTCGGCATGCGGCTGGGGCGCGCCGGCGAAACGCTCGCGCTGGTCGCGGCCCGGGCCTTCGCGGCCGGGGCCCTCACGACCGGGGACGTCGCGATCCTCGCCATCGCGCCGGCGATGGCGCCCGCGCCGGCGGCGGCGGCGGCGGCTTCCGTCGCCCTCCTCGCCCTCGGCAAATGCCTCGCGCCGGTCGGGCGCGCGCTCGCGCGGGCGCGGCGCTTCGGCTTCAATCTCGGCATCCTCGGGCGCGGCTTCGGCCTCGGCCTCCGCCTCGTTCAGCTCCTCGGGCTCCTCCCCCATCGTCGGCAGCACCGTCTCGGCGCGAACCGGCGCCGCGATCTCGCCCGCCGCGGCGCTGCGCACGCGCTCGAGGCGATAGTCGGGCGGGATCAGCGTTTCGTCGGCGGCGACCGTCACGAAGAGCCCGTAGCGCTGCTCGATCTCGGCCAGGCGCGCGCGCTTCTGGTTGAGGATGTAGAGCGCGACCGGCGTGGCGACGTGCACCACGATCTCACGCGAGCGGCGGCGGATGCCTTCCTCCTCGATCGCCCGCAGCACATGCAGCGCGGCCGATTCGGTGGAGCGGATCAGCCCGGTGCCGTTGCAGTGCGGGCACGGCATCGTGCTGGTCTCGGTGATGCTGGGCCGGAGGCGCTGGCGCGACAGTTCCAGCAATCCGAACGGGCTGATGCGGCCGACCTGGATGCGCGCGCGGTCGAAGCGCAGCGCGTCCTTGAGCCGCCGCTCTACCGCGTGGTTGTTGCGGTGGTCTTCCATGTCGATGAAGTCGATCACGATCAGCCCGCCGAGATCGCGCAGGCGGAGCTGCCGGGCGACCTCCTCGGCCGCCTCGAGATTGGTCCGGAGCGCGGTCTCCTCGATGAAGCGCTCGCGCGTCGCGCGGCCCGAGTTGACGTCGATCGCGACCAGCGCCTCGGTCGGGTTGATCACCACGTAGCCGCCCGACTTGAGCTGGACCACGGGGCTGTGCATCGCGTCGATCTGGGTCTCGATCTGGAAGCGATGGAACAGCGGGATCTCGTCGCGATAGGGCTGCACCCGCTTGGCGTGGCTGGGCATCAGCATCTTCATGAAGTCCTTGGCGGCGCGGTAGCCGTCCTCGCCCTCCACCAGAACCTCGTCGATATCGCGCGCATAGAGGTCGCGGATCGCGCGCTTGATCAGGCTCGCCTCCTCGTAGATCAGGCAAGGCGCGGTCGACTTCAGCGTCATCTCGCGGATTTCGTCCCACAGCCTGAGGAGGTAGTCGCAGTCGCGCTTGACTTCGGCCTTGCTGCGCTCGCTGCCGGCGGTGCGCACGATGACCGCCATGCCCTGCGGCAGCTCCAGGTCCTCCAGCAGCGTCTTCAGGCGCCGACGGTCCTGGGCGCTGGTGATCTTGCGCGACACGCCGCCGCCGCGCGTCGTGTTGGGCATCAGCACGCAGTAGCGCCCGGCCAGCGACAGGTAGGTGGTCAGCGCCGCGCCCTTGTTGCCGCGCTCTTCCTTGACGACCTGGACCAGCATGATCTGCCGGCGCTTGATCACTTCCTGGATCTTGTAGCTGCGGAACTGGCGCCGCGGGCGGCGCGGCACTTCGTCGGCCGCGTCGCCGCCGACCGTCTCGACCCGGCCCGCACTCCGGGCCTCCTGCAGCGCGGCCGGCTCGTCCGCCTGGCGCGCCTCGGCATCGCCGGCAAGGGGCGCGTCGCCGGAGCCTTCGCCCGTCGGCGGCGCCGTCTCGCCTTCAACCGCGGGCGCGGCTTCGTCCGCCGGCCGGGCGGCCTCGGCGCTGGTCTCCGGCATCGCCATCCTGAGCGCGGCGCTGCCGGGGGCAGGCTGGTCGCCGCCGGCCGGTTCCGACTCCGCGCGGGTCGCGATTGCCCATTCGGTCGGCGTCCAGGCGGGGGTGGATTCGCCCGGCGCGGGCGGCGGCGCCGGTTCGGGTTCGGCCGGAGCGCGGGTGGCGGACGCATCGGGCGACGCGTCGATGGTGGCCGGCTCGAAACCGCCGACCTCGGTCACCTCGATCGGGGTGGCGAGGCTTTCCGGCCCGCCGTCGCCCTGCGGGTCGTCGTCGCCCTGACGATCATCCTCGCCCTGGCCATCGTCGTCGCCCTGGCCATCATCGTCGCCCTGACGGTCGTCGTCACCCCGCGGTTCGGCGCCGCGGCGACTTCCCTCGCGGTCCCGGCGGTCCTCTTCCTCCTCTTCCGCACGGGCGGCGGCGGCCTGCTCGGCCAGGAGCGCCTCGCGGTCGGAGACGGGAATGCGGTAGTAGTCGGGATGGATTTCGCTGAAGGCGAGGAAGCCGTGCCGGTTCCCGCCGTAGTCCACGAAACAGGCCTGCAGCGAGGGTTCCACCCGGACCACCTTGGCCAGGTAGATGTTTCCCTTCAGTTGCTGCTTGGTGGAGGTTTCGTAATCGATGTCGTCAAGGCGATTGCCGCTGACCACGGCGACCCGGGTTTCTTCCGGATGCGTGGCGTCGATCAACATGCGCTGGGCCATGAGGCTTCTTTATCTCCACAGGCCCCCGACGGAATCCGCGCGAAGAGGACGGATGGGCGGGGCGCCCGTGCTATCGCGAGGCCGGCGGCGCCACCGATAATTCTCGCCGAACGATGCGCCGGGCGGACAAGCCGGGGGCGCTTCAGGGCGAAATCGGATCTTGGCAGCCGCGTGCCGGTACCAACCTGGACCGGCCTCGGAGTTCCACATTCAGACCGCGCGCCCCGGTGCCGTCGACGCCACCCCGGACGAGCGTTGAAACTCAACCTCCGGCAGCCTCGTCGACACCACCGAACGCCGTCACCCCTGAGGGATATTCGGCGCTACGCGCGGCTCTTCGCGGGATTCACCTTATCCGGGTACCTGCTGTTCCACAATGCCGAAGTGGGGCCCCGGCGGACCCCGGCCAGGGCGCCGGGGTGGCCCACCTGCCACAAAGTCCTTTTGAAATAACATGTTGCGCCCGATTCGGGGCGTCTATATACAGTCACAAAAGGGCGCGGGTGGAGTTGCTGCCGGATGTCGGTCCGTCCGCTTGCACGGTTTGCTTGGTCGTCTCCCCTCGTCCTGGCCGGGCTGTGGGTCGCCATGGTGGCCCAGGCCGCGGCGGCCGAGCCTAACCAATTGCGATTCTTGCGAATCGGCAACCACGATCCGCAAACCCATATCGTCATCGAAGCCGATGGCCCGTTCTGCGCCGATATCGGCCTCAGCGGCCAGCCCTATCGCCTGTCGATCGACCTGCCGGATTTGGCCGGCGCCCGGCCCAGCCTGGTGCCGCGCGGCGTGATATCGGGCGGGGCCTGGGTCGGCAGCGGGGGACAACCCAATCCCAGCCGCGTGCTGCTGGACCTCAAGCAGCCCGTTCGGATCGTCGATACCTTTGTCGTGGCGCCCGGTGATGGCAAGGGATTCCGCCGCGTGGTCAAGCTGGAGCCTGTCGGCACCGGCGAATTCCCCGACGCCCAGCAGCGGCTGGGCCAGATGGCGGCCGCCCGCGGCTGCAGCAACGCAGGCCCCGCCGGCGCGCCGACACAAGCGGCGTCCCCGGCGCAGCGCCCGGCACCCGCCGCCCCGACGAGCCCGGCCTCGGCGCCCGGCACGACCCAGGCGGCATCGATCCAGCCCGTTTCGATCGTGCCGACCGGAGCGGCGATGCCCGTTGCGGCAACGCCCGTGGCGACATCGCCGGCACCCGCCAATGGCGGCGCCAAGCTGGCGGCCGCGCCGGTCCCGACGCCCATGCCGGCGCCGGGATCGCGACTCCCCAAGGATCGCAAGTGGCTGGTCATGATCGATCCCGGCCATGGCGGCGACGATCCGGGTGCGATCAGCGTCGGCGGGTCGCACGAGAAGGACATCACCCTGGCGATGGCCAAGGTGCTGAAGCGCCGCATGGAGGCAACCAAGCGCTTCCGCGTCCAGCTGACCCGGTCCGACGACACGTTCATCGAACTGCGCGAGCGCACCGCGACCGCGGACAAGGACGAGGTCCACCTGTTCATCTCGCTGCACGCCGATTCGATCGCGTCGCGCAACGTGCGCGGCCTGTCGGTCTATACGCTGTCGGACAAGGCCTCGGACGCCGAATCGGAAGCCCTGGCGGCGAAGGAGAACCGCGCCGACCTCGTGGTGGGGGTCGACCATTCGCGCCAGAAGGCGGTCGACACGCGCGAACTGCTGTTCCGCATGGAATTCGACGACGTCTCGCAGATTTCGCGCCAGTTCCGCAAGCTGGTGGTCGACGAGATGCGCGAGCAGCATGTCGAGACCCTGCCCAACCCGCACCGCAGCGCCGGCTTCGTCGTGCTGAAGACGCGCAAGGTGCCCTCGGTCCTGGTCGAGATGGGATACCTGTCGAATCCCACCGACGATCGGCTGCTGCGCCAGCAGCGCCACCAGGAGCGCTTCGCCAACGCCGTCATCAAGGCAGCCGACCGCTTCTTCGCCTGCGCCGAGGTGCGCAAGTGGTTCGAGAAGAACGAGGAAGAGGCGGTTTCCGGGCGCGGCATCTCGTGCGCCCCCTCGATCGCGATGGATTGAGCCCCCGGGCGCCGCTTCGCGCCACTCGCCGGTTGCCGTGCCTGACGCGCTGCGGCACAATGCGGCGCACGCCGCCGGGGGGCGGTTTGACACGGTTTTGCCACGATCATCGTTGATCTAGAGCCAATCCCGCAGGTAGGGCGTCGATCGGGTCGCCGATGCTTCGTTTTCTAGGATTCCTGTTCGTCTTTTTGGTGCTCGGCGCGGTGGCGGCGGGCGGCGGCGCCGTGCTGATCTACACCCATTACAGCCGCGACCTTCCCGACTACCAGCAGCTCGCCGACTACCAGCCGGCCGTGATGAGCCGCGTCTACGCCGGCGACGGGCGCCTGGTGGGCGAGTTTGCCGTCGAGAAGCGCCTGTTCGTGCCGATCAAGGCGATGCCCAAGCTGGTGATCAACGCGTTCCTGGCGGCCGAGGACAAGAATTTCTACCAGCACAACGGCATCGACCCGCTGGGCATCGCGCGCGCCGCCATCACCAACCTGGCGCATTACGGCCAGGACCGCCGGCCCGTGGGCGCCTCGACCATCACCCAGCAGGTCGCCAAGAACTTCCTGCTCGGCAACGAGGTGTCGCTGGCGCGCAAGGTCAAGGAGGCGATCCTGGCCTTCCGCATCGAGGAGGCGATCTCGAAGGACCGCATTCTCGAGCTGTACCTGAACGAGATCTACCTGGGCTTCGGCTCCTACGGCGTCGCTGCCGCGGCGCTCAACTACTTCAACAAGCCGCTCGACGAGCTCAACGCCCAGGAAGCCGCGTTCCTGGCCGCCCTGCCCAAGGCGCCGAACAACTACAACCCCGTGCGCCGGCCCGAGCAGGCCAAGGCGCGGCGCGACTGGGTGATCGGCCGCATGGTCGAGGACGGCTACCTGTCGGCGCCGGACGGGCGGCAGCTCCAGGCCTCGCCGCTGGAAGTGCGCGACCGCGGCAAGTCGGACGTGTCGCGCGCGGACTACTTCAACGAGGAGGTCCGCCGCCAGCTTCTGCAGCGCTACGGCGAGGCGGCGCTCTACAAGGGCGGGCTGGTGGTGCGCACCACGCTCGACCCCAAGCTGCAGGCGATCGCCGACCAGGCGCTGCGCGCCGGGCTTGTCGCCTATGACCGCCGGCATGGCTGGCGCGGCCCGCTGGCGCACATCGAGGCCGATGGCGACTGGGCGCAGCGGCTGAAAGGGCTGGAGCAGCCGAAGGGGCTCGGCGAGTGGTACCTGGCCGTGGTGCTGTCCACGACCGACACCGCCGCCCATGTCGGCTTCACCGACGGACGGCGCGGCACGGTCCCGCTCTCCGAGATGTCCTGGGCGCGTCAGAACTTGGAGAAGCAGAAGCTGGGACCGCCGCTGAAGCGCCCGTCCGAGGCGCTGGCCGTGGGCGACGTGGTGGCGGTCGAGCCGGTCAGCCAGGACCGCGAGGGCAAGCCCCATCCCGCCGGCAGCTTCGCGCTGCGCCAGATCCCCAAGGCCGGCGGCGCGGTGGTGGCGATGGACCCGCATACCGGCCGCGTGCTGGCGATGTCCGGCGGCTACGACTACGAGATGACGGAGTTCAACCGCGCGACCCAGGCCCTGCGGCAGCCCGGATCGGCGTTCAAGCCCTTCGTCTACC
>JADLEG010000197.1 GCA_020846275.1 Alphaproteobacteria bacterium
CCCTACCCCTACTACTACGTCGAGCCGCAGGCGACGCCCGATCCGTACTACAACCCGCCGCCGCAGGGCACGCCCGGCACCTATTATTATTGCTACGACCCTGCGGGCTACTACCCGGACGTCCAGAATTGTCCGGCCGGCTGGGTGGCGGTGCAGCCCCCGGGATAGACCGGGCCTCACATCCAAGGCGGAGCGCCTAGCTGCGCGGCTGGGCGCAATCCTCTAGCATCGCGCCATGAGGCGCAGCGCTCCCGGCATATCTCCCCCCGCGGCCAGCCGCCGCCGGTTCCTCGGCCAAGCGCTGGCGGCGGGGGCGGTATGTCTGGGACCGCCGGCCCTCGGCCAGGCGACGCGGCAGATCGCCGATTCCGCCGGTCGGACGGTCGTGCTGCCGGCAAAGGTCGAGCGCGTGTTCGCCGCCGGACCGCCGGCGGGCATTCTGCTCTACGCGCTGGCGCCGGATAAGTTGATCGGCTGGACCAATACCTGGCGTGAGGACGAGCGCGCTTTCATCCCGAAGCGTTACGCCGACCTGCCCACGCTTGGCCGCCTGACCGGGCGCGGCAACACGGCGAACATCGAAGTCGTGCTGGCGGCCAAGCCCGACCTGATCCTGGACTACGGCTCGATCAACCCGACCTACGTGTCGCTGGCCGACCGCACGCAACAGCAGGCCGGCATCCCCTATGCCCTGATCGATGGCAGCTTCGACCGCATGCCCGACGCGTTCCGCCTGCTCGGCGCGATGCTTGACGAGCCGGCGCGCGGCGAGGAACTGGCGCGCTACGCCCAGGACACGGTGGCCGAGATCGACCGCCGCGTCGCCGCCGTGCCCCCGGACCGCCGGCCGCGCGTCTACTACGCCCGCGGGCCGCGCGGGCTCGACACCGGGCTCGCCGGCTCGATCAACGTCGAGAGCCTGGAGCGCGTCGGCGCGGTCAACGTCGCGGCGGCGCTCGGCCGGGGCGGCATGAACACCGTGTCGATGGAGCAGATCCTGCTGTGGGATCCCGAAGTCATCGTCACGATCGACGCGCACTTCTTCGCGGCGGTGAAGCAGGATCCGATGTGGCGCGACGTCAAGGCGGTCAAGGACGGGCGCGTCTACCTGTCGCCGACGCTCCCCTATGGCTGGGTCGACTTCCCGCCGTCGTTCAACCGGCTGATCGGGCTGCGCTGGCTGGCGAAGCTGCTCTATCCCGCGGTCTTCCCCGAGGACCTGCGGCCGGCGGTGCGCGACTTCTACACGCGCTTCTATCACCAGCAGCCGAGCGAGCCACAGCTCGACCAGCTGCTCCAGGGCCTGCGATGAAGGATGCGCTTCGCGCGCGCCTGGGCCTTGCCGGCAGCGCCGCCGCCTTCCTCGTCCTGGTCCTCGTCGCCTTCGCCATCGGCCGCTATCCGGTGGCGCCGGGCGAGCTCGCGGCGCTGCTCTGGGCCAAGGCCTCGGGCGGTACGACCGATCTGCCTGGCGCGGTCGAGGCCGTGGTGTTCCGCATCCGCGGGCCGCGCATCCTGGGCGCCGTGCTCGCGGGCGCCGCGCTGGCGGCAGCGGGGTCCGCCTACCAGGGCCTGTTCCGCAACCCGCTGGTCTCGCCCGACATACTGGCGGTGTCGTCCGGCGCGGCGCTGGGCGCGGTCCTCGGCATCTTCCTGTCGCTCGACGCCTTCTCGATCCAGGCGCTCGCCTTCGTCTTCGGCCTCGCCGCCGTCGGCGCGGTCTATGCGGTCGCCAACGCGGTGCGCGGCCATGACCCGGTCCTCGTGCTGGTGCTGGCGGGCGTGGTGCTGGGCGCGCTGCTCGGCTCTTGCGTCGCGCTGCTGAAATACCTGGCCGATCCCTACAACCAGCTTCCCGCCATCACCTTCTGGCTGCTCGGCAGCCTGGCCGGCGTGACCGCCGCCGATGTCGGCGCCGCCCTGCCGGCGGTCGCGCTCGGCCTTGCGCCGCTCGTCCTTTTGCGCTGGCGCATGAACCTGATGGCGCTGGGCGACGAGGAGGCGCGGGCGCTCGGCGTCCATGTCGGACGCCTGCGGCTGGCGGTGATCGCCGGCGCCACGCTGATGACGGCGGCGGTGGTGTCGATCGCGGGGGTCGTCGGCTGGGTCGGCCTGCTGATCCCCCATGTCGCGCGGCTGATCGTCGGGCCCGATTTCGCCCGGCTGCTGCCGGTCGCGGTCTTGCTCGGCGCCGGCTACATGCTGGGGGTCGACACGCTGGCGCGAACCATGGCGCGCGCCGAGGTGCCGCTGGGCGTGCTCACCGCCTTCATCGGCACGCCGCTGTTCATCTGGCTGCTGGCGACCGCGCGGCGGAGCTGGCAGTGACGCTGCTCACGGTCGAGGAACTCGCCTTCGGCTATCCCGGCCACGCGGTCGGGCGCGACGTGTCGCTGCGCCTCGAGCCGGGCGAAGTCTTGTGCCTGCTCGGGCCCAACGGCGGCGGCAAGACGACGCTGTTCAAGACCATGCTCGGCCTGCTGCGCCCCCAGGGCGGCCGCGTGACGATCGACGGCCAGGACATCGCCGCGCTGGGGCCGCGGCGCATGGCGCAGCTGGTCGGCTACGTGCCGCAGGCCCATGCCGGGTACTTTCCCTTCCTCGTCGCCGACATGGTGCTGATGGGACGCACCGCGCATGTCGGGCTGTTCGCCGCCCCCTCGGCGTGCGACCGCGCCATCGCGGGCGAGGCGACCGCGACCATGGGCATCGCCGCGCTGGCCGAGCAGGTCTACACGCGCATTTCCGGCGGCGAGCGGCAGCTCGCCCTGATCGCCCGCGCGCTTGCCCAGCAGGCGCGCATCCTGGTGATGGACGAGCCG
>JADLEG010000198.1 GCA_020846275.1 Alphaproteobacteria bacterium
TGCACAGGCCGATCACGCCGGCCTTCGAGGCGGAGTAGGCGGCGATGTTGCCGTTGCCTTCCTTGCCGGCGATCGACGCCACCGTGACGATCCGCCCGTAGCCGCGCGCCCGCATGTGCGGCGCCAGCGTGCGGCTGCAATAGAAGACGCCCGTCAGGTTGACCGCCAGCACGCGGTCCCAGGCGTCGGTCGGGTAATCCCAGAACTTGACCACCGGGCCGTTGATTCCGGCGTTGTTGACCAGGATCTGGATATCGCCCAGCGCGTCGATCGTCGCCTTGGCCGCCGCCTCCACCGCGGGGAGCTGCGTGAGGTCGACCTGCTGCGCCAGGGCGGGCGTGAACGCGGCGCCGGCCAGCGGCGACAGGTCGCGATCCCATACCGCGACCTTGCAGCCTTCCGCGGCCAGCCGCTCGGCGATGCCGCGGCCGATGCCGCGCGCTCCGCCGGTCACGATGGCCTTCTGGCCCGCGATCCCCTGTTTCATCAGGCGGTTCCTCTCCGGAATTTCCGGCGACCTTTTACACCGCGCTCCCCCCTATGCATAGTCGGCGGCTCACCGCCGGGCGGCGGAGCATCAAGGGAGCAGGGGACGATGAGCGGCTTCTACGTTTCGGTCGGCGACCGGTCCAGCTTCAGCAAGACGGTAGGCGAGACGGACGTCTACCTCTTTGCCGGCATCACCGGCGATCTGTCGCCGAACCACGTCAACAAGGCCTATATGGAAAAGTCGCGCTACAAACGGCTGCAGGCGCATGGCGCGCTGCTGGTCGGGTTCATGTCGACGGCCTCCACGCTGGTCCTCGCCCATGCCCGCGACGACGCGGACGAGACGCCGGTGTCGTTGGGCTATGACCGCGTGCGGTTCCTGGCGCCGGTCTTCTTCGGCGACACGCTGACGGTGGATTATACGATCAGCGCGATCGACCTCGAGCGCCGCCGGTCGAACGGCGACATCACCATCAAGAACCAGCACGGCACGCTGGTCGCCGTCGCCACGCATATTCTCAAATGGGTGCGGAATGACTGACCGGCCGATGGGACGCGATCGGTGACCCTGCTCGTCACCGGCGCGGCGGGCCATGTCGGCTTGTGGGTGGCGCGCCGCGCCGCTGTGGCGGGGCTGCGCGTGATCGCCGCCTGCCGCACGCCGCCGCGCGCGGCGGACGCGGCGTCGGCCGGCGCGAACGTCGCCTGGGTATCCTGCGACCTGGACGACCCCGCCGCCGTCGCCGCGCTCGCCGCCGCGCATGCGGTCGATTCCTGCATCCACCTGGCCGCGGTGTCGAACGAAGCCTATGCGCGGCCCAGTCCCCTGGCCGCGGTGCAGTCCAATGTCGGCGCCGCCGCGAACCTGCTGGAGGCCGCGCGCCGGCACGATTGGCGCCGCTTCATCCTGGTCAGCACCGGCTCGGTGTTCCAGGCTGCCGACTCGACGTCGCCGATATTGGAGGACGCGCCGCCGTCCCCGGCCAATGTCTACGCGACCACCAAGCACTGTGCCGAATTGCTGACCCGGATGTATCGCACGCAGTACGACCTGTCCGCCTCTGTCGTGCGGATTTCGTGGGTCTACGGCCCGCCAATCGCGACGGACTCGCCGACGCGCGGGCCGATTCCGGCCTTCCTGCGCGCGGCGCTGGCGGGGGTCGCCCGGCGCGATCCCGGCGGCGCCGATTTCGCCGCCAGCTTCACCTATGTCGCCGACGCGGCCGACGGGTTGCTGGCCGCGTGGCGTGCCGAGCGGCTGGAACACGACATCTACCACCTGGGCCCTGGCCGGAACTTCACCGCGGGACAGGTAGCGGCGACGGTGCGCGCGGCCGTTCCCGGCGCCGTTATCGAGTTGGGGCCGGGCACCGAGCCCTGGACAAGCTACACCACGATGCGCGGCCCGCTCGCCGGCGATCGGTTTCGCGCCGACACGGGCTACAGCGTCGCGCATGGGCTGGACGCGGGCATCGCCGCCTATGCCGCGTGGATGCGCGCGCATCCCGAGTCCTACCGGTAGGTCTTAGCGCCCTTGCCAGCGCGGCTTGCGCTTCTCGGCAAAGGCGCGTGCGCCCTCGCGCGCGTCCTCGCTCGCCAGCATCCGCTCGGCGGCCTCGTAGCGCGCGTCGATCGCCGCGGCGAGATCGGGCTGGTCCAGGCTCCGCAGCATGACCTGCTTGGCGGCCTCGACTGCCAGCGGCGCGCCGGCCAGCACGTCGTCGCACAGCGCGCGCACCGCCGCGGCGAGCCCGGCAGCCGGCACGACCTCGTTGACGAGCCCGATGCGCCTTGCCTCGCCGGCGCCGATCCGCCGGCCGGTCAGCGCCAATCCCATGGCCTGCTTCAGCGGCAGCTGGCGGGCAAGGCGCTGCAGCCCGCCGCCGCCGAGCGCGGCCAGGCCCGCGCGCGGCTCGGGCAAGCCGAATTCGACATGGTCGGCCGCCACCGCCAGGTCGCAGGCCAGCACGATTTCCATTCCGCCACCCAGCGCCAGGCCGTTGACCGCGGCGATCACGGGCTTGTAGAGGTCGAGGCGCCTGGTGAGGCCGGCGAAACCGGTGGGCGGGTGGTCGTCGCGGTTGGTCTGCGCGCGCGCCTTCAGGTCGGTGCCGACGCAGAAGGCGCGCTCGCCCGCGCCGGTGATCACGGCGACGCGCAGCGCGGGATCCGCCGCGTAGTCGTCGAAAGCCTGCGCCAGTTCGCGATGCGCCGGCGGGTGCAGCGCGTTCAACACCGCCGGCCGGTCGATCGTGATGGTCAGTACGGGTCCATCCTGCGCGACGCGGCAATGGCGGAAGTCCCGCACTAGATCGTTTCCTCGTAGCGGCAGAAGTCGCGCAGCTGCGCGACATTTCCGATCGTCACCGTGCGGCCCTGGCCGGTGACGCCGACCTTGCGCAGCGCGGCGAAGGCGCGCGACAGGCTTTCCGGCGTCATGCCCAGGCGGGCGGCCACCAGCTTGCGATCCTCGGGAAGCTGCACCGTGCGGCCGTCGCTGCTGCGCGCCACCAGCGCGTTGAGGTAGGCGGCCAGGCGCTCGACCGAGGCATGAAGCTTCAGGTCCTTGATCTGGATGACGAGCCGGCGCCAGTAGCGCGCCAGTTGCATCGCCATGGCCGTGCTGAAATCCGGCTCCAGGCTCATGGCGCGGCGAATCTGGGTTGCGGGAATGAACAGGATGCGGCCGTCCTCCGCCACGCGGGCGGACATCAGATAGGGCGCGTTCAGCAGCACGGCGGGGGCGACCAGCATGTCGCCCACTTCGAAGAACTCCACCACCGTCTCGCCCCGGCCTTCCTCGCTGCCCAGCAGGGTGACGCGACCCGACAGGATGAGGTGCAGGAACTCCGGCGATTCGCCCTGCACGCACAGCATGGTGCCGCGCGGCAGGCTTTGCACGAACGCGCCGTGGATCAAACGGTCGATCACGGCCTGCGGCAGTTCGGCCATCAGGGGAAGCCGCCGCACCATCTCGAAATCATGGGGCCGCATCGCTGCCTTCCGCCATTTCGCTGGCTGTCGCAAAGACCGTACAGGTGCATACTAATTGATTTTTCTCATTATATACTATGAGATTTCTCATAAGAGAGTTTGATTTCATGCACTTAAGGGCGATTTTATCCGCCTTGCGGCAACACGATTGATTCAGGTCAACAACTTGTGCGCACGCATTGCCAAAATAGGCGCTATCCCGCCCTGGAGGGTTTCCAACGGCGGCCTGAGGGAATTCCCATGACGATGCAAATGCCCCCCGTCCAGACTTCCGCGACCAACGTCGGCGCCCGCAAGATGGCGCTGACCATGAGCACGATCGCGTTCACCGCTTGTTTCGCGGTTTGGACGATCTTCTCCATCATCGGCATACAGATCAAGCAGGAATTGAACCTGAACGATACGCAGTTCGGGCTGCTGGTCGGCACGCCGATCCTGACCGGGTCGCTGATCCGCTTGGCCCTCGGCATATGGACCGACCAGTATGGCGGCCGCGTCGTCTATACGGCGGTGATGGTCTCGGCGGCGATCGCCACCTGGATCCTCTCCTGGGCCTATGACTACCCGACCTTCCTGCTTGCGGCGCTGGGCGTCGGCATCGCCGGCGGCTCGTTCGCCGTCGGCATCGCCTATGTGTCCAAGTGGTATCCCACGGAGAAGCAGGGCACGGCGCTCGGCATCTTCGGCATGGGCAACGTCGGCGCGGCGGTGACCAAGTTCGTGGCGCCGTTCATCATGGTCGCCTATGGCTGGAAGGCCGTGGCGCATGTCTGGGCGATCGGCCTGCTGGTCATGGCGCTGGTCTTCCTGTTCACGACCAGGGACGATCCGTCGCTGGCCGAGCGCCGTTTGGCCAAGCGCAAGCCGGAACCGTTCCTTGCCCAGCTGGCGCCGCTGAAGAACCTCCAGGTCTGGCGCTTCGCGCTCTACTACTTCTTCGTCTTCGGCGGGTTCGTCGCGCTGGCGCTGTGGCTGCCGCGCTACCTCGTCGGCGTCTACAACCTCGACATCAAGACGGCCGGCATGATCGGCGCAGCCTACTCGATTCCCGCCAGCATCTTCCGCGCCTACGGCGGCAAGCTGTCCGACCAGGTCGGCGCGCGCCGGGTGATGTACTGGACGTTCATCGTATCCGTGATCTGCACGTTCATCCTGTCCTATCCGCCGACCGAATACGTGGTGCGCGGCATCAAGGGCAATATGAACTTCACGTTCGAGATCGGCGTGGTCGGCTTCACGGTCATCGTGTTCGTCCTCGGCTTCTTCATGTCGCTGGGCAAGGCCGCGGTCTACAAGCACATCCCGGTCTACTATCCCGGCCATGTCGGCGCGGTGGGCGGACTCGTCGGCCTGATCGGCGGCCTGGGCGGCTTCGTGCTGCCGATCGCCTTCGGCGCGCTGAACGACCTGACCGGCGTGTGGACGAGCTGCTTCATGCTGATGTTCCTGTTCGTCGCCGGCGCTTTGCTGTGGATGCACGTGGCCATCCAGCGCATGGAACGGGCCGCCGCGGCGCCGATCCTCGCGCGTCTGCCGGAACTGCCGGAGATGGAGGAGATTCACCGGCCGACCCACGAAGGCGTGCTGGGGCCGCATATCCTGGCGGACTGGCGGCCCGAGGAGCCGGCGTTCTGGAAGGACACCGGCCACGCCATCGCCCGGCGCAACCTCTACATCTCGGTCCCCTGCCTGCTGCTCGCCTTCGCCGTGTGGATGGTGTGGAGCGTCGTGGTGGCGAAGCTGCCGCAGGTCGGCTTCAAGTACACGACCGACCAACTGTTCTGGCTGGCCGCGCTGCCCGGGCTATCGGGGGCGACGCTGCGCATCTTCTACTCCTTCATGGTGCCGATCTTCGGCGGCCGCCTGTGGACGACGCTGTCGACCGCTTCGCTGCTGCTGCCCGCGGTGGGCATCGGTCTTGCGGTGCAGAACCCGGCGACGCCCTACTGGGTGTTCCTGCTGCTGGCGTTGCTGTGCGGCTTCGGCGGCGGCAATTTCGCCTCGTCGATGTCGAACATCAGCTTCTTCTTCCCGCGGGCGGAGAAGGGCCACGCGCTGGCGCTCAATGCCGGTCTCGGCAATCTCGGCGTCAGCGTGGTGCAGTTCCTGGTGCCCTTGGCCATCACCGCCGGCGTGTTCGGCGTCCTGGGCGGCGACCCGCAGGTGTCGACCGAAGGCGGTCGCCAGACCAGCCTTTTCCTGCAGAACGCCGGCTTCGTCTGGGTTCCGTTCATCCTTGCCTCGGCTACGGCGGCCTGGTTCGGCATGAACGACATCGCCTCGATGAAGGCATCCTTCGCCGAGCAGTCGGTCATCTTCCAGCGCCGGCACAACTGGGTGATGTGCTGGCTCTACACCGGGACGTTCGGCTCGTTCATCGGCTATTCGGCCGCGTTCCCGCTGCTGACCAAGACCCAGTTCGTCGGGGTCGATCCGCTGAAGTTCGCCTTCCTTGGCCCGCTGGTCGGCGCCGTCGCGCGCGCCATGACGGGCTGGATGTCGGACAAGTATGGCGGCGGCCGCGTCACGTTCTGGGTATTTGTCGCAATGATGATCGGCGTGGGCGGCGTGCTATATTTCCTTGGTCACAAGGAAGAACCCTACGCGTTCTGGGGCTTCTTGGTGATGTTCCTGCTGCTATTCACCGCAACGGGCATCGGCAACGCGTCGACCTTCCAGATGATCCCGGCGATCATGCGCAAGGAGATTCCGCGGCTGGAGCCGGGCATGACGCCCACCGACCAGACGCGACAGGCGGAAAAGGAGTCGGCGGCCATCATCGGCTTCACGTCCGCCATCGCCGCCTACGGCGCCTTCTTCATCCCGAAGAGCTACGGCAGCTCGATCGCGATGACCGGCGGGCCGGAGGCCGCGCTGTGGTGCTTCATGGCGTTCTACCTGAGCTGCGTCGTCATCACTTGGGCCTTCTACACGCGGCGCGGCGGCCTGTTGCACGACGTCGAGCGGCGGCGCCTGCCGCCGGCGCCCACCGGAGCCCCGGCAGAGTAACGGAGACAGTCCGATGAGCCATTTCCTCGACCGCTTGATGTTCCTGCGCAAGAACATCGACACCTTCTCCGACGGGCACGGCGTGGTCACGAACGAGGACCGCACCTGGGAGCGGGCCTATCGCGACCGCTGGGCGCATGACCGCATCGTGCGCTCGACCCACGGCGCCAATTGCACCGGATCGTGCTCGTGGAAGATCTACGTCAAGGGCGGGATCGTGACCTGGGAAACCCAGCAGACCGACTATCCCCGCACGCGCCCCGACCTGCCCAACCACGAGCCGCGGGGATGCTCGCGCGGCGCCAGCTACTCCTGGTATCTCTACAGCGCCAACCGGGTTAAATACCCGATGGTGCGCGGTCGCCTGCTGCGGCTGTGGCGCGAGGCCAAGGCGCAGCACAAGGACCCGGTGCTGGCCTGGAAGTCGATCGCCGAGGATCCGGAAAAGGCGAAGCACTACAAGTCGATCCGCGGCCGCGGCGGCTTCGTGCGCGTCGCTTGGGACGAGGCGAACGAGATCATCGCCGCCGCCAACGTCCACACCGTCAAGACCCATGGGCCCGACCGCGTCATCGGCTTCTCGCCGATCCCCGCCATGTCGATGGTCTCCTACGCCGCCGGCTCGCGCTACCTGTCGCTGATCGGCGGGGTATGCATGAGCTTCTACGACTGGTACTGCGACCTGCCGCCGTCCTCGCCGCAGACCTGGGGCGAGCAGACCGACGTGCCGGAATCGGCCGATTGGTACAACTCGACCTTCATCATGATGTGGGGATCGAACGTGCCGCAGACGCGCACGCCCGACGCCCATTTCATGACCGAGGTGCGCTACAAGGGCGCCAAGACCGTCACCGTGACGCCCGACTACAGCGAGGCGTCGAAGTTCGCCGACCTTTGGCTGGCGCCCAAGCAGGGGACCGACGCGGCGCTAGCGATGGCCATGGGCCACGTGATCCTCAAGGAATTCCACCTGGCGGGCAAGAGCCCGTATTTCGAGAACTACTGCCGCCAGTACACCGACATGCCGATGCTGGTGAAGCTTGTGGAGCGCGACGGGCGCTATGTCGCCGACCGCCTGCTGCGCGCCGCCGATTTCGACGGCGCGCTGGGCGAGACCAACAACCCCGACTGGAAGACGGTCGCCATCGATCAGGCCTCGGGCAAGGTTACGGTGCCGCGTGGCTCGGTCGGCTTCCGCTGGGGCGAGCAGGGCAAGTGGAACCTGGAGCCTAAGGCCGCCGACGGCGCCGAGATCAAGACGCGCCTCAGCCTCGTCGATGCGCGCGACGCCGTGCTGCCCGTGGGCTTCCCCTATTTCGGCGGGCGCGAGCACGAGCATTTCCCTGCCTCGAAGCATGCGGACGTGCTGGTCCGCAACGTGCCGGCCAAGCGCCTGCGGCTGAAGGACGGCGACGCGATGGTGGCGACGGTCTTCGACCTGTTCGTCGCCAACTACGGCCTGGACCGCGGGCTTGGGGGCGAGAACGTCGCCAAGACGTTCGACGACGACGTGCCGTACACGCCCGCCTGGCAGGAGGCGATCACCGGCGTCAGCCGCGACAAGGTGATCGCGGTCGCGCGCGACTTCGCGGACAACGCCGCCAAGACCCAGGGCAAGTCGATGGTGATCCTGGGCGCGGCCGTGAACCACTGGTACCACGGCGACATGATCTACCGCGGCATCATCAATCTGCTGGCGATGTGCGGCTGCGTCGGCCAGTCGGGCGGCGGATGGTCGCACTACGTCGGCCAGGAAAAGCTGCGCCCGCAGACCGGCTGGACGCCGCTGGCCTTCGCGCTGGACTGGAACCGCCCCCCGCGCCAGATGAACAGCACTTCGTTCTTCTACGCGCATACCGACCAGTGGCGCCACGAGAAGCTGGGCGTGGAGGAAATCCTGTCGCCGCTGGCCGACAAGGCAGCGATGCGCGGGAGCCTGATCGACTTCAATGTCCGCGCCGAGCGCATGGGCTGGCTGCCGTCGGCGCCGCAACTCGCGGTCAATCCGCTGCAGGTGACGAAGCAGGCCGCGGCCGCCGGACAGGAGCCGGTGCCGCATGCCGTGGCCGCGCTGAAGTCCGGCGCGCTGCGCATGTCCTGCGAGGACCCGGACAATCCCGTCAATTTCCCGCGCAACATGTTCGTGTGGCGCTCGAACCTGCTCGGGTCGAGCGGCAAGGGCCACGAATACTTCCTCAAGTACCTGCTCGGCGCCCAGCACGGCGTGCAGGGCAAGGACCTGGGCGAGGAGGGCGGGCAGAAGCCCACCGAGGTCCAGTGGCGCGACAAGGCGCCGGAAGGCAGGCTCGACCTGCTGGTGACGCTCGACTTCCGCATGTCCACGACCTGCATGTACTCGGACATCGTGCTGCCGACGGCCACCTGGTACGAGAAGCACGACCTCAACACCTCCGACATGCACCCCTTCATCCACCCGCTGTCGGCGGCGGTCGACCCGGCCTGGCAGGCGCGCAGCGACTGGGAGATCTTCAAGGGGGTGGCGCGCAAGTTCTCCGAGCTCTGCCCCGGGCATCTCGGCGTCGAGACGGACTTGGTGCTGACGCCGATCATGCACGACACCGCGGGCGAGATGGCGCAGCCCTACGCGCCCAAGGACTGGCGCAGGGGCGAGTGCGAGCCCGTGCCCGGCAAGACGATGCCGGCGATGGCGGTGGTCGAGCGCGACTATCCCAACACCTACAAGAAGTTCACCGCGCTCGGCCCGCTGATGAACAAGCTCGGCAACGGCGGCAAGGGCATCGGCTGGAACACCGACGCCGAGGTCAAGGCGCTGGGCGAGCTCAATCGCCTGGTCGCTGAGGAAGGCGTCACCAAGGGCATGCCGCGCATCGACACCGACATCGATGCGGCCGAGGTGATCCTGATGCTGGCGCCCGAAACCAACGGCCACGTGGCGGTCAAAGCGTGGCAGGCGCTGGGCAAGCAGACCGGGCGCGACCACGCGCACCTGGCCGACACGCGCGAGGACGAGAAGCTGCGTTTCCGCGACCTGCAGGCCCAGCCGCGCAAGATCATCTCGTCACCGACCTGGAGCGGCATCGAATCCGAGCACGTCAGCTACAACGCCGGCTACACCAACGTGCACGAACTGATCCCCTGGCGCACGCTGACCGGCCGCCAGCAGCTCTACCAGGACCATCCCTGGATGATCGCGTTCGGCGAGGCCCTGTGCGTCTACCGTCCGCCGATCGACACCAAGACGACGGGATCGATGCTGGACAAGCGTGGCAACGGCCATCCGGAGATCGTGCTGAACTTCATCACGCCGCACCAGAAATGGGGCATCCACAGCACCTATACCGACAATCTGCTGATGCTGACGCTGTCACGCGGCGGGCCGATCGTGTGGCTGAGCGAGGTCGACGCCAAGAAGGTGGGCATCGAGGACAACGACTGGATCGAGGCGTTCAACCTGAACGGCGCGCTGGTCGCCCGCGCCGTGGTGAGCCAGCGCGTGCCTTCCGGCATGGTGCTGATGTATCACGCGCAGGAGAAGATCGTGAACGTTCCGGGCAGCGAGATAACGCATGCCCGCGGCGGCATCCACAACTCCGTCACCCGCACCTGCCCGAAGCCGACCCATATGATCGGCGGCTACGCGCAGCAGAGCTACGGTTTCAACTACCACGGCACGATCGGGACGAACCGGGACGAGTTCGTCATCGTGCGCAAGATGGCGAATGTGGACTGGCTCGAGCGGCCGGCCGCGTCCGCCCAGGCCGCCGAGTAGGAGGGCCAAGCCATGAAAGTTCGCGCGCAGATCGCGATGGTGCTGAACCTCGACAAGTGCATCGGGTGCCACACCTGTTCCGTCACCTGCAAGAACGTGTGGACCAGCCGCGAAGGCGTGGAATACGCCTGGTTCAACAACGTCGAGACCAAGCCCGGCATCGGCTATCCCAAGGACTGGGAGAACCAGGACCGCTGGAAGGGCGGCTGGCAGCGCAAGCGCTCCGGCAAGATCCAGCCGCGCATCGGCGGCAAGTGGCGCGTCCTGGCCAACATCTTCGCCAACCCGAACATGCCGGAGATCGACGACTACTACGAGCCCTTCACCTTCGACTACGAGCACCTGCAGCGCGCGCCGGAGAGCGAGGCGATGCCGGTGGCGCGGCCGGTTTCGCTGATCACGGGCCAGCGCATGGAGAAGATCGAGTGGGGCCCGAACTGGGAGGAGATCCTCGGCACCGAGTTCGCCAAGCGGTCGAAGGACAAGAACTTCGACAACGTGCAGAAGGAGATCTACGGGCAGTTCGAGAACACCTTCATGTTCTACCTGCCGCGGCTGTGCGAGCACTGCCTGAACCCGAGCTGCGTGGCGTCCTGCCCGTCGGGGTCGATCTACAAGCGCGAGGAGGACGGCATCGTCCTGATCGACCAGGACAAGTGCCGCGGCTGGCGGATGTGCGTCAGCGCCTGCCCGTACAAGAAGATCTACTACAACTGGCAGTCCGGCAAGGCCGAGAAGTGCACCTTCTGCTACCCCCGCATCGAAGCCGGCGAGCCGACGGTGTGCTCGGAGACCTGCGTCGGCCGCATCCGCTACCTGGGCGTGCTGCTCTATGACGCCGACCGCATCGGCGAGGCGGCCAGCGTCGCCAACGAGAAGGACCTCTACCCGGCGCAGCTCAGCGTCTTCCTCAACCCGTACGATCCGCAGGTGATCGCGCAGGCGCTGAAGGACGGCGTGCCGCAGGCCTGGCTGGATGCCGCGCAGCGCTCGCCGACCTACAAGATGGCGATCGACTGGAAGGTTGCCTTCCCGCTGCATCCCGAGTTCCGCACCCTGCCGATGGTGTGGTACGTGCCGCCGCTGTCGCCGATCCAGGCCGCGGCCGATGCCGGCAAGGTCGGCTTCGACGGCGCGCTGCCCGACGTCCGCAAGCTGCGCATTCCCGTGCGCTACCTGGCGAACCTGCTGACCGCCGGCGACGAGGACGCGGTGGTGGGCGGGCTCGAACGGATGATGGCGATGCGCGTGCACATGCGCGCGCGCCATGTCGAGGGCCGCGTCGACACGGCGGTGCTCGACCGCGTGGGGCTGACCCAGGCCCAGGTCGACGAGATGTACCGCTACATGGCGATCGCCAACTACGAGGATCGCTACGTGATCCCGTCCACTCACCGCGAATATGCCGAGGACGCGTTCGACCTGCGCGGCGGGTGCGGCTTTAGCTTCGGCAACGGCTGCTCCGACGGCGCCAGCCCGACGAGCCTGTTCGGCCCGACCCGTGCCTCCAAGGCGAAGGAGAAGGTGTGATGCGCCGGTCGTTGAAAGCACTGGCGGCCCTGCTCGCCTATCCCGAGCGGCCGCTCATCGATGCCTTGCCCGAAATCGAGGACGCCGTGCGCCTCGACCGCGACCTGCCGGTGCCGGTGCAGGGCAGCCTGGCAGGGTTGGTCGCCGATCTCTACGGCAACGACCTCATCGATTCGCAGGAACGCTATGTCGCGCTGTTCGACCGCTCGCGCTCGCTGTCGCTGCACCTGTTCGAGCACGTGCACGGCGATTCGCGCGAGCGCGGCCCGGCGATGGTCGACCTGCTGAAGCTCTACAACAGCCACGGCGTCGATATCGCCGAAGGCGAGCTGCCGGACTACCTGCCGACCTACCTGGAATACGCCGCGCTGCTCGACCGGGCGGCCGGGGTGGCGGCGCTGGCCGATATCGCCCATATCCTGGTGCCGATCCGCGACAGGCTGGAAAAGCGCCAATCGCCCTATGTCGCGGTGTTCGACGCCGCGCTGGCGATGTCGGGTGCTGCGGTCCTGCCCGCGGCTTCGGACGATGCCGACGCGGTGGACGACGACTTCGCCGCGCTGGATCGTGCGTGGGAGGAGGCGGCGGTGACGTTCGGCCCCGAGAACGAGCCCGGCAAGTCCGGCGATTGTGGCCGCGCCCAGGACATCCTGCGGCGCATGAACGCGAGCTGAGGGAGCCGGCGATGCGCGCCTATATCCACGAATTCGTCTTCGGCATCTACCCGTATATCTGCGCCTCGGTGTTCCTCGTGGGCAGCCTGATCCGCTTCGACCGCGAGCAGTACGGCTGGCGCAGCGGCTCCAGCCAGTTGCTGCGCGCGCGCCAGCTCCGCTGGGGCAGCAACCTGTTCCATGTCGGCATCCTGTTCCTGTTCTTCGGCCATTTCGTCGGCATGCTGACGCCGCATTTCGCCTATGAATGGCTGATCTCGGCCGGCAGCAAGCAGATCCTGGCGATGGTGTCGGGCGGCACGGCCGGCGCGCTGTGCTTCGTCGGGCTGACGATGCTGCTGCATCGCCGGCTGGTCGACCCGCGCATCCGCGCGACCAGCAGCATGATGGACATCGCTATTCTGGCGATCCTGTGGGTCCAGCTCGTGCTGGGCCTGGTTACCATCCCCTTCTCGGGCCAGCACCTCGACGGCTCGACCATGATTCTGCTGGCCGAGTGGGCGCAGCATATCGTCACGCTGCGGCGCGACGCCGCCGCCCTGGTCGCCGACGTGCCTTCCGTGTTCAAGTTGCACATGGCGCTGGGCATGACGATCTTCCTGCTGTTCCCGTTCAGCCGCCTGGTGCATGTGTGGAGCGCGCCGATCTGGTACGTGTTCCGCAACTACCAGGTGGTGCGGGCGCGCGGCAACGGCCGCGCGGTGCTGCGGCCATGAGCGCCGCCCCGAGTGCCGCCGCCATGGCCGCCGAGCGCATCGCGGTCAACGGCGTGGAGATCGCCGAGCGGACGATCCATGCGGAGATGCAGAACCACCCGGCCAAGAGCCCCGAGGCCGCGATGCGCGCGGCGGCCGAAGCCCTTGTGGTGCGCGAACTGCTGCTTCAGGAATCGCGGCGCCTCGGCCACGATGCCCCGGCCGACGGCGACCAGGCCGCGGACGAGGCGGCGATCAACCGCCTGATCGAGGCGGAGGTCGAAACGCCCAGCGCGGACGACGCGACCTGCCGGCGCTACTACGAGAACAACCGCCGCCGCTTCATGTCTCCGGCCGGCTTCGAGGCGCTGCACATCCTGTGCGCCGCGCCGCCGGACGACGCCGAGGCGCGCGCCGCCGCCCGCACGCGGGCCGAAGCCGCGCTGGCGCGCGTGCTCGCGGACCCCGCTTCCTTCGCAGACGTGGCGCGCGAAACCTCCGATTGCCCCTCCAAGGCACAGGGCGGCCAGCTCGGCCTGGTGCAGCGCGGCGACGCCGACCCGGTGTTCGAGACCTACCTGATGAGCCTGGGCGAGGACGAAACCTGCCCGACGGCGGTCGAGACCCGCTACGGCTTCCACGTGATCCGCCTGGCGCGCCGCGCGCCGGCGCGGGAATTGCCGTTCGAGGCGGTCAGGGATCGCATCGCCGCCTATATCGAGGAGGCGGCGTGGCGGCGCGCCCTGCATCAATACGTGGCGATCCTGGCGGGGCGCGCGTCGATCGAGGGCGTGGACCTGAAGGCCGCGACATCGCCGCTGGTACAGTAGCAGGCAGGGGTGCTGCAGATGATCACGTGTCCCGTCACCGGCGCGAAGATCGAGAATGTCGCCGACCATCCCGTCCTCGGCTACGGGTTCCGGCCGTTCTTCGCGCTGGCAGGTCTCTATGCGGCCGCGGTCATTCCGCTGTGGGTGCTGATCTGGCTGGGCCGGATATCCTTCGCGCCGGCCTTGGCGCCCGTCCACTGGCACGCCCACGAGATGCTGTTCGGCTTTGCCGCCGCGGCGCTGGGCGGGTTCCTGCTGACCGCGGTGCCGAACTGGACCGGCCAGGGGCCGATCCGCGGCCGCGCGCTGTTGATCCTGACCGCCACCTGGATCGCGGGCCGGGTCGCCATGTGGATGTCCGGCCTGCTCAGCCCGGTGCTGGTCGCGGCGATCGACCTGGCCTTCCTGCCGATGCTTGCGGCGTTCCAGGCGCCTGGCATCGTCGCGCGCAGCGCGCGGCGCAACGGCGTGTTCGTCGTGATCCTGCTGGCGCTGTTCGGCGCCAACCTCGCGATCCATCTCGAAGCGATCGGCCTGGCGGACGGCGCGCATTGGGGCATCCGCCTGGCGCTGGGCATTCTCGTCCTGGCCGTCACGCTTGTGGGCGGGCGCATCGTGCCGGCCTTCACCCAGGGCGGGCTGAAGGCCCAGGGGATTCCGACCGCGATCGCGCCCTTGCCCCGGCTGGACCTGGCGGCGATCGCCTCGGTGGCGCTGATGGTGCTGACCGAGGCCGCCCACGCGCCCGACATGATCGTCGGCGGTTTCGCCGCGGCGGCCGCGCTGGCCGCGCTCGCGCGGCTGCTGCGCTGGCACGGGCACCGGACGCTGCGCTGGCCGCTGCTGTGGGTGCTCCAGCTTGGCATGGCCTGGATGGTCGTCGGCCTGTCGCTGAAGGCCGCCGCGCTTTTCGACTTGCTGCCCGAGGCGATGGCGCTGCATGCGCTGGGCGCCGGCGCCATCGGCACGATGATCCTCGCCGTGATGACCCGCGCGACGCTTGGCCACACCGGACGCGAGCTGGTCGCGGTTCCCGGCAGCGCCTACGCCTATCTGGCGGTTTCGACCGGCGCGCTGCTGCGCGTGCTGGCGGCGGCCTTGCCCGATGCGGCGGTGGCGCTGACTATCGGCGGCGGGCTGTCTTGGGCCGCGGGGTTCGCGCTGTTCCTGTGGCTCTATGGCGGGATGCTGCTGCACCCGCGCCCGGACGGTCGCGCCGGCTAGCGTCCCGGCACTAGAGGATCAGCCCCGGCGAGGTCTTCTCGTCCAGCGGCCAGATCGGACGGGCGACCTTGGTGTACGGGATCTTGCGATAGTCGCGGCTGAGCGGGCCATCGGAATCGATATAGATCACCTTCTTGGCGATCGGCCCGAAGGCGGCCATGAAATGGTTGGTCGACTTCACCAGCACCAGCTTCTTGGCGCCCGGGTCGATGCCCATATTGGTGAACAGCTCCAGCCCCAGCGCCTGGGTTCGGTTGGTGATCAGCACCACGTCGATGCCGCCGATCCGGACCGCGGCGCAGTCGCCCAGCGGCACCTGGGTCGGCCCGAAGCTCTGCCAGCAATCGCGCTTCAGCGCCGTCACCTTGACCATGGCGTCGATCGGCGCGCCCGAGCGCGGGCCGATCTTGCCGCCGAAGCGCAGCGCCA
>JADLEG010000199.1 GCA_020846275.1 Alphaproteobacteria bacterium
GATGCTCCTTCAGCAGGCCGAACTCGGTCGGCAACAACGTCCGGATGACGTGCATGGCGAACTCCTTCATGAAAGTCGCGACGCACTTCCCGGGCATTTCTCCCAATCTGGGCGGCGCTGTTGGTCGCTGGCCGCCCTTGATAGATGTCGTGCGACAGCGCCGAATACAAGGCAAGGCTGCAGGCTGTTTGATTCATTCGTCGAGCGGCGGCCGTACGATATTTCCTTTCCCCGTAACCCTGCTGTTCGCAATCATCGTCCGGGTGGCTTTGCGGCCCGCGACTCGGCTATCGTTGCCGCTCTTGGAGTCGATCCTGGCATGAGCTATTGGGGCAAGATCATCGGCGGCGCGGCGGGCTATGCGATCGGCGGGCCGCTGGGCGCCATCCTGGGCGCGGCGGCGGGCCACGCGGTCGACGAGATCCGCGCCGAGACCACGACGGCGGTTGCCACCGTGGAGGACCGCACGCGCTCGGTCGCCTTCACCATCGCGGTCGTCGCGCTGGCCGCCAAGATGGCACGGGCGGACGGGGAGGTCAGCAGCGCCGAGATCGCCGCGTTCCGCCGCCTGTTCCGCGTCGACCCGGAGGAGGAGGCGAACGTGCGCTGGGTGTTCGACCGCGCGCGGCGCAGCGCCGCCGGCTTCGAAGCCTATGCGCGGCAGATCGCGGCGATGTTCCCCAACGAGCCGGAAGTCCTGGAGGAACTTATCGAGGCGCTGTTCGTGATCGCGCGCGCCGACGGCAAGCCCGGCGCGGCGGAACTCGACTACCTGCGCCAGGTGGCCGCGATCTTCGGGCTGGAGGCAGCCTGCTTCCGCCGGGTCTGCGCCGAGCACCTGGCACCGCCCGAGCAGGATCCCTACACGCTCCTGGGCGTATCGCCGAAGGACGACGACGACACGATCAAGGCGGCGCACCGCCGGCTGGTGCGCGACAACCATCCTGACCGGCTGGTGGCGCAGGGTCTGCCGCGCGAGATGGTGCAGGTCGCCAACGACAAGCTGGCCAAGATCAACGCCGCCTACGACGCCATCCGCGCGCAACGCGCCCGCGCGCCGGCGCCGGCCTGAAGCCCTGGCCGCGGGCGGAACGGCGTTGCGCATCGTCGAGCGGCCTTCGCCCAACCACGGCGCGCGGCGCGACGGCGCGGCGATCGACATGCTGGTGCTGCACTACACCGGCATGACGAGCGCGGCGGCGGCGCTCGAGCGGCTGTGCGACCCGCGCGCCGACGTCAGCGCGCACTACCTGATCGACATGCACGGCATCGTCTACCGCCTGGTGGCGGAAGAGCGCCGCGCCTGGCATGCCGGCGTCGCCTACTGGGCCGGCGAGCGCGACGTCAACAGCCGGTCGATCGGCATCGAGCTCGCCAACCCCGGACACGACCTCGGTTACCCCGATTTTCCCGCAGCGCAGATGGAAGCCCTGGTCGAGCTCGCCCACGGCATCCTCGCGCGCCACCCGATCCCGCCGCAGCGCGTGCTCGCCCATTCCGACGTAGCTCCCGCACGCAAGATCGATCCCGGCGAAAAGTTCGACTGGCGCGCCCTCGCCCGCGCGGGCGTAGGCTGGTGGCCCGTGCCATCGACACGCCCGCCTTCGCCCGCACCGGCCCCCGTCGATCTCGCCGAAGTGCAGCGGGCGCTCGCCGCCTTCGGCTACGCGATCGAACCGACCGGCATCGCCGACGACCAGACCGCAACCGTCGTCACCGCCTTCCAGCGCCACTTCCGCCCCGCGCGCGTGGACGGGGTGGCGGACGCAGAGACGGCGGCGCTGGCGCTTGAAACCGGCAAGTTCCGGGCCGCTATCGCCTGAAACGCCCGCTATGCCGCGCGGGGCACGACGATGTATTTCCCTCCTGCCGTGTCGCGCTCGGAAATCCCTGTCCGCTCCGCCATCTGTTCGGCGATCGACCACCCGAGAATCCGGTATGCCTCGAACTGCCGCTCGTCGAAAAACTGGTCGGCCGTCGACTGGTCCGGGAATGCCGGATTGGCGGCGCGATATCCGAACACCGTCTCTCCCAGATTCTCGATCAGGGTCGTCGTCATATAGATGATCAAGCCCGGAACCGGATCATCCGGATAGACGACGCGCATCACGCAATATCCAAACGTCGCCTTCTTGCAGTCCTTGGGGAATCCGACCGGATCGCTCGGGACCATCTTGTCAAAGGACGTCTCGTTGGCGACTCGCCAGGTAATGCCGAAGTCGACGCGCGCGCGTTCCAGCGCCAGCAGCACGTCAGCGAACAGGTAGTCCGGATCAGCAGAACCGTCGCAGGCAATGATCAGCTTGTTCTTGCGGCGCAAAAGCTCGTACAGCCCCGTGTTGTCGAAATGCCCTCCGTCACTGAGTTGCAGCCATCGACGTTTCTCGTCACTGCCGAAGCCCACCACGGACGAGAGCGCCGCCGTCAGCCCAGGATAAAAATGATGCGGCTTGTTGGCAAAGAAGTTGCTCCCCGCGATCTCCGGGTCGGGATGCGGAACGAAATAGCCGAGCCGGATATTGAGCAACGACATCAAGATCGACACCGCAGGGGAACGCGTCGGGCCGGAGCCACCCGACCCCGCGTCCGGATTGGCTGCCGCGCCCGAGATCGCCATGGCCGTCGCCAGGCTCATCGAGCCTTGCAGATATTCGCAGCTGGCGCGCCAGCCCGTGGCGTCCGAACCGCAATAGAGCGGCGATATGATGAAGCTCTCGCCTCCGCGCAATCTGCGCTCACGGTCATCGGTCTCGATCATGATGAGATTCGTGTTCACGAGATGATAGGGACCGGCAGGCGCCTCCTTTCCTTTTGCCGCGTAGAAGCGCTCGGCCATGTTCTGCACCATGCCGACGTCGGCCTTGGCGGCCATCTGGGTCGTTGCGGTGTCGTTGTCGGGCAGGAATGCCTCCATGAGGCGATCGCGATAGAATCGGTGCAAGCCGATCAGATTGATGTTCACGAAGAAGCCGAACACGACCGCACCTGCCGCCGCGATTGCCAATAGTCGGCCCGCGACCGGGCTGTCGCTCAGGTGGACGTTGATCGCGATGCTGTAGCAGAGCAGCGCAAAGCCGTAGAGGAGGAGCGCCGCCCCAACACCGGCAACCAGCTCCGTGGATATCCGAGATTCCTTCTTCTCCTTCTCGGACAGCTTTGACTTGAAGAACGCCCACATGCCGGATGCGGTACCGCCGCCGATCAGGCCAACCGCGCCGTTGATAGCGACCCATTGGTAAAGGATCGGAAGCGAGGCCAGGACGGCGGGCCCGGCGATCAAGCCAACGAGCACCCTTCCCATCGCAATCTCGAAATTTCGCCGATAGTCGTACTGCGCGGCAGGGTCGCGCGAACTCCTGTAGCTCTTGAACGAATAGACAGCGCAAGCGATCGTGAACGCGAAAATACCCGCCGCGAACAAGACGAGAGCGCAGAAGAAGCTTGCAAAGACAAGCTGCGTCTCGCCGGTGGGTTCGCCACAACAATCCGACCCGAGAACCAGCCGCATCAAGCCGTCGACCGGGGGCCAGCAAAGCAGTTGGGCCCATTGTGCGATCGGCTCGCGCCAGCACTGCATTGGCCAGAGGATAAGCGCAAACAGCACCGAGATCAGCGGAACCCAAACGCCGAGGTTCAGCATCGCTCCGCGCAGGACGACCGCGATGCCCGATGCCAGCGTGATGCCCTTGCCCGGCACGAGATAGTTGCCGCGATGGCGCAGAAATTCGAGGTGCGAATTGGGAATGATCGGGTCGGAGGGCTTCGGCGAGTCGGCACCGTAGGGAAACGCATGCTCAACGTCATACGCTTCTCCATTCAGATTGTTGTGGAGAAACCACGTCAGGGAAGAGCCGATATAGCCGCCGCCAGAGACCGTGGAGAGATAGTCGACATGCTTGAGCAGCCGCTTGTTGGCGAGGAACTGAAGAATTCCCAAGCTGAACGTCGCCGCACGAATGCCGCCGCCGGAGAGTGCCACGCCCACCAGGCCCTGACCGGCATATTGGACGCCAACATTGGCTTCGCCTTCCTCGGTTGATGTGATCGGCCGGATGCCCAACGCATCACGCCGCTTCGCGATCAATTGTCTTTCCGCATCGGCCAGCTGCTCGTTGGACAGCCTCATTGCTTTTTCGAAGCCTTCGTCATCGCTGGGAAGGTAGCGCTCGATGAAGTCTCTTCCTGGCTTAACCATGGTTCCCCCGATGTTTATTAATGCGGGAAATTATATCGACATTGATCTCAAAAAGAATAGTCGATCTCGATGTCGTCTCGCAACATGTCATGACGCGGGCTTTGGCTCCATTGGCGCCCTTTCTTGCGATATGCCGAGACGACGCCTATCTTCCCCTCGCCAGACGGCCGGACGGTCGCTGTTCGCCGCTTCTCCCGCGAGGGACGGCGGCGGGTGGAGGAAAGTCCGGGCTCCACGGGAACGCGGTGCCGGGTAACGCCCGGCGAGGGCGACCTCAGGGAAAGTGCCACAGAAACATACCGCCGGCCTGCGCCCGCGAGGGCGTGCCGGCAAGGGTGAAATGGTGCGGTAAGAGCGCACCGCGCCCCCGGCGACGGAGGCGGCAGGGCAAACCCCATCGGGAGCAAGACCAAATAGGGGCGACACGCCGGCGGCAACGCCGGCAGGCGGGTTCCAGCGCCGTCGCCCGGGTCGGTCGCGCGAGGCGCTCGGCAACGGGCGCCCCAGAGGAATGACCGTCCCTGGCCGCGAGGCCAGGACAGAACCCGGCTTATAGGCCGTCTGGCAAATTTCTTCCCGGCCGAAAAGTCAGGTGCAGGGTCCTGCGCCGGCGCCGCCCATTCGACCCGCGCGGCGACGGCTCCACGCGGCGCTCGCCCGAACCGGAACATTGCAAGAACAGAGCCTGGTTCGGCTCGGGTGTTTTACTGGCCCGGCATTGGAGAAACCTCGGGGAGTCCCCGCGAGTCCTTCGGCGGTCCCAGGGGAACTTGCCTAAAACGCGGAATAAACAGGAAAATCCCTTAGTTGCCCGTTGACGCCCAGAAAATACCATGATATCCCATATCGTCCCAATGACGGACAGCCATCGATTCTCCGGATCGAGCGCTTCCCGAGGGACGGCAGTTCAGGGGTGGGTGGGAACGTGCCGTGGCCGCTTTTTTTCGCGGAACATTTGAAAAGCACCGGTTGGACAAGAAGGCGCGAGTCTCTGTCCCGGCCGAGTTCCGCAACCGCCTCAAGAACCAGCCCTTCGAAGGCATCGTCGCCTTCCCGTCGCTGCGCCACGGTTCCAAGCATCGCGTGCTGGAATGCTCCGGCGCCGATCGGCTGGACCAGATGAGCGCCAGCATCGACCCCACCCAGGTGATGCCGGGCGGCACCAGCCAGACGATCCAGATGCTGCTCGGCCAGGCCCGCGACCTCGCCTTCGACGGCGACGGGCGCATCGTGCTGCCGGACCAGTTCGTGACGCATCTCGGCACGCCCGAGCAGGTCACCTTCGTCGGCCAGGGCCCGTTCTTCGAGATTTGGGAGGCCGGCGCTTTCACCGCGCGCGCCCAGGCGATGCTGCAGGACGGGCTCGCCGCGGCCGACAAAATCCTGGGGGGCGGCCAGTGACCGACGCCCTTGCCCACCGCCCGGTGATGGTGCGCGAGGTGCTGGCGGCGCTGAACCCGCGCGCCGGCGCTCTTTATATTGACGCGACCTTCGGCGGCGGCGGCTACAGCTCCGCCCTGCTCGCCGCCGCGGACTGCCGCGTGTTCGGGATCGACCGCGATCCGCGCGCCGCGGCGCGCGCCGAGGCGCTGGCGCGCCGCCACCAGGGCCGCCTGACCTTCGTGCTGGGCCGCTTCGGCGACATGCTCGACCTGCTGCGGCAGCGCGGCGTCACGCGCGCCGACGGCGTCGCCTTCGACCTCGGCGTCTCCTCGCCCCAGATCGACGACCCCGCGCGCGGCTTCTCCTTCCGCGCCGACGGGCCGCTCGACATGCGCATGGGGGACGAAGGGCCGAGCGCGGCCGAGATCGTCAACACCCTGCCCGAGGCGACGCTGGCCGACATCCTCTACCGCCTGGGCGAGGAGCGCCGCTCGCGCGCCGTCGCGCGCGCCATCGTCGCCGCGCGCGCCGCGAAGCCGATCACCCGCACGCTGGAGCTGGCCGAGATCGTGCGCCGCGCCGTCGGCCCCGCGCCCAAGGGCATCGACGCCGCGACCCGCAGCTTCCAGGCCATCCGCATCTACACCAACGACGAACTTGGTGAACTCGACCGCGGCTTGAGCGCCGCCGAGATTCTCTTGAATCCCGGTGGGCGGCTCGCCGTGGTCGCCTTTCATTCGCTCGAAGATCGAGCCGTCAAGAGCTTTCTGCGGTCCCGCAGCGGGGCCGAACCGCGTGCCTCTCGGCACATGCCCATCGCC